>NZ_AQPF01000008.1:0-152714 GCF_009846745.1 Alcanivorax xiamenensis | reverse complement strand
TCGAAGCTTACCTTCATCACCAGCCCATCATCCCCGGCGTTGCTACTGGCCATGTGAATATCCTCGGGGCGCAGGCGCGGGTGGCTGCCGTCGAAGAACTTCCGTGCCGCGAAGGCGTTACGGGTGCGCTCCTGGGCCTGTTCCAGGGTGATGCCGTCGCCGCCCAGCAAAGCCCGAATGTACTCGGCGCAGGCCACATCCTCGTCCCCGGTGGGGTGGGAAGCCACCAGCACCACCGACGGCGGGGCTTTTTCCTGAATATAACGGGCGGTGGCCTCGGCATTGATCAGCGCCGCCACCAGCACCTCCCGGCTGTCCCGTGCCCGCAGGGTGGCGGTGACGCCGTTGGTGGTGCGCAGGATCATGGTGCGGTCCGTCACGTCGCTGTTGGCGATTTCCCAGGGGGAGTTGCCGTAGTCAAAACCCTTGATCGGCAACGCCTGCACCTCGCCGGCCAGCAGTGCCTGGGGGTGGTGCTCGCGCAGGGCGAAGGCTTCCTCCGCCGTGGCCACCGGCAAAATGTGATCGAGACCGCCGACGAACGCCTGATGGCTGGTGGTAAAGGCGCGGATCACATCAATGATCACGGTGATGCCGTCGATATTGTGTGGCGGATTGTGGCCTTGAGCGATGCTGATTTTCATGGCGCGAGCGGATCCCTCGAATGGAGCAAGCGCGTATTGTAGAGCCTGGTGCCGCCGACGGCACCCTCAATCAGGACCCGGCCTGGTCATGGCCGGCGCTGAGCGCTAGCAGGTCCGTGACAGCACCCAGACCCGCACTTCGGCGGCACCGGCGGCCAGCAGTGTGGCGGCGGCTTCGCGGGCGCTGCCGCCGCTGGTCATGACATCGTCCACCAATAACAACCGGAGCCCCCGGACTGGCGTCTGGATAGTGAAAGCGCCGTGCAGATTACGCAGCCGCTGGCGCCGGCTACTGCCCTGCTGATGCGCGGTGGCCCGCTGTCGGCGCAGGGCGGGGAGAACCGGCCTGCGCCAGAGTGGGGCCAGCAGATGGGCCAGACGCTCCGCCTGATCAAACCCGCGCCATAGCCGCCGGCGCCAATGCGCGCTGATCGGGCACAGGACATCGGCTTGCGCCCAGGGCAAAGGTCGCTGCGCCAGTAAGTGCGCGAACGCGCGCTCCTGGTACAGCTGACCATGGTGCTTATAGGCGGTAATCAAGCGATCCAGCGGGAAATCATAACGCCAGTCACAATGGGTGGTGGTGAAGGGAGGCGGTTGTTTCAGACAACGCCCACAGAGGGTGCCACAGCCACCGGCGGGATCCGGCAGGCCACAGCGACACAGGGTGGCGGGCAGACGGCAGCGCTGCTCCAGGAACTCCTGGCAGGGCGGGCACAGCGGCGCCCCGGCGCCCCGACCACACAACAAGCAGAGCGAGTTGGGATGTTTTTTAACCAAATGTAAACTTTGGAAATGCTTCATGGTTGACAGGGTGCCCGGGGCTGCCTAGCCTTTGGGATCTCAAGAAGGAGAACCAGCATGACCGTAGCCGCCGCCAACGCCCAGACGACTTTTTCCCGAACCGCTGTACGCCATGACTGGCATCGGGGTGAGATCGAAGCCCTGTTCGCCCTGCCCTTCAATGATCTGATCTTTCGTGCCGCCACTGTGCACCGGCAGTTCTTCGATCCCAACGCGGTGCAGGTGAGCACGCTGCTGTCGATCAAGACCGGCGCCTGCCCGGAAGACTGCAAATACTGCTCCCAATCCGGTCACTACAACACCGAGCTGGAAAAGGAAAAGCTGCTGGAAGTGGCGCGGGTGGTGGAAGAGGCCAAAGCGGCGCGGGACAAAGGCGCCTCCCGGTTCTGCATGGGCGCTGCCTGGCGCAGCCCGCGGGAAAAGGACATGCCCTATGTGCTGGACATGGTGCGTCAGGTGAAGGCGCTGGGCATGGAAACCTGCATGACCCTGGGCATGCTGGATGAAAATCAAGCCCGGAACCTGGCCGAGGCCGGCCTCGACTACTACAACCACAACCTGGACACCTCGCCGGAGTATTACGGCCAGGTGATTACCACCCGCACCTACAATGATCGCCTGAGCACCCTGGCGAATGTGCGGGATGCCGGCATGAAAGTGTGCTGTGGCGGCATCATCGGCATGGGTGAGAACCGCGATGACCGGGTCGGTCTGCTGCAACAACTGGCCAATCTGCCCCACCATCCGGAATCCGTGCCGATCAACATGCTGGTGAAAATCGAGGGCACACCGCTGGCGGACGTGGACGATCTGGATCCGCTCGAGTTCGTGCGCACCGTGGCGGTGGCCCGCATTCTTATGCCGGAATCCTATGTGCGGCTGTCCGCCGGGCGTCAGGAAATGCATGACGAAGCCCAGGCACTCTGCTTCCTGGCCGGTGCCAATTCCATCTTCTACGGTGAGCGACTACTCACTACCGACAACCCGGAAGCGACCCACGACCGGCAGTTGTTCCAACGTCTCGGCATCCATCCGCTGGATCCTCGCCACGAAGCCTCCGACGAGGCCCACGAAGAGGCGCTGCGCGCGCAGGTGGCGGAGCAGCAGGCAGAGGAGCAGGGGCTGTTCTACGATGCGATGAGCAAGCGCCCCGCCAAGCACGTACTGGACCGCGACACCGGCCGGCCCACCGCCGGCGCCACGCTTGACTCCTGACCCCATGGGGTTCGATCTGCGGGCGCCGCTGGTGGAACGCCGCGCTCAACACCGCTATCGCACGCCACCGCTGATGAATGCCGCCTGCGGACGTACCGCCGTGGCGGACGGTCGGGAATACCTCAACTTCTGTTCCAACGACTATCTCGGCTTGGCCGGTGATGCGCGTATCGTCGCCGCGTTCCGCGATGCCGCCGATCAATGGGGGGTGGGCAGTGGCGCCTCCCATCTGGTGTGTGGGCATCAGAGCCCGCATCAGGCTCTGGAAGAAGCGCTGGCGGAGCATTGCGGGCGGCAGCGGGCGCTGTTGTTCTCCAATGGCTACATGGCCAATCTGGGGGCCGTGACCGCTCTGGTCGGCCGGGGTGACGCGGTCTTTCAGGATCGCCTGAACCACGCTTCGTTACTGGATGCCGGCCAGCTCAGCGGCGCCCGTTCCCGCCGTTTCGCCCATAATCAGCCGGATGCCCTGGCCAGCCTGCTGGCGCGCAGCGACGCGGCCCGCAAGCTGGTGATCACCGACGGCGTCTTCAGCATGGATGGTGACGAGGCGCCCCTGCGCGCCTATCTGGACGCCTGTGAAGCGCATGACGCCTGGCTGATGGTGGACGATGCCCACGGCCTCGGCGTGCTTGACGAGGCCGGGCGCGGCTCGCTCTGGCATCAGGGCGTGCAGGACCGGGTGCCAGTCTACATGGGCACGCTGGGCAAGGCGCTGGGCACCGCCGGCGCTTTCGTGGCCGGCTCCGACGAACTGATCGAAACCCTGATACAATTCGCCCGCACGTACGTCTACACCACCGCCATGCCGGCGGCGGTGGCCGCCGCTACCCTGGTCAGCCTGGATATCGCGCGCCGGGAAGCCTGGCGCCGGGAAAAACTGACGGCGCTGGTGCAGCGTTTCCGGCGCGGTGTGGCCGGGCTCGGCTACACCCTGATGGACTCGGCGACGCCGATCCAACCCTTGTTGGTGGGCGAGGACGCCGATGCTCTGGCCCTGAGCCAGCGTCTGTGCGCCAACGGTCTGCTGATCAGCGCGATCCGGCCGCCGACCGTGCCCGAAGGGCAGGCGCGGCTGCGGATCACCTTCTCCGCCGCCCACGAGGAGGCGGATGTGGACCGGTTGCTGAACAGCCTGGAGGCCGCTTGCACGCAACACGCTGACACGCCGGCACGCTAAGAATGGAAGGACCAGAGAGGCCGCACATTATGAAGCAAGTTCGCCAGGCAGTGAGAGGGCAGGTTTTTGTGTTTGCGTGCAAGCGTGTTGCGTGCAAGCGTGCGAGCGCCAGGGTGTAATCCATGCCCCGTCTCATCCCCTTTCACAACACCTACCGCTGTACCGGCAAGGCCGGTGAACAGGCCGAGGACCTGGTGCTGATCCATGGTTGGGGGCTGCACGCCATTGTCTTCGACGACATCGTGCCGGCTCTGCTTGAGCACTTCCGGGTGACCGTTGTGGACCTGCCGGGCATGGGCCAGAGTCCGTTACCCAATGACGAGTACACGCTGGATTTTCTGGCTGACCAGATTGCCTCGGTCATGCCGGAACGGGCCCATGTGCTGGGCTGGTCCCTGGGCGGGCTGGTGGCGCTGAATTTGGCGCAACGCCATGCTGAACGGGTGGTCTCGGTGGTAACGGTGGCGACCACGCCGCGTTTCACCCGCGCCGACCACTGGCCGCGGGCCATGCGCCCGGCGATTCTGCGGACTTTCGCCGAGGTCTGTGAAGAGGATTTCGAAGGCACCCTGGTACGCTTTCTGGCGCTTAACTGCAAAGACAGCGAGAACATGCGGGAGGACGTTGCCCGGCTCAAGGAAATCCTCTACTTTTGCGGCCTGCCGGCTCGCCGCGCACTGATCGAAGGACTGGTAATCCTGGCGGACACCGATCTGCGCGAGGCCCTGTCGGCGCTGAGCCAGCCCCTGCTGATGGTGTTCGGCGAACGTGACAACATCGTGCCGGTGACCCTGGTGGATGACATCCGGCCGCTGCTGAATGAACACGGGGAAACCGCGGTGATCGAGCGAGTGTCCCATGTACCGTTTCTATCCGCGCCGGAGCGCTTCTCCGCCGTGGTTCTCGATTTCTATCGGCGTCACGGCACCGTTGCCAGCGCCGCCGACTGGTAATGACCGTAATGTCTTCTGCTTTCAATCCATCCGCTGGGTATGAGCCCGCCGTCACCTCCTCCACGGCCACCAAACGGGCGGTAGGGCGCCAGTTCGGCCGGGCCGCGGCCAGTTACGACGCTCACGCGGTGCTGCAGCTGTCCTGTGCCCGCAGTCTTCTGGCCATGGCGCCTGAGTCTCTGCCGATCCCCCGGGCGGCGGATCTGGGGTGCGCCACGGCGCCGTTGAGCCGGCAGCAACAGGAGCGCTGGCATGAAGTGCGCTGGCTGGCCCTGGATCTGGCGCCGGCCATGCTTCAGGAAGCGTCCCAGCGAGGCCGTACCGGCCGGCTGTTTTCACCAGTGTGCGCCGATGCCGAAGCCCTGCCGCTGCCGGACCGTTCCCTGGGACTGGTGTTTTCCAGCTTTGCTCTGCAATGGTGTGATCCGGCGGTGGTGATCGCCGAGGCCGGGCGGGTGCTCGCCCCCGGCGGCCATTTGTTGCTGGCGGTGCCATTGCGGGACTCACTGCAGGAGCTATCCGAGAGTTGGAAAGCCGCGGATCGCCGCCCCCACGTCAATGATCTGCCGACCATGGTGCAGTGGCACGACGCCCTGGCCACGGAAGGATTGTCCACGGTAACTCAGCAAACCCTGACGGTGACCCAGCACTATCCCGACGTGCGTGCCATAGCCCGTACCCTCAAGGCCACGGGCGCCGATCATGTGCAAGGTGGTGGTGGTGGTCTCACTGGCAAGCGTGCCTTCCGTGCCATGCTCGATGCCTACGAAACTCTGCGCACCCGGGACGGTCTGCCGCTGACCTGGCGGGTGCTGTTTCTGCATGCCAGCAAGGAGATGCTCTGATGCCCGCGCTACCGGCCCTGAAAGGGGTGTTTTTCATCACCGGCACCGATACCGAAGTGGGCAAGACCTGGGTCAGTTGCCGGCTGCTGGAACGGGCCCGGGAGGCCGGCTTGAGCTGCTACGGGCTGAAACCGGTGGCGGCGGGCTGTGAGGAAACACCGGAAGGGTTGCGCAACGACGACGCTGTCAACCTGATGGCGGCCTCATCGGTGCAACTACCCTATGATGTGGTCAACCCGGTGGCGCTGAAAGCCGCCATCGCGCCGCACATCGCCGCGCAACAAGAAGGGCGCCGGATCACTTTGGCCCAACTGGCCGGCTATGTGCGTGGTGCGATCAGCAGTCATCCGGCGGATCTGATCCTGGTGGAAGGCGCCGGCGGCTGGCGTGTGCCTTTGAACGATCACGAAATGCTCGCGGGTCTGGCGGTGGAATTGTCCCTGCCGGTGATCCAGGTGGTGGGGATGAAACTCGGCTGTATCAATCACGCCATCCTCACCGCCGAGGCGATCCAGGCGGACGGTTTGCGCTATACCGGAACCGTCGCCAACTGCTTCGGTGACATGGATGTGCGCGAAGAAAACCTGCTCACCCTGCGTCAGCATCTGCCCGGGGCTTTTACCGTCATCTGAAGGAAAGGCCGGCCTGCTTGAAGTTACGCCGATCACCCATCGCGCTCCACCAACCACTGTGCCACGCGCGGCCAGCTTTCCTGCTGCGCTTTGCCGCCGCCGAGAATGGCCATATGTCCGCCGCTCACCGACAGGCACTCGACATCGGTGCTGCTCACCAATGGCAGCATGGCCCGTGAGCATTCGGGGGTGACGATCATGTCGGTGGGGCTGGTGATGTTCAACATGGGCACCGTGACTTGGCTCAGGCCGCCTTCATCACTTTCCATGGGCAGCCGGCCTTCGGCCATGACATTGTCCACCCACAGATAATGGATGATGTCCTGAATCACCGCGCCGGGGTACGCCACCATGTCGTCCAGAAAAGCGCCGTTGGTGGCGTGATTGCTCACATAGTCGTGGTCGTCCAGGTGGCGCAACAGGTCCAGGTAGCCCTTGAGGCTGGCCACCGGACTGGTCAGTTTGAACGCCAGACTGTTGAGCCAGCCCGGTGAGCGGAACCAGCCGGGAGAGAGTTCATGGGCGCGCCAGCCGGTACGGTGCCGCAGCCAGCCCAGAGTACGGCTGATGCGTTGATACTGGCGGCCGAGGACACCGTTGCGGTGATAGTCCGTAGGGGTGCCAACCAGAACCAGATTGGCGATGTCCGGATCACGTCCCAGCGCGCAATAGCACAGACTGAACAACCCACCGAAGCTCCAACCATGCAGATTCAGGCGGCGCTCGCCACTGTGCTCGCGTACCCGTTCCAGCAGGGCGGGAAAGCGTTCGGAAAAATAATCGGCCAGCCCCTGATGGTCGTTCTCCCGGCCCGGACGTCCCCAATCGACCAGATACAGCTCGAACCCCCTGGCGCGCAAGTAACGCACCAGACTGCGTTGCGGGAACAGATCGTAAATCAGCATGTTCACTGCCAGCGGCGGCACCAGCACCAGGGGGGTACGTTGCCGTTGCGTGCTTACCACCAGCTCGCTGCCGTCCTCCAGCGGGATAGCGGTTTCCGTCAGCGGTGGGTAGTAGCGCAGCCGGGCCAGCCCGTCGTCATGGATGACTTGAAAAGGCGTGGTTTGCGCCTGAATCAGGGGGCGCGGACGGGTGATCCATTGACGGGCGTTGTCGAAGGTAGCGCGGGCGGTGTCCAGGGTGGGAACGGACAGCGGCATGAAACAAGCCTCCGTAAATAGGGAGGCGCAGTGTACGGCGTGGCTCTGATGTCAGCACTTGCCGTATCGACGGAGCGGACCGGCGTCCCCGTCAAACGGCGGGAGGGCCGTCAATCTGGCAACAGTCGGGAGCAGCTCTCGGCAAACTGGCTCATGATCAGCTGCCGCATCCATCGGCTTGCCGGGTCCATGGTCACGCTTTTCGGCCAATAGAGATTCCAGAATAAAGGCGGCACCTTGAGCGGCGCCTCGGTGATATACAGGCCGGTGGTTTCCGCCAGCATTCTCGGTACCGTCCATAAAAGGTCGCTTTCCGCGGTGATGTTCGCCGCCACCAGGTAGTTCTGAACGCGCATGGAAATATGACGCTGCTCCCCGAGAGCGTGCAGGGCCACATCCACTTGTCCGCGGCCGCGCTTGCGGCTTGAGACGTGAATATGGTCGGCGCCGAGATAACATTGCAGGGACAGCGGGCCCTTCGCCAACGGATGGCCGTGGCGCATGGTGACGACGTAAGGCAATTCGGCAAGGAACGCCTGGTCCAACTCCAGGGAGTTGATGTCCGGTGCATCGATCAATAAATCCAGGCCGCCGGATTTAAGGTCCTCCTCGCCGATACGGCGATCCACGTAATAGGTGCTGAGCGCCACTTTAGGGGCCTGCTCACGTAATTTCTCGCGCAGCCCGGGAAGTATCAGAGCCTGCCCCAGATCATTCATGCCAAGGCGGAATTCCCTTTCCGAAAGCTCCGGTTGAAAACGTAGATTTTCTCCCACACTGCGGCTGAGCAGGTCCAGAGCCTGGCGCACATCCACGATCATGTTTTCCGCCACTGGAGTGGGCACCATCCCTTCGGGGCCACGTACAAAGAGAGGGTCATCAAAGGTCTCGCGTAGCCGCCGGAGCGCGTTGCTTACCCCGGACTGGGTAATATTCAAATGGCGTGCAACCTTGGTTACACGGCGCTCACGGTACAGCGCTTCAAAGACAATGAACAAGTTCAGATCTATGCGGTTCAGTCTCATGGTTCTGTCTTTATTTGATGTATTTGTGATGAAAATGATGACGTATTTCAAAAAGTGATTTGAGGCCGCCTGCCGCGATTACTACTCTTCCAAAAAGTATAAGCGTGAAATCAATGGCAGGTTGGATGCAAAAATGAATACCGGAAACCCTCTCAAAGTCCTTATGCCCGTGCCGAATAAGCATGCAGGCGCCTCTCTCGCTTATCGGAAAAATTGGGGTGCCATTGATATCGCCAGCTCTTCCCTTGTGAATTCACATCTTATGAAGCGTGCCTTTTCCCGGTTTGACCGGCGTGGTCGCGCTTGCCGGAAGCGGGCGCGGGCTAATTCAATTTAACTCTATTTTTTCGATAAAAAAAGCGGACCTTTCGTTCTGCAATAAAGCAATGGGAGGCAGGCTTTGTGGTGCGAATACGGTGAGGGGCGTTGCCGTCGGTTTCGGAGTGAGGCGGATATGAATTCAGGTTGGTACCAGTATATTGCCCAGGACCGTGTTGTCTGGGGCGTTCCCGCCGGGGAGGCGGTACGTTCCGAAGTGGAGCGTCTTGGTGCCGAGCGTGTTTTCATCATTACCGGCAGAACGTTGAACAGAGCGACGCCGGTGGTTGACGGTATCAGACAGGCTCTGGGCGTAAAAAGTGTTGGCGTATTCGACGGCTGCCGTGAGCATACGCCCCGCCAAACGGTGATCGAGGCCACCGCCGCGATACGACGCGCCGGACCGGATCTGATCCTGTCCGTGGGCGGTGGAACAGTCATCGACACCGCCAAGGTGGTTCTCGTGGCGCTGGCGGAAAACGTGGTCGATGTGGCGGGTCTGGACCGCTGCCACATAACCGTTGATGCCTCGGGTGAGCGGCGGATTCCTGATTTGCGGGCGCCGCCAGTTCGTCAGATCGCGGTCCCTACCACCCTGTCCGGTGCCGAGTTTTCCTGTCTGGGCGGCGCCGTGGATGAGCGGCGGCATGTCAAGGATGGTTACCATGGCGCCGCTTTATGCCCCGCGACGGTGATCATGGACCCGGCCGTCACTCTGCCAACACCTGAACGCCTTTGGCTGTCGACCGGGATCCGCGCGCTGGATCACGCGGTGGAATCCCTCTGCAGCCGTTCGCCGGCGCCACTGGTGGATGCCTGCGCCTTGCACGCACTGTCGCTTCTAAGTGAAGCCTTGCCTCGTAATCGGCGTGCGCCCGAGGATCTGGACGCACGGCTGCGGGCTCAGCAGGGCGCCTGGCTGGCCTCCCAGGGCATCTTGCGGGTCGATTATGGCGCCAGCCACGGCATCGGTCACAGCCTCGGTGCGGTCACCGGTCTCAGTCACGGCTATACCTCCTGTGTATTGCTGCCGGCGGTACTGCGCTGGAATCGTGGACAAGGGGAAAACCGCGCCCGCCAGAAACGAGTCGCGGCATCTATGGGGCGTACCGACGGCGACGCGGTTAGCGCCGTGGAAACTCTGATCAAAGATCTGGGACTGCCTGTCCGGCTGCGGGAACTGGAGGTTGATCCGGGTTGCTTCGAGTCGGTGGCGGAAGGCGCCATGGGCAATATCTGGGTCAATACCAATCCCCGGCCGATACGTACCCGGGAGGACATTGTCGCCATTCTCAACGCCGCCTATTGAGCGGCGTCCACGAATAATGACGTTATTAGTAAAACAAAGGTGGTGAATCATGTTTCTGATCAAAAAGAACTGGAAAAAATGGACGACAGCGGCCTCGCTGGCGGCCTTGTTCGCGGCGCCGCCGGCATGGGCTGATGATCTTGATGCCCCGCAGGGTGTCACCGACACGGAAATCCGCATCGGTCATCTTGGCCCGCAGACCGGACCGGTAGCGGCTTACGATAAAATCCGAATGGGTATCCAGTCCTACTTCAAGCACGTCAACGAGAATGGTGGAGTGAAGGGGCGAAAACTGCGGTTGATCGCCTATGACGACCAGTATCAGCCTGGCCGGACAGTGCAGCTGACCAAGCGTCTGGTGGATGAGGACAAGGTGTACGCCATGCTTGGCAATGTGTGTACTCCTTGCAATGTGGCGACCCGGCGGTTCAATGAACGCAGTGGTATTCCCATGCTGATGACCAGCTCTGGCTCCAAGCAGTTCGTCGATCCGCCTATCGCCAACTATATGGGTTCCAGCCTGGCCAATTATGAATTCGAAGCCCGGGTTTTGACCAACTATATTGCCACGTCTCTGAAGGCGAAGCGAGTGGTTGTTGCTTACCAGAACGACGACTACGGGAGCCCGCTGGCGGAGGCCGCCAAGGAAGCGTTGAAGGAGTATCAGGATGTGGAGCTGGTCGGTGAAGTGAATTTCCAGGCGGCGGATTCCGATCTGAGTACTCAGGCCCAGCGTATTCGCCAAGCTGATCCGGACGCTATCCTGGCCTTCTCAACGCCGGCTCCGGCGGCGCAGCTGAAAAAAGCGCTTTATAACATCGGATTGTCCGAGCCGGCTTTCCTGGTGTCCTCGGTTGGCGGTGACTCTGAAACGATGTTCGACCTGGCCGGGAAGGAGGTATGGAACGGCACCATTTCCAGCGCGGTTTTACCCAAGCCGGATCAAAGCGACGACGAAAGCATCAAGCAGTACATAGAACAGTTTGGCAAGGACTACCCGAAGGTGGCGCTTGCCGACTGGGGACAAACCGGGTGGGCCGCGGCGGAGGTGCTGGTTGAGGCGTTGAGACGTAGCGAGACACTGAGCTGGGATGATTTCCTGAGCGCTTTCGATTCGTTCGATAACTGGACCGGTTCCATGTACGCCGGGGTCAGCTTTTCCGAACATAACCATTATGGACTGACCTCCATGTTCATCACCGAAGCCAAGGATGGGCATATTGTTCCGATTTCCAAGCCGATCACCTTTGATCCGGTGACGGGGCAGATCAGCGGCGGTTGAAGAACAGTGTCGCTCGCAGTAGGCGGCCCCGCTCTGCCTCGGCTGATAGCGGGGCCGCATTAAGAAGAAAAACATCTCGGGAGGTATGTCCGCATGGGACAGATCGTAGTAAGCGGCCTGATCTTCGGCTGTGTCTATGGGCTCGCGGCGCTTGGCCTGGTGCTGATTTTCAGAACCACCGGTCTGGTCAACTTTGCTCATGGCGAGATGGCCATGGTCAGCTCGTTCGTGGCGTTCTCATTACTGACAAACTTTGAATTACCCTACTATGGGGCGTTTCTCGCCGCCATTGCGTTCTCGGCGTTTTTTGGCATCGCGGTGTTCTGGGTGCTGATACGTCATGTCAGTCAGGCATCCCATCTTAATCAGCTGGTGATGACACTGGGTGTGTTTCTCGCCATACATGGCGCGGCGGGACTGATTTGGGGCCACACCCCCACCAGTTTCCCCAAGGCGGTGGAAGGTAAATCCTTCTCCATCGCCGGTGTCTTCATCACGCCCAACGAAATCTTTGTGTTGGTGATCACCTTCCTGCTCTCCATGATTCTCTTCGTCCTGTTTCGCTACACTCGGGTGGGGCTGGCGATGAGAGCCTCTTCGCAGGATCTGGTGGCGGCGCGGCTTATGGGTATCAATGTCAATGCCGTATTTCTGGCGACCTGGGCCGCGGGTTCCGTGTTGGGCGGCATTGCCGGCCTGTTGACGGCGCCCTTCACGTTCCTCGGGGTGTCGATGATGTTCAATGTGCTGATCATGGCCTTCGCGGCAGCCGTGCTGGCCGGATTCATGAGCTTGCCCGGGGCGGTGATCGGCGGACTTATGATCGGCGTATTCGGCAATCTGGTGAGTTACTACTGGGCGCCGGAAATGGCTCTGGTTTGCACCTTCGCACTAATCGTCGCGGTTCTTTATATCCGCCCGCAGGGTATCTTCGGTGACGCCCCGACCATGAAGAAGGTGTGACAATGAAAAAAGTATTTGATCGGCGGTGGTTTGTATCCCTGCTTGTACTGGTTTTGCTGGCATTTCCATTTCTGGTCGGTCAGTCCTCGTACTTCATGGGACTGGTGGTCACCATGGCGATTTATGCCATTGCCGCCATGTCCTTGAACCTGTTAACCGGTTACGGCGGCCAAGTGTCCATAGGTCAAGGCGGCTTCTTGATGATGGGGACGTATTCAACTGGCGTTCTGTCAACGACTTTCGGCTTGCCGATCTGGTTGGCCTTGCCGTCGGCGGGCGTCATTGCCGCGCTGGTGAGTCTGGTGATCGGGCTGCCGGCGGTCCGTCTGAAAGGCCATTTTCTGGCGGTGGCAACGCTGGGGTTTGGATTGTCCATTCCGGAAATTGCGTTGAATTGGAAGTCGGTGACGGGAGGCTATTCGGGCCTGCCTTTGATGCGCCCGGAATGGGCATCCGATGACCTGACGTTCTTTTATGTCATTCTGATGCTGACTTTCCTGGTGACCTGGGTGCTGATGAATATCGCCAACAGCCGGCTCGGGCGGGCATTCCTGGCGATCCGGGACAGTGAAATCGCCGCCGCGGCCACCGGTATCAATGTTGCCGGCTACAAGACCGTCATGTTCATGATCAGCGCCTTCTTCACCGGCCTGGCCGGCGGTCTGTATGCCTATTGGATTCAATACATAAGCCCGAATGACTTCACCATCATGGCCTCCTTCTTCCTGTTGGCGATGATCGTGGTAGGTGGTTTGGCGTCGATATGGGGCGCCATTCTGGGCGCTGTCCTGTTTACCGGGATTCCTCACTTCTCCGATGCTTACGTCGGTGTCACCAATTTGGTCATCGGGTTGGCCGTGGTGCTGGTGATTCTGTTCCGTCCGGCCGGGCTTGTTTCACTGGGTGAGTTCTTCCAGCGGAGGAAACAGCGTCCGTCCGGTGAGACACCTGTGGAAAAGGTACCAGGGCAGGATTTCGAGGAGGCCGACAATGCTTAGTTTCGATCGCCTGACGGTCCGTTTCTCTGGTCTTACCGCCGTGTCCGAGCTGTCCTTGCGGGTGGAAAAGGGAAGCATCCATTCCATCATCGGGCCTAACGGGGCCGGCAAGACCACGGTGTTCAACTGTATCAGCCGGTTCTATACGCCGGCGTCCGGATCGATCAGCTTCGAAGGCACCGACCTGGGGCGGCTTAACCCTCATCAGATTATTGGCCTGGGTATTGCCCGCAGCTTTCAGAACGTGGAGCTGTTCTCGAAAATGACGGTCATGGACAACTTGCTCACCGGCCTGCATTCCCGGTTGAATCACAATCTTCTGAAAATTTGTTTCAACCTGCCCTCTATCCGGCGTACGGAAGCGGAGGCCCGCCGAAAGGCGGACGCCGTGCTGGAGATGTTCGGCCTGTCTCACTGCGCCAATGAACGTGTTGAAAACCTGCCGTATGGGTACCAGAAGATGGTGGATATCGGCCGGGCGGTCATGGTCGAGCCCCGGCTGATACTGCTGGATGAGCCGGTGGCGGGAATGAACACCTCCGAAACCGGCGGTCTTTCCCGGCTGATCCGAAAACTGCGCGATGATATGGGGATCTCGGTATTGTTGATTGAGCATGACATGTCGTTGGTAATGGACATATCCGATCGCATCACGGTAATGAATTTCGGTGAAAAGATCGCCGAAGGGAGCCCGTCGGCGATCCAGAACGACCCGGCGGTGATCGAGGCCTATCTGGGGGAGGTGGACGATGTTGAAGCTTGATGATGTCTGCCTGTACTACGGGCGGGTGCATGCCTTGCGGGGTATTTCCCTGGAGGTTCCTGAAGGGCGGATCGTCTCATTACTGGGCGCCAATGGCGCCGGCAAGTCGAGCACCTTGAAGGTGATTTCCGGCTTGTGTGCTCCGCAAAGCGGCGACGTGCGGTTGAACGGAGAATCCGTGCAGGGACGATCCTGCGGCGACCTGGTCAAGAATGGCGTCATTCATTGCCCCGAGGGGCGGCGGGTTTTTCCGCAGTTCACCGTGGAGGAAAATCTACGTGTAGGCGCCTACCGCCGTATTGGCAACAAGGATGTCGACGAAGACATGGAGACGGTGTTCGGCTATTTCCCGCGCCTGAAGGAGCGTATGCAACAAAAGGCGGCGACGCTGAGCGGCGGTGAACAGCAAATGCTGGCCATTGGCCGTTCATTGATGGGCAGGCCCAGGCTGTTGCTGCTGGACGAGCCTTCGCTGGGCATCGCGCCGAAGCTGGTGATGGAGATTTTTGAGATTCTCAAGCGGATCAATAAGGCCGGCACCGCTATTCTGCTGGTGGAACAGAACGCCCATATGGCGATCAGGATATCCGACTATTCCTATGTGTTGGAGAATGGCCGCATTGGATTGGAAGGCGACTCCGCCGAAATCAGTCAGCGGCCGGAACTCAAGGAATTGTATCTGGGCGGTTGAAGAGAGGGCTCCTGTTCTCCCTCCCCCGGGCCGGGGAGGGGAACGGGTCAGGCAAATTCCGCTTGTTTGAGCAGGCGGCGCTGTATCTTGCCGGTGGCGGTCTTGGGCAGATCCTCCACGAAGGCGATTTTGCGAGGGTATTTATAAGGCGCGGTGAGTGCCTTGACGAAAGTTTGAATCTCCCGCGCCAACTCGTCGCTGGCCTGATAGCCTGGTGACAGAATGATAAAGGCTTTCACCACTTCACCACGATCCGGATCAGGGCTGGCGGCGACGGCGCATTCATGGATGGCCGGGTGTTCCAGTAAAGCGTTTTCCACTTCCACCGGACCAATGCGGTAACCCGCGGAGTTGATGACATCGTCACCGCGTCCCTCGTAATAAATGTAGCCGTCTTCGTCCATATGTGCGTTGTCACCGGTGATGAACCAGCGTTCTCCATTGGCCTCCACATAACTGCTGGCGCTTCGCTCCTCATCTTTATAGTAGCCGAGCATGATTTGCGGGTTGGGCGTCTTGATTGCCAGACGGCCGATTTTGCCCGGTGGCAGTAACCGGTCCTGTTCGCCAAGAATGGCCGCTTCCACGCCGGGCAGAGGCCGCCCCATGGAACCCGGTCTGACCGGCATGGACGGATAATTCAATACCGTCATCAGGGTCTCGGTCTGGCCATAACCATCCAGCAACTGAGCGCCGGTGCGGTCACGCCAGGCGTGCACGATGTCCGGGTTTACCGCCTCCCCGGCGGAGACCGTCAAGCGCAGCCGGTTCAGGTCCCGGTTTGTTATATCCTCGAGCAGAAGACGGCGCAGTTCGGTGGCGGACGCGCAGAAAACGCTGACCTGATAACGCTCCAGCAGTGCCAGTCGTGATTCCGGGTCGAAAGGGCCATCGTGGAACAGGACGGCGCTTCCGCAGCTCCAGGGACCATAAAGAATGCTGGTGCCGGCTTTGCTCCAGCCAGTGTCGGCGGTACACCACATCAAATCATCCTGGTCGAGCGACAGCCAGTACCAGGCTGATCCGCGCCAACTGAACAGGGCCGCACTGGAGTGCAACACCCCTTTTGGCATACCGGTGGAGCCGGACGTATAGAACAGGATGGCGGGATCCGTCATGCGCAGCGGGACGGGCGAAAAATCCTCGGCGGCGGCGGCCACGGCCTGATCGAAATCAAGCCAGCCCTCTGCTTCGCCAACACTGATACGGACTTTGAAATGATCTCCGAACTTGGCGGCGTGTTCCGCGGTGGTGATCGCGGCGATGGCGCCGGAATGCTCGCGGCGGTAGCGGATGTCTTTCTCGGTGAGCATGGTGACACAAGGAATCGGTATGGCGCCCAGTTTGTTACAGCCGACCATGGCGATCTGCCAATGGGGCAACCGGGGCAGCACCACCAGAACGCGGTCGCCCTTTTTGATGCCGTGGGAGGCAAGCACATTGGCGAACTGGTTGGTGAGACGTTTAATGTCGGCGAAGCTGTAGATCTGCTCCTGGCCGTGTTGATTGGTCCAGATCAGTGCGGTTTTTTCCGGCGTACGCGCCCAGTAGTCGACCACATCGCCGCCGAAGTTGAAATGGTCGGGAAGCTGCCATTCGAATTGGGAGTGGGTTTTTTCGTAGTTATTCATCGGCATGCGTTGCATCGGCCTGCTCCTTCTCACTTAAAAATACTTGCCCCGGCTAACATCCAGGGCGAATGAACACAATTCCCGGGCGAGTTGCCCGAACTCAACGCCGGAGTCGTTGTCTTCTCCGTTCAGAGTTTTGCGCTGGCATATCTGCTGAAACACCACGGCACTGCGCAGTAGTGCCAGTACCCGGAAATAAGTCAGGGACGTCAGTGTGGTCCCGGTCAGATTCTGGTAGAGAGTGGCGGCTTGTTCGCGGCCGGGGAAGCCGTCACCGGCGGTGGGCATTTGATTCAGGGCGTGCATACAGGGCGGGTCGTCGCGCTCGGTCCAGTAGCTGAGGAGCACCCCCAGGTCATAGAGCGGGGCGCCCCGTGTGCCCATGTCCCAGTCGATCACCGCCACTGGTGACAGGTCGTGTTCACGAAGCAGCACGTTGTCGAGTTTGAAATCATTGTGGATAAAACAATGACCTTGATCCGCGGGTATCCGCTGTTGCAGCCATTCAATCAGCCGGATCAGATCCGCCGGCGGGTGGTTGCTCCAGGCCAACCGGGCCCGCTCGACCCAGCCGGTCAGGGTGCGCTGAATGAAACCGTCCGGTTTGCCCAACTGGTCCAGACCAACACGCTCGGGAGGAACGGCATGCAGGTCCGCCAAAAGGCGAATCAACAGGGTGCCCAGATGCGATCCCAGCGGGACCTCGCCGCGCCAGTTTTGCCGGATCGTTTCCGGGATCTGCCCGCCGATGCTGAGGCCGGGCCGGTATTCCATGATGAAGAACCGGGCGCCCAGCACCTCGCTGTCCTCACAGTAATGTAAGGCCCGTGGTGCCAGCGGGTAAGCCTTTGGAAGCCGGGACAGGATCAGACTTTCACGGGCCATGTCATTGGCGCCAGGCGGTATTGGTCCCGGGGGCGGGCGGCGAAGCACCGCCCATTGCTGATCAAGGCGAATCAGATAATTGAGGTTGCCGAAACCGGTGGCGAATTGGCGGGGCGGGATATCGCTATCGAAGTCCAGTCCCTGGCCGTGGAGATAATTTGCCAATCGCCGCCAGTCCTGAGGGTACTGATTGCGCGCATCGTGAAAGTGCGCTTCTGTAACAGTGTGAATCGTATTGGACATGCCGCCTCCCGGATCACAGCGATTTGAGCAGATGGCCGCCGTCGACCGCTAATGCCACGCCGTTGACAAAACTGCCGGCGTCGCTGCACAGCAGCAACAATGGCGCGTCCAGTTCCGATACCTGGCCGAGCCGGCCGGCGGGGGTGTGCCCGATATACCGCTTGCCTTGCTCGGTGGCGAAATAATCCTGGTTCATCTCGGTTTCGAAATAACCGGGACACAGGGCGTTGACGCGGATGCCCTGTTCCGCCAGTTCCAGTGCCATGGCCCGGGTCAGTTGGATCACCGCGGCTTTGGACGCGCTGTAGCTGCTTTGTCCGATACCGACCCGGAGGCCGAGAATGGATGCCACATTGACGATGGCGCCGGGCAGGGATCGGGATACCAGCCGCCGGCTTATTTCATGGGCCACGCGCCAGACGCCGTTCAAATTGGTTTCGATGACAAAGTCCCAACGGGGCTGGTCGATCTTGAGGAAGCGCCCGGGATCGGCCACACCGGCATTGTTGATCAGAATATCCACCGCTCCCCAATGTGCTTCGATACCATCAATGGCGTCGGTGACGCTGGCCGGATCGGTAACGTCCATGGCGACGGCATAAGCTTCGCCGTTATTATCGCCAATTTCTCTGACCAGTCGCTCCAGGGCGCTGGTACGCCGGGCGGCCACGGCCACGCGGGCGCCGGCCAGAGCCAGCACCCGGGCAAAGTGCGCGCCAAGACCGCTGGAGGCGCCGGTGACCAACGCGGTCTTGCCTTTCAGTGACAAGCGATCGGCAACGGGGCTCATGAGGCCGCTCCGTTCTGATCGGCGTAACGGCGGATGATGGTTTTGCCCAGGGTCATTTCGTGAACCTGGTCGGGACCGTCGGCGAGCCGGCACCAGCGCGCGTAGTTGAAGCCTTCCGCCATGCAGTAATCGGCGGTAAGGCCACCGGCACCGTGGATTTGCATACAGCGGTCGATGATGTTCTGCACCAGCCGGGGCACGGTGGTCTTGCTGGCGGCGATCAGATCCAGCGCTCCCTGAGTACCATGCTGATCCATCTGCCGACAGGTTTTCAGGAGGAGCAAACGCGCCATCTCGATTTCCGAAAAACAACGGGCGATATCCTCGCGCACGGACTGATGCTGGCTGAGCGGACGGCCGAAGGTGGCACGGGACTCCGCACGCTGACAAGCCAGTTCCAAAGAACGCTGAGCGACACCGATCAGGCGCATGCAATGGTGGATGCGGCCCGGTCCCAGACGCCCCTGGGCAATTTCGAAACCGCGTCCTTCACCGAGCAACATATTGCCCAGCGGTACGCGAACATTATTGAAATGAACCTCGGCGTGGCCGAGAGGCGCGTCGTCGTAGCCCAGGGTGCTGAGCGGACGGACCAGCTCCACGCCGGGCGTTTCTTTGGGCACCAGCACCTGGCTTTGCTGTTGGTGCCGGTTCGGGTTGTCGGGATCGGATTTGCCCATGACGATAAGAATCTTGCTGCGTTCATGGAAGGCGTTGGTGATGAACCACTTGCGGCCATTGAGCACCCATTCGTCGCCGTCACGCCGGATTTGCAGCTGTACGTTGGTGGCATCCGAGCACGCCGTGTCGGGTTCGGTCATGCAGTAGCAGGAACGAATGTCGCCGTTCAGCAGCGGTGTCAGCCATGTTGCCTGCTGGTCGGCGTTGCCGTACTTCATCAACACTTCCATGTTCCCGGTATCCGGGGCATTGCAATTGAATACCTCCGGTGACCACAGCACACGGCCCATGATTTCAGCCAAAGGCGCGTAATCAAAATGACTCAGTCCGGGGTGGTCGGCGAAGTGGCTCAATTCCGGGGTAACGAACAAATTCCATAGCCCGGCCTGCTTGGCCTTGTCCTTTAATTGATCTATCAGGGGGAGCGGGGCAAACCGGTTGTCGGCGTGATCCAGTTGTTCGGCGTGGGCCCGTTCGTTGGGATAGATATAATCGTCCATGAAGCGAACGAGCCGATCCTGGAGTTGTAGAGAGGTGTCGCTGAAGGAATACATTCGGTGTCCTTATGATCACGGTATCAGTTTGTTATATCAGTGATTGGTCGGCTCCGGGGCCAGGCCCGGACCCTGGCCCGCCGGTTACGCCGGGATAGTCAGAGGCCGTGGAATTCCGCGATGTCATCCAATCGTGCCCGCTGGGTGCGAAGCCGGTTCACGTCGGCGCTCTCATCCCGGTAACCGATGGCCATGCCGGTGAACAGCATCCACTCGTCCGGGGCCTGGAAAAACGTCCCCAGCGTTTGCGGATAGCGCGACCAGCACTCCTGCGGGCAACTGTCGAGACCCGCTTCGCGCAGCAGCAGCATCACAGATTGCAGGTACATGCCCAGGTCCGACCATTGCGGCGGACCCATGCTGCGGTGCACGTAGCAGAACAGCGCCACCGGCGCTCCGAAGAACTGGAAGTTGTTGGCGAACCAGCGTAACCGTGCCGCCTTGTCCTCGCGGGGAATGCCAAGCAGGCCATACATGTCCTCGCCGACCTGAAAACGCCGGTCCCGGTAGGGGGCAATCAGATTGGGAGGATAAACGTCGTATTCACGGTCTTCTCCGCCGGGGGCCTGCTCCAGGCGTTGGCGCATTACTGCTTTGAGCGCCGCCATGCGCTCACCGCCGATCACATAAAGATGCCAGGGCTGGAGATTGCCGCCAGATGGTGCCCGGCTGGCTTTCTCAAGCACGGTGCGCAGCAGCGCACCGTCCACCGGCCGGTCCTGGAAGGCACGGACCGAACGCCGGGAATCGAGCGACTCACTGACGGTTGTAGCCGTATTGGTCATTGGCGATTACTCCTTCAAAGGCGGTTTGCTCTGACATTCAAAACAGTCAGACATGCGGTCGGTACCGACCAGCGAAGGCGGCGCTGGAATGCGGTGTTCCAAGTCTGAAAAGCGGTGTTGAAACGGTAAATTTGAGTGTGATGTTTCTCAAATCAATTTTCAGAATGACGAATTATTTCTCATGGAAATATACCTGGTGCCCGGGTAGAGGGCAGGCAGGGGCGATTCGCCATCAGACTGGCTTCCCCCAGCGGGGGCTTCGTTTGGAGGCGAATCAGAAAATCCCGTTGTCCAGACCGGCGGCCAGATACAACCCCAATTCCTCCACCTGGTCGACAAAGGCATCCCGCCAGTCGCCCCGGCAAACCAGCGGCGGTTGCACCCAGTTCCAGCGCAGGCCGGTGACGATGGACTCGATGGCGCGGCGGGTGCCGGTGCCGTCGTGGCCGGCACGGATATAAAGCGCGCAGGGCAATCCCTGTTTGTGCTCCAGCACGGCGTAGTAGGTACGGTCGAAGAAGTCCTTCAGTGCGCCGCTCATGTAGCCCAGATTCTCGGTGGTGCCGAGCAGGATGGCGTCGCAGGCCATTACGTCCTCGGGACCGGCTTCCAGCGGCGGTTTCCAGATCGCGCGGACAGTCTCGATGTCGTCATGCCCGGCGCCGCGCAGGGCGGCGTCCACCAGTTTGCGGGTATTGGGCGAGGGCGCGTGGGCCACGATCAGCAGGGTTTTGGTATCGCTCATGTGATCCAGTCTAGGGGGCGTCTCCCAGATTCACCAGATCCGGATCGATTCCCAGGGCCGAGCGGTTGTCGGTGACCACCCGTTCGGTGCAGAAGCGCATCAGATAGTGCGGGCCGCCCGCTTTGAAGCCGGTGCCGGAGAGCCGTTCACCGCCGAATGGCTGGCAGCCGGGCACGGCGCCGATCTGGTTGCGGTTGATGTACAGATTGCCGACGCGGGCCCGTTTCACCCAGCCGTCGATGTGCGCCTGGATGCGGCTGTGAATACCCAGGGTGAGGCCGTAGCCGGTGCGCTCGATGTAGTCGATCACTTTGTCCCGCTCATCGTGGCGCCAAGCGGCGATGTACAGTAATGGCCCGAAAATTTCCTCTTCAGGCAAGTGTTCCCAGTCCACCAGTGCCGCTTCCGGTGCCACATAGAACCCCTGTTCGCCCAGAGCCGGGTCGACCTGCGGCGTCACCGCGCTCCAGCGAGCGTGGCGGCGCAATCCGGCGCGGGCCTGTTCCAGTTGATCGCGGGCGCCGGCGTTGATGACCGGCCCCACGTCGCTGGCCAGCAAGGCCGGATGGCCCACTTTCAAGGATGCCATGGCACCCTGGAGTTTGGGCAACAGGCGGTCAAGCAAGGTGTCCTCGACCAGCAGTACCCGCAGAGCGGAGCAGCGCTGGCCGGCGCTGGTACAGGTGCTGGTCAGCACATCCCGCACCAGTTGTTCCGGCAGCGCGGAACTGTCGGCGATCAGAACATTGAGTCCGCCGGTTTCGGCGATCAGCGGTAGCAGGGGCCCCTCGCGGGCAGCCAGGGCACGCTCGATGTGTTTGGCGGTGGCGGTGCTGCCGGTCACCGCCACGCCGGCGAGAGCGGGGGCGTTAAGCAGTGCGTCGCTGATCCGGCTGGCCTCGCCGCCGATAAAATGCAGCGCCGCCTCTGGCACGCCCGCCTCGTGTAGCAGTTGTACCGCCCGCCAGGCGATGAAGGGTGTGTCGGAAGCCGGCTTGGCCAGTACGGTGTTGCCACTGACCAATGCCGCCAGAACCTGCCCGCAAAAAATCGCCAGGGGGAAATTCCAGGGGCTGATACAGAGGAAGACACCCCGGGCATGCCAGGTCAGTTGGTTGGCTTCACCGCTGACATGGTCCAGAACCCTCGGAGCCCCTTGCAGTGCCTCCGCCTGTTGCGCGTAGTAACCGCAGAAGTCATGGGCTTCGCGCCAGTCGGCGAAGGCGTCGGTGAAGGTCTTGCCGCCCTCCAGCATGAGCAGATAAAGCAGCTCCGCCTGATGTTGTTCCAGCAAGCCGGCGAATCGCCGCACGGTATCCGCGCGTTCCGACACCGGCCGGCGGCTCCAATCCTCGAAGGCCTCCCACGCCCGGGTATAGGCCCGATGGACGGCGTCGGTGTCGGCCAGGTACACGTCTCCGAGTTCACGGCCATCGGCGGGGCTGCGGCGAATCCGGGGTTGGCCGTCCGCTTCCCCGGCACGCCAAAGGTGGCCTTGCCATTGGCTCAGGGATGCCCGTAACGCATGCAACGCGACCGGATCGGTCAGTGACGGTAGTGTCGGCACCCGGCGGGGCGCGAACCGTTCCGGTGGCGGCAGCAATTCCCGCGGTTGTTCTCGGGCGGGACGCCAGTTCAGGGTGGGATCCCGCGCCAACTGTTCCGCCGCGATGTGTTCGTCCAGCAATAAGTTGACGAAGGACTGGCTGCTGCCGTTTTCCATCAGACGCCGGACCAGGTAGGGCAGCAGCGTATTGAACGGGCCCACCGGCGCGTACAGGCGCAGGGGATGGCCGTGCCGCTCGGCAAAGACCCGATGCTGGGCCTCGCCCATGCCGGCCAGCCGCTGGAACTCGGCATCGCCGGTGAAGCTGTCCAGATGATGGTGCAGCCAGGCCAGGGTGTGGCAATTGTGCGTGGCGAATTGCGGATAAAAGAAGGCGGGCTCGGACAACAGGCGCTTGGCGCAGGCGAGGTAACTGATATCAGTGTGCGTTTTGCGGGTATAAACCGGGTAATCACGCAGGCTCTGCTGTTGTGCCAGCTTGATCTCGGTATCCCAGTAAGCGCCCTTGACCAGGCGTACCGGCAGTTTCAGGTTATGTTCGCGCGCCTGATCGGCGAGCCAGTGGATCACCATCGGCGCCCTTTTCTGGTAAGCCTGCACCGCCACGCCCAGGCCCTGCCAATCCGCCACTTCCGGCAGGGCGAGGGCTTGCCCGAACAGACGCAGGGTGATCTCCAGGCGGTCCGCCTCCTCAGCGTCCAGGGTCACCGGAATGCCGGTGGCGGCGGCGCGGGACAGCAGATCCCGCAAGCGGGGCCACAGTTGCTCCCGTACCGTGGCCCACTGGGCGAATTCGAAGCGGGGATGGAGCGCGGATAACTTGATGGAAATGCCATCCCGGGCCAGTACTGGCAGGTCCGGGGCCTGGCCGGCGAGGGCCTCGATGGCCTGGCGATACTGGCGGTGGTAGTGCTCCGCTTCGTCGTCGCTCTGCGCCGCCTCGCCGAGCATGTCGAAGGAATAACGTAGCGCCGGATCTCGCCGTCGCAGCGCCTGGGGCAGGGTCTCGCCGACCACGAACTGGCGCGCGATCAATTGCACGCCTTGTACCAGGGCCCGGCGGAACAGTGGATCACCAAGGCGCCGGCGCAACCCGTGCCAGGCGTCCGGCAGTGCCTGGTCCGGCTCCAGCCAGCGGGCGGACAGGGACAGGCCGCGGGCGGCCGTCTGAATCAGCGCCGGGGTGTTGTCGTCCGGCAAGCTCCAGTCACCGCGAGTCAGCAGATCGTGGATCAGATCGTTGGCGTTGTCGGCATCGGGAATGCGCAGCAGTGCTTCCGCCAGCGTCAGCAGCAGGCGGCCCTCGCGGGAATTCAGACGCCAACTGTGCAGGAACTGCTCGAACAGGGCGGGACGGGCGGCGCGGGCCGCTTCCACCAGAGACCGGCACTCGGTGGCAATGGCCTGCCGGTCCGGTCCGGGCCGCAGAGAGCGCAACAGTTCGGCGATCAGGGTGTCCTGATCCGCCAGATGGTACGCCCGCAGCGGGGCCAGGTCGGGGCCGGGGTCGGGCAGGTCGGCAAGCGGTGGGATCATGGTGTCGATCTCCAGGCTCTCCATGATGCCATCAACGGGGGTATGCTGGTGGCGAACCGGGCGTGCGGAATGGCGTCACGTCTGCTTTGAGGATAACCGCGACGGGCGGTTTCGGCGAGGATTGGCCATGTTGTCGTTACCCGCGCTGGCGGCGCCGTCCTATCTGGGCGGACGGCGACCGGAAAGGCCCTGGCGGCCTGGAGACATCCGCCTGGAACCGTTGTGGCGGAGGCTGCGTCAGCGTCATGGCCTGACGCTGGACTGGCGCGACTGCCTGCTGCCGCCGGACAACGCGTCCGGCCCGTCGGTCCTGGCCGATTACCTGAGCCGACTGCGAGACCGCGTGTACAACGAACTGAGTAGCGGCCGCCCGTTGTTCGTGCTCGGCGGCGATCACGCCAATGCCATGGCGGTGTGGGACGCTGCCCTGGCGACGGTGGGCGAGCGCCGTTTCGGCCTGCTGTGGATCGACGCCCATCTGGACTGCCATACCTTCATGACCACCCCCTCGGGCAATGTGCACGGCATGCCGCTGGCGGCGTTGCTGGGGCTGGCGGATCCTTCACTGGCGGCGCTGATGCCCGGCCGCCGCCGGTTGCGGCCGGAAGCACTGTGTCTGTTCGGGGTGCGCAGTTATGAGCGTGCCGAACAGGACGCCATGGAATGCCTGAAGGTCCGTGTGATTCAGGCGGCCCGGGTGCGCCGCGACGGTGTGGATGCGGCTCTGGACGGAGCGCTGGATTACCTGGACCAGCATTGCGAGCACTACGGAATCAGCATTGATCTGGACGCCATTCACCCACGTCAGGCACCGGCGGTGGCCACGCCGGTGGTCGGGGGGCTCAATGGTCCCGCCTTGTGTCAGGCGTTGTGCCGGAGGGTGGATCCGGATCGCTGCCGGATCCTGGAAATCGCCGAGTTCTACCCGTCGCTGGATCGCGCCGGTCGCACCCAGCGGCTATTGGCGGATCTGGTTGGCGCCTGGTGGTGGTCCCGCGGCAGCCGTCGGCGGGGGTGGGCCTGAGGCCTCGTCAATTGCCCGCCACCAATGAAAACAAGTCCTTCGGATCGGCCAGATCCGGTACCAGGGTCACCTCGCTACCGATGTCGTATCGCTCCGCCAACCGTGCCACCAGGTCCAGCACCGCCAGGTCCTCCACGGCGATGCCCACGGCATCGAACAGGGTGATGTCATCGTCGTTGTCACGGCCGGAGCGCTGATTGGTGAGGATTTCCCATAGTTCGGAGTGGACGCTGGCGGCCCCGGTTTGCTGGATCTCGCCTTCCTGTTCGCTTTGCGGCCGGTACTCCACCACGGTTTTGCAACGGCGTATCACCTCTGGCGACAGTTCCGTTTTACCCGGGCAGTCGCCGCCCATGGCGTTGATGTGGACGCCGGGACGCAGCAGCGCTTCGTCGATCAGGGACTGGTGTTGTTTGGCGGCGGTGAGCGTAATCCAGACATCGGCCTCACGGAGCGTATCGGCGATGTCTTGTCCTCGCCGCAGGTGAAAACGGTGGCCGAGATGACCGGCGAATTTGTCCATGGCAGTGGCGTCGATGTCGAAGTAGCTCACCTCGGTCACCGGCAGGCGGCTGGCCAGAGCCAGCACCTGAAATTCCGCCTGGGCGCCACAACCGATCAGCGCCACCCGCTGGCTTTCCAGCCGTGCCAGCAGGCCGGCGGCCAGGGCCGCCACGGCGGCGGTGCGCACCGCCGTCAGCAAGGTCATCTCACTGACCATCAGTGGGTAGCCGCTGGGTACGTCGGCCAGCAGGCCGATGGCGGTGACACTGAGCTTGCCCCGCGCCGGGTTGCCCGGGTGGCCGTTCACGTATTTGACGCCATAGAGCCGGTCATCGGCGCAAGGCATCAGTTCGGTAACGCCGAAAGGGTAATGGAAGGCGTGGCGGGGGGAGAGCCGCAATTCCGGCCAGCGGCGCAGGTAGTCTTCAATGGCGTCCACCGCCAGCGCCAGGAAAGGTTCCAGGCCGACGCGCCGGATCAGCGCTTGCATATCGGTCACGGTGATCAGCTTCATGGGCCCTCCCGCGTGGCGTGCTTCCATGCTACTCCCTGGGGAGGGTGTGAGCACGCTTCATGGATAACCCGAGACCCGCCCTCAACGGCCCCGAAACACTGCTTGCCGTTTTTCAACGAATGCCTGGGCTCCTTCCTTGAGATCCTCGGTGGTGAAGGCCAGGGACTGCATGTCGGCTTCATGATCCAGGGTCTCGGTAAGCGAAGCGCTCCAGGAATGGTTGATTTGGGCTTTTATCATTCCCAGGCCGAGAGAGGGCCCCACGGCTATTTGACGGGCCACGTGCAGCGCCTCGTCGCCAAGCTGGTCGTCGTCGACACAGCGCCAGATCAGTCCCCAATCCGCGGCCTGCTGCGCGTTGAGTGGTTCCGCCAGTAACGCCAAAGCTCGCGCACGCGGCACGCCGATGGCGCGTTGCACGAACAACGAGGTTCCCGCGTCCAGAGCCGCGCCGAGGCGGGCGAAACTGAGAATAAAGCGGGCGGAGCGCGCGGCGAGGACAATATCGCCGGCCAGTGCAAGGCCAACACCGGCGCCTGCCGCCGCGCCATTGACCGCCGTTACCACAGGAATGCGGCCAGCGCGCAGCCTTTCCAGAGTAGGGTGCAGATGTCGGCGCATACGGGCACCGATATCGGCGCCTGATTTGAACAGGCCTCCCCCCAACTGCGCGCCGGAGCAGAAACCCTTGCCCGCTGCGGTTATCAGGATGGCGCGGATGTCCGCGTCCGCGCTCACCGCGGCGGTAACGGTGTCCAGCTCCCGCATCAGCGTGTCGTCAAGTGCATTGTATTCGGCGGGCCGGTTCAATGTGATGATGGCGACGCCATCGCGGTCTTCACGCAGCACGGTTGGCATGGTTTTCTCTCCGGTGTAGAAGGAATGGTCGTCTCCATTCACATGAGCAGACCGCCGCCGCATACCAGCATCTGGCCGCTGATGTAATTGGACTCCGGTGCGCAGAACAGATAGACGGCATCGGCGGCTTCCTGCGGGTGGCCAGCTCGTCCGAGAGGAATGGTCCTGGCCATGGTGTCCAGTAACGATGGCTGAACGCCCACTTTGATGGCTCTGCCTTCCACTTCGATGGTTTTTTGCTCTTCCTCGATAGCTTGGGTGAGACGTGTTTCAATCAACCCGAAGGCGACCGCGTTGACGTTGACCTTATAACGGCCCCATTCCTTGCACAGGGTACGAGTCAGACCCAATAAAGAGGCTTTGCCCGAGGAGTAACTGGCTTGGCCGGCGTTGCCGTATAGCCCGGCAATGGATGAGATGTTCACGACCTTGCGAAAGACCTCGTGACCTTCCGAGGCTTCCTTTTTCGCCATGATTCGGATCGGTTCCGAAGCGGCACGCAGGATGCGAAAAGGGGCAACCAAGTGCACATCCAGCATCGCCTGGAACATGTCGTCGGTCATCTTGCCGATGGTGGCGTCCCAGGTATAACCGGCGTTGTTGACGATAATATCGATGCCGCCGAACGCCTCCAGAGCACCTTGTACGAACCGCTCCGGGAACGCTTCCTCGGTCACACTGCCATTGATGGCAATGGCGTCACCGCCGGCTTCGGCAATCTCCGCGGCGACCGCGTCTCCGGTGTCGGGATCAAGATCATTGACCACCACCCGGGCCCCTTCGGAAGCCAGTTTGAGGGCGATGGCACGGCCAATGCCGCGTCCGGAACCGGTAATCAAGGCGACCTTTTTTTTCAGTTTGCCGTGGGGGTGGATCACCAGAGTTTCGTTATTGTCCGTCATTCTTGTTCTCCTTGCGGGTCGAATGCGACGACCGCTTCGCCCTTGAGTTTTATGTCGCCATCCTGGTCGCGGGCGGTCATTTCCAGGCGGGCGCGCTGCTCACCGTCTACGATTTCTATAGCCGTGACACGGCCCTGGCAGGTGATCCCGGCTCCGACCTGTGTGATGGCGGTAAAGCGTACGCCGAACTCCCGCACCGATGAGGGCGGAAACACCTCGTTCAGCGCCACGCCCAAACGCGCCATGATGAACATGCCGTGAGCGAAAACATCGGGAAAGCCAGAAGATCGGGCGAAATCGATATCGACATGGATCGGGTTGTGATCGCCGGAAGCACCACAATAAAGCGCCAGCTCATGACGCGTGATGGGATCGAAATGGCGGTTTACCGGAATCTCTCCGACCGTCAAGGACGTCGGACCGGCGGGACAGTGATTCATTGCGTTGCTCCGGCGGTATGGGGCGGGTTTCGAACCACGATAGTGCTGACGATATCCGCGACGTGCTGGTCATGGCCGTTATCGACGCGAATGGCCTGGGCGATCATGGTGAGCGCCCCGCCCTTTTTATTGGAGATGTCTCTGATGCGGGTGGTGAAAACAAGCTCGTCGCCAACACAGGCGGGGTGATGGAAGGCAAACTTCTGTTCGCCGTGAAGAATACGGCCGATATCCACTCCCAGCAGTTCCAGCACCGCTGGCGGGCCCGGGTTGTCGAGGGATTGCAGGCAGAACAGATAGGTCGGCGGAATCGGAATATCGCGATAGCCTGCTTCGCGAGCCGCCCGGGTATCGTGATACACCGGATTCGTTTCGCCGATGGTCTCGAGAAAGAATTTAAGGCGCCGTGGCTCGACGAAGGCGCGTTGAGAAGGGAAGACATGGCCGACAGCGGATTGCGGATCGATCGAGAATGTCTCTGATGTCATGATCAGGCCCTCTCGTAAAGTGTCACGACGCAAGCACCACCAAGACCCAGGTTGTGCTGCAATCCGATGCGGGCGCTATCCACCTGGCGCGGGCCGCATTGGCCCCTGAGCTGCCAGACGATTTCGGCGCACTGTGCGAGCCCGGTGGCGCCAAGGGGGTGGCCCTTGGAAAGCAGCCCGCCGGAGGGGTTGGTGACGACTTTACCGCCATAGGTGTTATCGCCATCCATGATGAAACGTTCGGCGGTCCCTTCCGGGGTCAGCCCGAGCCCTTCATAGGTGATGATTTCGTTGGCGGTGAAGCAGTCGTGCAGTTCCACCACGTCCACCGCCTCGGGGCCGAGCCCCGCTTCTTCGTAGACGCTTTGCGCGGCGGCCGCGGTAAGGTCGGCGCCAACCACTTTCATTAGGTTTTGTTCCGAAAAGGTGGATGGGAAGTCCGTCGTCATCGCCTGGGCGCGGATAGCAACGTCGGCCTGAATCCCCAAGCGTCGGGCGAAACCTTCCGAAACCAGGATAGCGGCGGCGGCACCGCAGGTGGGCGGGCAACATTGCAGGCGTGTGAGAGGCCCGTACATTGGGGCGGACGCCAGTACTTCCTCGGTGGTGATGGATTCGCGGAAAATGGCTTTGTCGTTATGTTCCGCGTGGCGCCGCGCTTTAACAGAGATCAAGGCAAAAGCTTCATCGCTGGCGCCGTGGCGTTGCTGGTATTCACGTCCGGCACCGCCGAACAGCTTGATGGCCATGGGAATGCCGGATGTGTCTCCGTTTTCATCGGCGGCCTCGACGAAACGGCTGAGCGGGCTGGGGCGGTCGGACCATACATCCCCCAAAGCACCGGGCTCCATCTGTTCGAAGCCCAGCGCAATGGCACAGTCGACCATGCCGGAAGCCACTGCCTGACGGGCCAGAAACAGCGCGCTGGATCCCGTTGAGCAGTTGTTGTTGACGTTAAGCACCGGAATGCCGGTCATGCCGGCTCGATAAAGCGCGGCCTGTCCGCTGGTGGAATCCCCGTACACATAGCCGACGTAGGCCTGTTGGATGTCCCGGTACTCGAGGCCGGCATCAGCGAGTGCGAGGCGAATCGCCGTTTCGCCCATCTTGTCGTAGCTATCGCTGGTGCCGGGTTTGACGAAGGGGATCATGCCGACCCCCGCCACTCTGACTGATTCGCCCATGGCCTTCTCCCGTGAAAATTGGCTTTACAATGTTTTTCTGATTGGTCAGTCTTTGTATTACCGGTCGGTAACTTATCGAAGAATGGCGCAGCGCAAAACCGGCGTCAAGAGAGTTCGGAGACCGATGAGCCGGTGTGAGGGCGTGTCAGGTGTGAGCAATCGAACCAGGAGCAACTATGTCCAGGAGCAACTATGTCAGGTGACGCGGATAAGCGGGCCGACGCGGCGGAAATGAAACTGGCCGCTTCCCCTTGGAAGCCATTCGAGGCTCGGCGCCGTGAGAGAGACGTCAAGCGTGGAGCGGTATTGCGAGTGGCGGTGAGTTTGTTTTTGGAGCAGGGCTACGATCGCACGTCGCTTAACGAAGTGGCGGAACGTCTCAATATTACCAAGCCGGCTCTTTATAACTATTTCCGCAGCAAGGAAGAGATTCTCGTTGAGTGTTATCGGCTGGGGCAGGAAAAGGCGATGGCCGGTATCGAACGTATCCTGGCGAAGCCGGATACCGGTCTGGTCCGCTTGCGTGCCTTGATTCGTCACTATTGCGAAGTGATGACACTCGATTTTGGTCAATGCCTGGTAAGGGTCGACGACCACGTACTTTCCGCTCTGGCTCGCGATCAGGTACGTGAAGGCAAACGTCTGATTGACCGTTATTTCCGTGATTTTCTCACCAGCGGGATGGAAGACGGCTCGATCAAACCTTGTGATGTGCGCTTGACGGTATTCGCCATTACCGGGGCGATTAACTGGGTCGGGCATTGGTATCGGGCGGATGGTGAAATGACCGCCCGGGAGATCGGTGATACCTACGCCATGCAGTTGACCGGGAGTCTGGCCGTGGAGGAAACCTGATTCCAGGGCATTGGCGGGACAGGGCCGTTCACGAGAGCAGTTCACCGAGAATAACAAAGCTTACCGCAGGCGGTTCAAGCTAACCGCAGACGGTTCAACAGGAGTGAAAGGAATGAACATAACTCAGGGCCTGCGCCGCGCGCAGCAGATTAACCGAAACGGAACCGCCATCATTGAAGGTGACCTCACACGCACCTGGGCAGAGGTGGGTGACCGCGTTGCCCGGTTGGCAGGAGCGCTTGGCGAATATGGCGTGAAGCCGGGAGACCGGGTTGCGGTGTTGATGCTCAATAGCGCCCGCTATCTTGAATTGTATCTGGCTTGCGCCTGGTCCGGTGCGGTCATCGTGCCACTGAACATTCGCTGGAGCACAAGGGAGAACGCGCTGGCTTTGGAAGACTGTGGTGCCCGCCTGTTGTTTGTCGATGCGGCTTTCGAGTCCTCGGCACGGGAACTGGCCGACGACGGTATGGCAACCACCGTGGTGTGGGCTGATGATGGCGCGTCGCCAACGGGTTCGCTTGATTACGAGACACTGCTGAATGAGGCCGCCCCGGTGGCGGACGTGATGTGCGATCAGAATGATCTCGCCGGTATCTTTTATACCGGTGGCACCACGGGCCGCTCGAAAGGAGTGATGCTCAGTCACGGCAATCTGGTCGCCAATGCCTTCAACGCGCTGGCGGAAGGCCTGTTTCCCAGAGGCAGTGTGTATCTTCACGCGGCGCCGATGTTTCATCTCGCCAACGGCGCGGCGATGTATTCGCAGCTGTTGTGTGGCGGTACCAACGTCATTATCCAGGCGTTCAGCCCGGAAGCCTTGACCGCGGCGGTGGAACGTCACGGTGTCACGGATATGTTGCTGGTGCCCACCATGATCCAGATGCTGGTCGACAGTGAGGCCGTGGTGTCCGCGGATTTGTCGTCGGTTCGCCGTGTTCTGTATGGCGCCTCACCGATCAGCGAGGCGGTGCTTGACCGGGCTTTGGCACGGCTCCCGGATGCCGGTTTCGTGCAACTTTACGGTATGACGGAGCTGTCGCCGATCGCCACCCTCAACCCGCCTGAGAACCATCTGGGAGAGGCGCGTGAGCGAGGACTTCACAAATCCGCCGGACGAGCCACGCTGGGGGTCGAGGTGCGTATTGTTGGTGACGACAATAACCAGCTGCCGCCCGGTCAGGTCGGGGAGATCGTGGCGCGTGGTGATAATCTGATGCAGGGGTATTGGAACCGTCCCGAGGAAACCGGCAAAGCGATCGTCGACGGTTGGATGCATACCGGTGATGGCGGTTATCTGGACGCCGACGGCTATCTGTTCGTGGTTGACCGCGTCAAAGACATGATTATCTCCGGTGGGGAGAACGTCTATTCCGTCGAGGTGGAAAATACCATCGCCGAGCATCCGGCGGTGGCGCAATGCGCGGTCATCGGTATTCCGGACGATCATTGGGGGGAGGCGGTTCACGCGGTGGTTCTGCCAAAGCCTGGAGAAGCCATTGGCGGTGACGAGCTCATCGCTTTTTGCAAGGCCCGTATCGCTGGCTACAAATGTCCCCGCAGCGTGGAGGTGCGCGACCAGCCGCTGCCGATGTCCGGCGCCGGCAAGATTCTCAAGACCGAATTGCGCCGGCCCTGGTGGGAGACCCGCGAACACGGTATCTCCTGAACGGCTGTCGCCGGGCCGTGTGAGGACGCGCGGTGGTCCGCGCGTCCGGGTTCCCTTTTCACTACAGATAGTCCAGAGGCAGGGCACTGGTGTCGATCACCCGCCGCATCACGAAGCTGGAGTGCACGCCGCTGACGCCCTCGATGCGGGTCACCTTGTTGAGCAGAAAGTTCTGGTAGTGGTCGATGTCCGGCACCACTACCTTGAGCAGGTAGTCCGCTTCCTGGCCGGTGACCAGATAGCACTGTTGCACTTCCGGGTACCGCGACACGGTGGCCTCGAAATTGGCGAACCGCTCGGGGATGTGGCGGTCCATGCTGACCTGAATCATGACGGTGAGGTCCAGACCCAGCTTACGGGGATCCAGCACCGTTTCCCGCCGCAGGATGATGCCCGCCGCTTCCAGCTTTTGTACCCGCCGTGAGCAGGGTGAGGGAGACAAGCCGACCCGCTCCGCCAGTTGTTGATTGGTAAGGCCGCCGTCGTCCTGGAGAGCGCGCAGGATGCGGACGTCGGTGCGATCCAGATTTGCCGGTTTTTCCATGGGCGTGGTGTTTCCTTTTGTATTTTTCGGTTTTCACGAGATAATATTGCCAAATATTCGGAAAATGGGAGAAAAAAGCAAGCACATTGCCCTGTTGTCTCCGTAAACTGTCTCTTGTCGTCACGGGTCACAAGTCCGGGCGACACCGGAAGCGGCCCCGCCCTACCCGGCGGCGGTCGTACCCGGACCCGCGTTGACCGGTGATCCCGGAGAACGATCGAGGGCCTGCCTGGCGGGCCCCGGAATCCAAAAAAGACAGGGTTTCCCTTACCAGGGTATCAATTGGAGTCACCCCATGAGTTTCGATCATCGCAAATACAGTCCTTTCGTTACCGTCGACAAACCGGATCGCAAGTGGCCGGGCCGCCGCATCGAGAAAGCGCCGCTATGGGCCGCGGTGGATCTGCGGGATGGTAACCAGGCGCTGATCAAGCCTATGTCGGTGGCGCAGAAAAAGCGTTTCTTCAAGCTTTTGGTGGAAGTGGGGTTCAAGGAAATTGAGGTGGGTTTCCCCTCCGGCAGCCAGATCGATTTCGATTTTTGCCGTGCCCTGATCGAGGAAGACCTGGTGCCGGACGATGTCCATATCCAGGTGCTCACCCAGTCACGGCACGAACTGATCGAGCGCACCTTTGAAGCGGTACGTGGGGCCAAGAACGCCATTGTTCATATTTACAATGCCACCTCGCCGACGTTCCGCGAGCAGGTGTTCAATGTGGACAAGGAAGGTTGCAAGGCCATCGCCGTGCAGGCCGCCACCTGGGTGCGTGACATGGCGGCGGAGCAGCCGGAGACCCATTGGAGTTTTGAGTATTCGCCGGAGACCTTCAGCGCCACGGAGACCGATTTCGCCGTCGAGGTGATTGATGCCGTGAATGAGGTTTGGCGCCCGGATCAGGGCCAGCGGGTGATCATCAACCTGCCGGCCACGGTTGAAGTGAGCACGCCGAACGTGTTCGCCGATCAGGTGGAGATCGTGCATGAAAACATCCGCTATCGGGAGCATGTACTGATCAGTGTCCACACTCATAACGATCGTGGTTGTGGTGTGGCGGCCGCCGAGCTGTCGATGATGGCCGGGGCCGATCGGGTGGAAGGGACGCTGTTGGGCAATGGCGAGCGCACCGGCAACATGGATCTGGTGACCTGCGGTATGAACCTCTATACCCATGGGGTCGATCCCGGGATTGATTTCTCACGGATGAAGGAAATCGTGCAGGTGGTGGAGGAGATCACCGATATCCCCACGCACCCGCGTCATCCGTACGCTGGCGATCTGGTGTTCACGGCCTTCTCCGGCAGCCACCAGGACGCGATCCGCAAGTGCCTCGGCCTGTATAAACCCGGTGACATCTGGCGTGTGGCGTATCTGCCCATCGACCCGGCGGATCTGGGGCGGCGCTACGAGGAAGTGGTGCGGATCAACTCCCAATCGGGCAAAGGCGGCGTGACGCACGTACTGGAGCGGGACTATGGCATCAGTCTGCCACGCTGGTTGCAGCAGGAAATGGCGAAACTGGTGCAGACCGATGCCGAGCAGGATGGTGGCGAGATCGATAGCCGCCGGGTGCATCAGCGTTTTAATAGTGACTATTTGGAAGTGCCGAATGGCTGGACGCTGCGTTCCTATGATCTCCATCGCGGAGAGCAGGGCGTGCAGGCGCAGATCAGCATCGGCGATGAGCGTTCACCGGTGACGGTGCTCTCCGGCCGCGGCGAAGGCGCTGTCGGTGCCCTGGTGGAATCGCTCAACCGCCGGCACGGTTGGCAGTTGCAAGTGGAAGCGTTCGACGAGTACTCGTTGGGCGACAACACCGAAGCCAATGCCATGGCCTGTGTCCGGGTGCAGGTTGGTGGTCATACGCGGAGTGCCGTGGCGCTGGCCGCGGACACCACCGCCGCCGCCCTGCAGGCGATCCTCTCCGCCGCCGGCCGCATGGCCGAGGCGGAGGCGCAAAAAAGCGCTTAACCGCGAACCGAGCCGGTCCGCTCATGATCACCGGCCCCGTTGGGGGCCGGTGATTTTGTTTCTGGGGGGTGACTGGGGGAGAGTTGCGCGGGCGACTCAGGCTCCGGCACGCAAGCGGCGATACCGTTGACCAGATCACTGGGTACGAAGTAGTTGGTGCCGGGGTCGCCGGTATGCTGGCGGACCACATAGCGCCCTTCGGTTTCCAACAGGATTTTTACGTCGCGGGAGCGGCGGTCATCCAGAGTAATGGCCTTGAGTCCCGGAGGGGGGGCTTGCCACAGCAACACGGCACAATGGCGTGCGCCGGAAGCGGATGTTTGCAAAGTGTAGCCAGCCAGTTTGGCGCTGGCCGGAGGGAACAGCCCGATCAGCACGACAAGCGCGAAGCCCCGCAGCGTGATCCAGGCAATGGGATTGCGCTGGTTCTGTATCGTCGCAATAAGCACCAAACTGATGAATTGCAATAGGCCAAACACCAGGATGACCAGCAGTCCCAACGGGTAGCCCCAGGTGTCTTGTTGCTCCGTTGAAGCCAGGAAGGACATAACCGCGGTTCCAAGGATCATCAGGAGCAATATTTGCGCGAGGCCGGCGCCCAGGGCCATCAATATGAAATCAGGCGAGAACCGCCAGAAACGCCACAAGCCTTTGATGGCGACAACAGCGAACAGGGTGATAGGGAGCAACAGCGTGAAAAGCGCCGCGATGGTGCTGTCGGAATCCTTGAACAACTCCGCGAGTGTCAGCCAGGTAACGGCCATCAGCGACAAGGCCAATAGCCAACGGCCCAGCAACCTCCGGCGAGCCGGCTGCCGGTTTTTATCCTTGAGGTTCTCCAGCCCCAGCTCCTCTATCAGTTTGGGACCATCAAGATGTGTCGGTGTGAACAGTATCGCCGTGGGCAGCAGCAGCAGAGCCACCAGCAAGGCAATGATGAAGACCTGAACCGCGAACAGGATGGGCAAAGCGGTGATGATGGTGGGCGAAGTCAGGCTGAGCGGTACTTTTTCTTCAATGATGTAGTTATGCAGATACAGCGCGGACGTAAACAGGGTGCCGGCGGCGAGTGGCCAGGCCCGGTCGTTGAGCCAGGCCAGTCCCTCGGTCAGTTGGCTGTCCCAGGTCGGCGAAGAAGGCGCTGTTTCCGTGCGTTCGACGTTGTTTTCCATAACCATGAACCCTGTCGATCCTGTAACCATCGGCGGGCATTAAGAATACGGGATGAGTCCGAGCTGTCCAGGATCGGTCAGGCAGAGCCGATACCCAAAAAACGCCCCAGCAATACCGACAGCAAACGCTGATTGGTGGTGAATATCTGCGGCAGGCTGAGGATTTCCGTGACGCTCTGGGTCCAGGGGCCGGGGCTGAGATCGGTGGCGCATTCCTGGCACAGGGTGCGGGCGTTGTCCTCGCCCATTTCCAGGTGAAATTGCAGGGCCAGGACGTTGTCGCCGTAGCTGAAGGCCTGGTGTTCGCATCCCCAGCTGCGGGCCAGATGGAGAGCGCCGTCGGGTATCTCGAAAGTATCACCGTGCCAATGAAACACCGCCGGGGCATCATTGAACAGGCTGCCCAGCGGGTGCTGCTGGCCCAACTCGGTGCTCTGGACCGGAAAGAAACCGATTTCCTTGTTCGGGTTTTCGTGCACCCGTGCACCGAGCGCGCGAGCAATCAGTTGAGCTCCCAGGCAGATGCCAAGCACTTTGTGGCCACGGTCGATACAGGCGCGAATAAAACGCTTCTCGTCAGCCAGCCAGGGGTAGCGCTGATCGTCATCGGCGCCCATGGGGCCGCCCATGACAATCAGCGCGTCCAGATCATCCGGGTCCGGTAACGCTTCACCGTGATAGAGACGGGTGGCGGTGATGTGCGCGCCATTGGCGTCCAACCAGGGCTTGATGGCGCCCAGTTTCTCGAAGGGCACGTGGGTCAGGTAATGGATGCGCACGGCCAGCCTCCCGGATTCCGGTTACAGATACTCCGCGGTGAACACCGCCAGCAGATGGTTTTCCTGATCGTAGAGGCTAAGCCGTTCGCCATCGATGCGGAAGCCCCGGGTCTGCTCCAGGCCCGTGAGGAACGCGCCGGAGACAGTGTCTCCAGTGCAAGCCCGTTCGGTGGTGGTTAATTCCGTGAAGGTGAGGTTGTCGCCGTCCACGGTGAAACCGCCGGTAAGGCGATTGCAGCTGGTATCGCCCTTGACCGTGTTATCGCCGGCGAGGATCAGGTGGGCCTGGTTCCGGCCTTCGGCGGGGGGCGGGGCTGCCCGGCCGTCCACGTCAATCAATTTCCAGTAGGTGTTGGTCAGTTGCGCGGAGGGTTGTTCGCACTGCTCGGGCTCCATCACCTTGCGATAATCGCGAACCACCAGGGCGTCCACCAGCGTACCGGCTTCCCGGCCGCGCCGTTTTTCCAGGGTCCCGTCCAGTTCCATGAACAGGGGGGCCATGGGTTCCAGGCCGGCTTGCTGGTAAGCCTTGGCCAGGGCATCGGCCATGGCGCCGGTCACGGTCAGGCGCCGGTCGCTGTCGCAGGGCGTGAAGATGGCCTGCTCATTGTGGTAAAGGTAACGACCGACGAAGCTGACCGGTGCCGGCCCGCTGTCATGGGCGGTCAGGTTCACGGTGGCGAGCCGCCCTTCATCGTCCCGCTGCAAAGGGGTGTCCCCGGTGGTCATGACAACACCGCCATCGACGATGACCCGGGCGTTCACCGAATAGTCGGCGCCGGCCTTGAGGCGTCCGCTGGCCAGGTAGAGGTGAAAGGGTTGGGGTGTTTCCCGCAGATGGATCAGGCGCTGCAGTAACGGTGCCCGGTTGCCGTCCATCAAGGTCACCGCCAGTACCGCCTGGGGGGGCAGCTTGGTGTCGTCCGCGAAAGTGATTTCGCCGCTGACCTGTTCCACCGCTTCGTCGTCCCGTTGGTAAACGCCAGCATAAGGGGTGTTTTCGTCCTGTTTCCCGGCCTGGCCCGCGAGGGTCAGGGTGTCTTTCTCCAGCGTCGGGCTCAGAACGGCCTCGTTGACGTTGTCCTGCCCATTCAGATAGCGCAGGGCCAGTTGATTGTCGCGGCGTTCCCAGCTCAATCCCTGATGTCGGGTATCGCCTACCAGAAACAGTTCGCCGTCCTCCGCCAGTACCAGAATGCGCGCCGCTTGATCGCCGGTGGGGCGCCAGGCGCCGCTGATGCTGTCCCGTTCCTCGGCGGCCGGCTCGGGGGCCGGGCTGGCTTGCTCGGTCCGCGGTTGTGGCGCGGCGGGGGTATCGGCATCGGGAGAGGGGCTGTCGTCACAGGCAGCCAACAGCGCTACCAGGGGCAGCACGAGCCCGATTGCTTTCATAGGAAGCTCTCCAAATTCTGTCTTGAATATCTAGTCGAATCGAACGCCGGGTTCGAACCCGTGGGTATGTGATGGTGAGATACCATCCGCCCCGTTTTGTTCAGCCCGGATCTGGCAAGGCCACCAGGGGGAGCTGATTTTGTATCCACTGGGTGCGTTGGTGCACGTAATCGGTGACACCACGCACGTCATAGTAGCTGGGGCGCGGCAGCATTGCCGCCAGTTGCGCCGCCTGCGCCGGCCCCAGGGACGCGGCGCTGATGCCGAAGTAATGCCTGGCGGCGGCTTCGGCACCGAAAATCCGGTTGCCCCATTGGGCAGTGTTCAAGTACAGCTCCAGAATCCGCTGCTTGGACATGGTGGCTTCCAGCATCAGCGCGATCAGGGCTTCCTGCCCCTTGCGCCAGTAGCTGCGGTCGCTGTTCAGGAACAGATTCTTGGCCAGCTGCTGGGTGATGGTGGAGCCACCGGCCACCGGGCGCCCCGCCTTGCGGTTGCGCTCGATGGCGTGACGGATCCCGCGCCAGTCAAAGCCGATATGCTCAACGAAGCGGGCATCCTCCGAAACCAGTACCGCCCGTTTCAGGTCCGTGGCGATTTGATCGTAGTCCCGCCACAGATACTGCACCGTGCCGTGTTGGCGGGACCGTTCCATGAAGGCGGTATTCTGCGGGTTGTAAGCGCGTAAATACAGTACCTGGCCGAGGAACCACAATTGTGTCCCCAGCACCGCGATGATGGCCAGTCCCAGCAGTGACAGAAAAAAGCGTTTCATGGCGTACCCGTTCCGTCCGGCGATGCCGGAGGCGTCCCTTCTCATGATCCCGGTCTATGTTGTCCAAAAGCGGCCGGTTTGTCAGGTTGAAAACATCGGGAACGTGACCGGAGCCGGGTCCTGGTCAGCGCCCAGGCACCGGCAGATCGAGCTTGGGTTGCTCTCGGCGCTTCGGTGAGGAAAACGGCTTGGCGGTGTTTCGGGGCAGGCCCTGGCCTTCGGCGCCGGTCATGTCCTCGATTTCCAGCTTGTGTTTTTCCATGGGGTTCTCCCCGCGAGAGCCGGAATCATCGTTTTGCAACCGGGTGCGCGGGGTGCTGCTCAGGCCCTCGTAGTTGAGGCCATAGTTGTAGTCTTCTTCGTAGACGTCGTCGCCGCGGATGTAGTCGTAGCCGTCGGCATGAACCGCGCCGATGGCCAGCAGGCCGGCCGTGAGGAGGGCGATGGGCAGGCGCATGGGGCTTCTCCCTGTGGCTTCATGGAAGATTGGACGCCGCCGGGTCCGAAGCGGTTCCCGCGCCGGCCGGCGGTGCATGCTCTCGCGGCGATGAGCGAAGGCCGCGGTGAGCGCCCGGTCAGTCGTGTTCCCGGGGGGGCGCCGCCAGCGCGTCGATCGCCTCGCGATTGTTAACGAACAGATTGTCGTCACCGAGCCGTTGCAGCAAGCCGATGTGGGCCAGACGATCGCGGACCTGCTTTTTCACCCCGGACAGGGCCAGCCGGATACCCCGCCGTTGCAGGTCCTGATGCAATTGGGATAGGGTGTCCGCGCCGGTGGCGTCCATGTCGTTGACCGCGGACGCGCAAATCAGAATAACCCGGAGATCGGTTTCTTTTTGCAGACGTTCGCGGATGAAGCGGTCCATGAGCGGTGCGGTGATGTAGGTCAGGGACGCGTCCAGGCGCAGCGACAATACCCCGGGCGCAATCGGGGGCAGGCCGTTGAGGGAGCGGTCTCGAAGGGTACCGGCGGGGTCCAGCCCCAGTTCGATCAGGCGCGGGTGGGCGCGCCGATAAAGGAAGAACAGCATCGCCAGCAAGAAGCCTGTGAGGACACCCCAATGGAGGTACGGAACCGCGATCAGCGTGGCGATAAAGGTCGCCACCGCCACCACGCCGTCATCCCTGGAGGTACGGAAAAGATGCAGAAACGCCTTCGGCTGGATCAGGTTGAGGACCGGTACGATGATGATTGCCGCCAGCACGGCGCGTGGCAGATGCTGCAGGTAGCTGGTGAAAAAAAGCAGGCAGACCAGGGTGCACAGGGCCGCGAACAGTGCTGACCAGCCGCTGGTGGCTCCCACATAAAGATTCAGGGCGCTGCGGGAGAAGGAGCCGCTTACCGGGAAGGCCCCGCTCAAGCCGCTGGTGATCTTCGCCAGCCCCTGTCCCACCAGTTCCTGATTCTGATTCCACAGGCGGCCATCCGGGTTGGGCAGGGTGCGGGCACTGGCCATGGCCTCGGTGAAGCTGATCAGGGCGATGATCACCGCCGCCGGCAACAGGGCGCGGTGCTGTTCAAGGGTGAGGGAGGGCGGCCACTGGGGGGCGGGCAAGCCGGCGGGAATCAACCCCACCACATTGCCTCCCAGCGCTTGATAGCCGAACAGGGCGCTGACCGCGATGCCCACGACACACACCACCAGAACGCCGGGCAGCCGTGGCGCGAAGCGTTTTTGCAGCCACAGCAAAATAATCGAGCCCAGGCCGAAAGCCAGGCTCCATAGCCAGGTGGCGTCGGCATTGGCCAGGTGGTGTTGGAGGCTGGCCAGCGCAGTGCTGAAATCCTGGCTTTGCAGGCCCAGCAGAGCAGGTAGTTGAGACAGCAGAATGATCAACGCTGCCGCGTTAATGAACCCCGTTATCACGGCGTTGGATATGAAGTTGGCGATCACTCCAAGCCGGAAGGCACCGAGCAGGAACTGGATCAGGCCAGCGTACAGCGCCAGCCAGATGGCCAGCATTACCCATTGTCCGCTTTCCGGTTCCGCCAGGGGGTGCAGAGCGGCGTAGGTCAGCAGACTGGTGAGGGCCACCGGGCCCACCGCGAGCAGTGCCGAGGAACCCCACAGTATTCCCACGATACTGGGAAGCAGGGCGGCATAGAGCCCGGTGACCGGAGGCATGCCGGCCAAAGTGGCGTAGGCGATGGCTTGAGGAATCAGTACCAGTCCCACGGTGATGCCGGCGAAGGCGTCCTTGCGCAATGACCGGGCGCTGGGACGGGGCCACTGCGTGAACGGCAGCAAGCGGCGGATCCAGGACTTCATTGAAACTCCATGAACGGACTGTGGCGCGGGGCACGGCAAAACCGGACCGCTGGGGTGCAGGCATTCGGGCTAATGTCAGGCAATTATAAATGAGGAGTGGGCGGTATTGAAATTGGTTCGCCAGGCTATTTTTTGATGGCTGGTTATTAATGGAAGGGTGGTACCAAACAAAGCGGGAAGCGGCCCGCGGCCGCTTCCCATGGGAGGGTCACTCCGCCGTAATGAAGATCGGATTGGAGTAGAACCACAGATCGTTGTAATTGCGGGCGTTGATGGCGTCAAAGCGAGCGGCGTCATTGGCGACCTCCACCTTGGCGTCCGGCAGTGGTTCGCCGTCTTTCATTTGTCCCGGTACGTTGACCGCCAGATTGGTGCCGCGTAAGCGCAGGTACTGATCGCCGGACGCGGTGAAGGTGTGGGTGATGACGCTGTAGCCGTCCTCGTCCACGGTCCAATCATTGGCGGTGAAACGTGCCAGCACCCGGGTGCTGGGGTTGCTGGCGGACTGATAAGCCACGGAGTCCGGCCGCGCCGGCGCCTGGACATCGCCGACAATCAGGTCCACGTGATCCACGGTCGGCTTCATATAAGCGGACTGGCCGCTCTCCAGTGGATATTCGTAGTGATTGGTCTCCGGGCTGCGGAAGCGAATGGTCACCGTTACCTGGTCGCCGGGGGCCGCGTTCAGGGTGCCCCCCATGACCGTGCCGCGATCACCGTTGGCGGCCCGGAACTCCAGAGCGTCGATCAGATCGCCGAAAACACCAAACAGACGGCCGCCGCGCAGTCCTTCCAGCAGGGCGGAGGCGTCCTCCCCATCCTTCCAGACATAGGTCTTGGCATATTCACCGGGGGCGTAGCCGCTGCTGTAACGGCCCTGGGCGGTGGTGAAATGGTAGTCGGAGTTGGCCAGGTTCCAGATCCGCCGGCCCTCTCCCAGGAGCGCGTCCCAGGTGCCTCCCAGTTGTGCCACCAGATAGTCGGTACCGCCGTAGGTGCGCGAGCTCAGGTTCTCCTCGACATAGGCCTCGGCGTAGCCACCGCGATCGGGCTCCATCTGATTGCCGACCATGCCTTCGATGGCGAAAAACTGATCCGGGGCCAGGTCATGCATTTCGCGAATCTGGGCGATGGTGTATTTGCCCGTGTAGCGGGAAGGGTGGTTCAGCAGCATATAGCTGTCGGGATGATTGTCGCGCAGCCAACGCAATGCGGTCAGGGCGTCCTCGTGGGTGGTGTTGGCGCGCGGCTGATCGCCGAGACGTTCCACCAGGGCGGGATCAAAAAGGCCGGCATCACGGGTGGTGAACAGATACTCGAACTCCGCCACCGCCCGTAGATTGGCCTCGGACATTGGGGCGTCCATGCCGATACCCACGTTGACGTGGTCGTGAGTCGGCATATCCCACTCGAACGAGGAATAGATCAAGGCGCCGGGATAGCGGTCTTGCTCCAGGGCTTGCTTCAGATAAGGCATCTCGTGGTCGATAAGCGCCTGATAAAAGGGTATGGATTCTCCCAGCTCGGCGCCGTCATGATCCCGGTAGGACGTGCGCAGATGATTGGAAATGGTGAGCCAGTCCAGATCGTAGCGGGTAAAGGCATCCTCCAGAACGCTCTCCAGGGAAACCTGGGCGTCGTCGGATTGGTAGGTATGCACATGCAGATCCCCGGCGCTCCAGGAACCGGTGGGTTGCGGTTCCGGAGTCGGCTCGGGGGTGGGCTCGGGAGCCGGCGAGGAGCTGCTTCCGGATCCACCGCAGGCGCTCAGGAAAGTGGCGAGGGTGATGGCCGACAACAAGGAAGCGCGAGTGTTGCGGGGAAAAAGAAAAGACATTGAACGTGCTCTCCGGATCAAGGCATCAGGATCGATGCCGTGAAAAAGAAGGGCACTTTGGACCAGTCAGGTGACGATATAATGACGTGTGGAACACATACTGATCAGTCTTTCTTATGATTCCAAAAGCGCAAGTGAAGAGCGGCGGCTTCTTCTTCCAGTAGTGGTCCGATCACTTGCACGGAGCGCTGCCCGGCGGCGAAAACCGTCCGGCAAGGCAGGTCCAGGGTCGGGTTCTCGGGATGGTTACCGGTAATCGACTTGAGTTTCGTCTCGGAAAGACCGTAGACCACGCGCCCGACGCCGGCCCAATAGGCAGCCCCGGCGCACATGGCACAGGGCTCGGCGGAGGTATAAAGCGTGCATCGGGCAAGAAAGTCCGGGGAGTAGGTTTGAGACGCACGTGTAAGGATCACACGTTCCGCATGTCCGGTCATATCATGATGGGGCAGGAAGGCATTCTCCTGTTCCATCAGGATCTCTCCATCGGCATCCACCAGCAGTGCACCGAATGGATGGCCGCCGTCATTCAAGGCCCGTTCGGCGACCAGGAAGCTCTTCTGTATATAGTACTCGTGATTCAATTGAGGGGATGTGTCTGTTTTGCTCATGATTATTCCGTTCATGTTCGCTGTTCGTGTCCCGATGAAAAGGTGGGAAGAAGACGGAGGCCTCTTCAGGATTTCGGCAGGCTCCAGGGAAACCACCATCTCTGGATCATCGCCACCAGACGGAACAGGATCAGACTGATGGTAACCAGAACCGCCAGAGCGGCGAACGCCTGCGGCACCTTGAAGAATGAGGTGGAGAAGGCGATGAAGAACCCCAGCCCGTTTTCGGCGGCGACGAATTCCGCTACCACGGCACCAATGATGGCCAGCGTGATGGAAATGCGCAGCGCGGAAAAAATGTGTGGCACCGCGAAGGGCAATTGAATGTTGCGGATCTCACGCCAGCGGCTGGCGCCCAGGGAACGGGACAGCTCAATCAGTTCCGGGGGCGTCGACATTAATCCGGTGACGGTTGAGACGACGATGGGAAAGAAGGTGATCAGGAAGGTAATGACGATACGGGGAGCGTCACCGGCGCCCAGAACCACCACGATAATGGGCGCCACGGCGACGATGGGCGTGGACTGCACCACCACCAGCATCGGGTACAGTGTTCGGGACAGAAGGCGGCTGTTGGCCAGCGCCACCGCCAGCGGGATGCCGATCACCACCGCCAACGCATAGCCCAGCAGGCTGACTCGGAGCGTTGCCCAGATATGGCCGGCCCAACTTCCCAGGGTGACCGCCAGAGCGCCCTCAACGATGGCGCTGGGAGGGGGGAGCAAGTAGACGGGGACATCGAGAAGACGGCAGCCAAGTTCCCAGATCAGCAGCAACAGCAAGGCGGCGAGGACCGGTGCTGCCCGGTCCAGCAGTCTCAGAAGAGCGCGCCCGGCGGAGTCAGGCGAGGACGGCATGGCTGAAGACCTGGCTGCGGATATGGTTGGCGATGTCATGGAAGCGTGGCTCCGACAGGGTTTTCATGGTGCGCGGGCGTGGCAGGCCCACGTTGATGATTTCGCGAATGCGCCCGGGGCGGGCGGACATCACCAGGATGCGATCCGCCAACAGCAGAGCCTCGGGAATGGAGTGAGTGATGAACAGCACTGTTTTGGGGCGCTCGGTCCAGATCCGCAGCAGCTCGAAACTCATCTCGTCACGGGTCAGGGCGTCAAGGGCGGAAAACGGCTCATCCATCAGCAGGATATCCGGATCGTGCAGCAGGGCGCGGGCGATCCCCACCCGCTGTTGCATGCCGCCGGACAATTCGGCGGGACGTTTGTGGGCGAAGTCACGAAGCCCGACGGTGTCCAACAATTCCCGCGCCCGGTTTTTTTCTTCCGCCGTGACACGGCCATATTTGTGTTTCATTGGGAAGGTGATGTTGTCCATCACCTTGAGCCAGGGCAGCAGGGTGGGCTGCTGGAACACGATGCCGATTTCCTCGCGGGGTTCGGTCACTGGCAGACCGTAGATCTCCGCCTGGCCCGACGTGGGTTTCACCAGCCCGGCGATCACCCGGAGCAGCGTGGATTTGCCGCAGCCGGAGGGGCCGATCACGGCGATGAACTCGTTTTTATGAATGTCGAAGCTGACATCATCCAGGGCGTTGATGACGCCGCCATCGGAGGACGTGAAAAGCTGGCCCACGCTGTTGAAGCGAATGCTCGGTCGCGGGCTGTCGTTATCGCCTTGGGTCGTCATGAAAACCTCGCATCGGGTTTGGGGGTTCGAAGCCACACGACGTGGTCATCATAGTGTGGGCACTGCAACATGCGCGCCAAAAGCACAGATTTCCGCGCGGGGTGTTGCCGGACCGGTATCATCAAAGTGAATTGAGAAGGCATGAATGGAGTCCGAAGCCGCTGTGGGAGTTTGTCTGCAAGCGAATGGTCAGCAGCCCGGATGGCATTCGCGGCCAAGGCCGCTTCCCACAGCGGCTTCGTAGTGGCCTCCGAATTTATCTCTCCGAGGCTCGACTTCTCTGATCCCCGATAAATCCAAAAAAACGCGGGCCGGAAAGCCCGGACCCGCGTGCAATGAAACGCTCTCTTGTGTTGTGTTTGCCTACTTGCTGATGAAGTCTCCGCTGACGGCGTCGGCGGGATTAAGAGTATCCTCCGTCAGGCCCTGGGCCTTGGCCACCCACTTCCAGGTGATGGCGAGTAGGGCGGGATTGAAAACGCCGGCGCCATCACGTTCACTGATTTCGTTTTGAATCAACGGAATGGAGGCGGAAAATTCCTCGGCGGCCACGTTCGCATCCACTTCCGCCACCTTCGCTTTCAGCGCCGAGCCGGCCTGTTTGGGATCTTCAATCGCCATCTGCTGTGCCTGGCGATAGATGGCCAGCACCTTCCTGACCAGTTCCGGTTTTTCCTTGATCAGACGATCGGATGCGAATACCGAGAGGCCGTAGCCGTCAAAGCCGTAGTCAGACCAGGGTAAAACCCGGATCTGCTTGCCGGCCTGCTCCATCAAGGCGTTGAAGGCCGGCAGCTTGGTGATCCAGTTAATGGTGCCGTCCACCCGGCCGGTACTCATCATCGGGCCCATGGCCCCGGGATCCACCTTGGTCACGCGCACATCGTCCGGTGACATGCCGTTGGCTTTCAGTACCAGCGGCCAGGTGACGTTGGAAGCCGAGAACGTGGCGGTGGCGAGATTCTTTCCTTTCAAGTCATTCAGACTTCCGATACCGGAGTCGGCGCTGACAAAGACCGCGTCGGGTTGTTTGGTATAAACGGAAAGCACGGCGGTGACCGGCACAGTGGCACCGGCCTTGGCTTGCAGCAGCGCGGACAAGCCGCCAGTGCCCATATCGGCGGCACCGGTGGCCAGCTTGGTGACGACATCGCTGGAGCCGCGCCCGGACATGATTTCCACCTTAATGTCCTCGGCCGCGAACAGCCCTTTGTCCACCGCCAGATAGATGATCGCCTTGTCGCCGGCGGGCAACCAGTCGTTGAGCCAGCGGATTTGATCCGTCGCCTGGGCGCCGCCCGCGACGCCAGCCAGAAAGACCGCCAGAAAATAGCGTTTACACCGATTCATCATGAGCAACTCCTTTGGGCTGGCGCGCCGGGTTAAGTAGTGTCGATCTTCCTGTGAAGTGGCTATGCAAGGGGCATGCCTTTTGTCGTGCTGACTTTGGTGCGATGAAAAAAACTCAGCAGTACTTCGCTGAGATGGTCTGGTTCAGATAATTGTGGGACATGCCCGGTATTCAGGGAGACAAGGTCGCCACCGGGCACCTGTTGTTGCATCCAGCGTTGCGCGGCCAGTACCACGGACCGGTCCTGGCGGGCTTCCACATAGAGTCTGGGCAGAGCACCAAAGCGCTCCGGGGTCCAATGGGCGATACCCGCGCGAACCTGTTCCGGTTGCGGGGTCAGCCGGCGTGCGGCGGCCATGGCTGTTGCCTCGTTCACGTCCTGGAAGAACAGGTCGCAAGCGGCGGCGGCGGGCACCTCGCTGCAGCGATGCCGTGTGTTCCGTATCAGGTGGGGGCCGATACCGGCGGCGGCCGGGTGATGGTCCACCAGTTGCCGGGTCAATTCGGCGAAGCCGATGCCGGATGGCAGCATCATGCCGGCCACATAGACGATGCCGGCGACCTTGGCGTGCCGGTTCTCCGCGGCCTGAGTGGCGATCACGCCGCCACCGGAGTGAGCGACCAGAAAGGCCGGCTGTGGAAGACGGTCAAGCTCGGCCTCCACATACGCGACACAGTCCTCGAACGTCACCGGGTCCGGCGGAATGTCGTTATGGCCGTTGCCTGGTAAGTCCAGTGCGTGGACGTGACAGCCGCCTTTTTCCAATAGCGGCGACAGGGCTTCCCAGACCCAGGCACCGGCCCAGGCGCCGTGGATCAGAATGACATGATTCATCGGGTTACGTGAGTTACTTATAGGTGCGTTGATACATGTCGATCATGTGCTGCTCGACGGTGACCGGTGGATACTTAGGGGAGGCGCCGGGAGCAAGACAGCCGGGTAGGCACCGCACCAGATGATCCGGATTTCCGGAATGGAAGAAGGGCACGGAGAAGCGCTCACGGCCGGACAGATTGACCACGCGATGCAGGGTCGAGCGATAACGGTCATTGGTCCAGCGGGCGATCATGTCGCCCAGGTTCACCACATAGGTGCCGGGAACGGGATCGGCGTGAATCCAGCCCTGGCTGGCCTGATCCCAGACCTGCAGTCCGGGATTGTCATCCTGTAGCAGTAAGGTGATGCCGCCAAAATCGGTGTGGGCTCCACAGCCTTTTTCACCGGGCTCGGGATTACCCGGTTGCGGCGGGTAGTGCAGCAGACGAAGGACCGCCATTGGCTCATGGCAAAAATCAGCGAAGTACTCTTCCGGCAAGGACAGTGATAGCGCCAACCCTTGCATGATTCGCCTGCTCAAATCGTTCATGGCGTCGAAGTAGGTTTCCATGGTCTCACGGAAACCGGCGTGCCGTGGCCATTGATTGGCGCCGTGATTGAACTTGCCGGCACGTACCGCTGGATGGTCGTCCGGCAGGTCGCGGCCAATATAGTAGCCTTCCTTCAGATCCGGTGGCGCGTCCGCTTCCAGAGTCTGGCCGCGCAGCGGTTCATAACCCCGGTTGGCGGGCGAAAGCGCTTTATCGACCTGTTTTTTGGTCTCCAGTGGCTGTTCGAAGAATGCCTTGGCGGTAGTGAACACCCGCGCCTGAAAGCGCGCTTCGATACCGTGGTTGCGAATGTAGAAGAAGCCCTTGTCGAGGCAGGCGGCTCTGAGTTGCTCGGCCACCGTTCGGCGTTGTTTCTGGTCACCATCGATCAAGGCCCCGATATCGATGATCGGCAGTGACTGCTGATTAACCTTTTGCGCTTGCAGGGTGCTCGTCATGGAACTTCTCTCGCTGGCGGACGATCCTTGCCTGCCAGTGTGCGCGGTGCCCCGGCGGTGCCAAAGAAGAGAATATCGACCGTGCCGATGCCGATCCGGCAGCGGCGCCGGGGATCAATCGGTCAATGGTTCACCGATGTCGTTGGCCTCACGGCGTTCCCGCTCCGCCAGTTCGTCGGCCAGCAATCTTGCGACGGCATCGGCCGCCACCGGCAGGGAGCGGCCGGTACGGGCGTAAATGCCGAGGTCGCTGAAAACCGGACCATTGTCATTGAGAGGAATATGTCGGAGTGCGCCCGATGCCAATTCCGCCTCCAACCCGATGCGGGTCTGGAAGGTGACACCGACACCGCGCCGCGCCAGCTCCTTGCCCAGCTCCACCGAATTGGATTGCACCACGCCTTTGTCATCGATGCCGGCGCGCTCGATGGCGGGTTTGAGCAGGTGGTACACCGACAGGTCGGTCTTCGCCAGGATCAAAGGGTACTCCGCACAGGTGGCGAAGCTGACTTCATGCCGTGGGGCCAGGGGATGTTCCGGTGGCACCAGGACGCCAAGCCGGAACCGTCCCACCATGATCTGGCGCAGGCCGGCGCTGCGTTGCAGGGCGAAGGCCATGCCCAGGTCGGCGGCACCGCTGGTGACGGCTTCGGGAATGTCGCGGGAGCCGAGGGTGACCACGCCCAGAGTCACCTTCGGGAGGTACTCCCGGGCACGTTCAATGATGGTGGGCATGAAATCCGAGGTGACGCCTTCCACGGTGGCGATTTCCACATGACCGGTACGCAGGCCCTTGAGCGCGTCCAGCTCCGAGCGGGCCCGTTCCGCGTCCTGTAACACGGCCAGGGCGTGGCGGGCGAAGATTTCGCCGGCGGTGGTCAGTCTGAGTCCACCGGGAAGGCGTTCAAACAGCGGTGTACCGACTTCGTCCTCAAGTTTCAGGATCTGCCGGTTGACCGCGGAGGAAGCCACGAACAGGCGCCGTGCCGCTTCACGGATGGAGCCGGCGCGGCGCACCGCGTCGAAGTACACCACCGCCGGGGAATGAACGCGCAACCGTGTGCTCATCGGAACTCCCTCTAGCCGTCGATCAGTGTCCGCGACAGTTGATTGTGCCGCTCCACCAGGCGCGGTACTTCCACCGTGGTGAGCTGCCCGTCACGCACCACCGTCTTGCCGTTGACGATGCTCAGGGCGACCCGCCGGGGCGCGCAGAATAAAAGTGCCGCCAGTGGGTCGGACAGACCACCGGCGAAGGCGATGTCGTCCAATTTCCAGGCCACCAGATCGGCGCAGTAGCCGGTCTGAATGCGGCCCAGGTGATCGCCGCGCCCCAGTATTTCGGCACCGCCCCGGGTGGCCAGCCGCAGGGCCTCGCGAGCCGACAGGGCGGTGGGATCTTCGTCGCGTACCCGCGCCACCAGCATGGCCTGGCGCGCTTCGCCGAGCAGATCATTACCGTCGTTGGAGGCGGAGCCGTCCACGCCGAGACCGACGCGCACACCGTGATCAAGCATGCGACGGATCGGGGCGTGGCCCGATGCCAGGCGCATATTGGAGCAGGGACAGTGCGCCACGCCGGTGCCGGTACGGCCGAACAGCTGGATGCCGTGATCATCCAGATGAACACAATGCGCGTGCCAGACGTCATCGCCGACCCAGTTCATTTCCTCGGCGAACTGGGCGGGTGTCATGCCATAACGTTGCTGGCTGAACGCCAGGTCCTTGCCGTTCTCGGCGGTATGAGTGTGCAACCGCACGCCAAGGTCGCGTGCCAGGATCGCGCTCTGGCGCATCAAATCCGGCGATACCGTGAACGGTGACGATGGCCCCAGAGCCACCTGTAACATGGCATCGGCGCTGGCATCGTGGTGCGTTTCCACCACCCGTTGCATTTCCTTGAGCACGGCGTCCTCGTCTTTCTCCACCACCAGATCCGGTGGCAGGCCGCCTTGGCTTTTGCCCAGCGTAATGGCGCCGCGGACACCGTGATAGCGCAGGCCCATGATCGAAGCCGCCTCGATGTTGTCCTCCAGGCGGCCGCCGTTGACATAGAAATAGGCGTGATCGGCGGCAGTGGTGCATCCCGACAGCATCAGTTCCGCCATGGCGGTTTGCGCCGACACCGTCATCATTTCCGGAGTGATCTTGGCCCAGATCGGGAACAAGGCATCGAGCCAGTCGAACAGCTCGGCGTTCTGCGCCGCCGGTAAAGCCCGGGTCAGGCTCTGGAACATATGGTGGTGAGTGTTGACCAGACCCGGCATCAGCACGTGGCCACTGAGATCGATGGTTTCGTCCGCCTCCCGGGGCAGGGTATAGCTCGGTCCGACCGCGCGAATGCGGTTGTCTTCGATGAGGACGGCGCCATCGCGGATCTCGGTGCCGTGGTCGTCCATGGTCGCCACCACCGTGGCGTTCTTCAGTAGCAGAGTGCGGCTCATTGCCCCGGGCTCCTTTTTAAAAAAACGGAAAAACAAAAGGGACGCAGCGTGATCCGGGGATCACCCGAAAGAACGTACACTGACTTGTATACCGCTGACGGTGGCGCACACTCAATCCCGGCAGCGGGGCCGTCGTCGGAAGCGGCGGTCAGCTTGACTTCAGGGGTAACGCAAGATGCTTGCCAGATCGATGTCGGCGGAGGGCTCGTCCAGATCCAGCAGGCTTTCAAGGGTATTCAGGTGTTCCCGCGCCAGTTGTGCCGCCTGTTCCGCCTTGCCCTTGATGATCAGGTCGGCCAGGCGGCCGTGGTCGTTGCCGAGAAAACAGGCGGTAATGCCCGGGGCTTTGTATAGGGCGATGACAATGGACGTGCGCAATACCAGTTCCAGCATCATCTTGCCGAGCACCTGATTGGGGCATTGGCGAGCCAGGTATTGATGGATTGCCATGGAGCAGTGCACGCGATGCTGATCCTGACCACGCTCATGGGCACTCTTTTCTTCCCGGATCAGCTTTCGCAGCGTCTGTGCTTCCGCTTTGCCCAGGGTGCCGGCCACCAGGCGCGTGACTTCTCCTTCCACCAGGCGGCGGGCGGCGAAAATCTGCCGGGTTTCCTCGATGCCGGGTCTGGCCACCACCGCCATTTGATTGGGGCTTTGTTCGGTGACGTGATCGGAGGCAAGCCGCGTCAAGGCTTTGCGCACGATGGAGCGGCTCACCCCGAACAGTTCACTTAACGCCACTTCTGGTAGTTTCGAGCCGGGAGGCAGCCGCTGCGTCAGCACCGCCTGATAGATGGAATCGTAGATGGTCTGGTCGGTGGCCTTGCGTGATCCCCGGCCGCTATTGGCGTTCACGGCGCCCAGCGACGCGGCGGTTTGTTTGTCCGTATGGGGATCGACAGCCATGGGTACCGTTATTCCTTATTTTGGGGACTACCGGAATGTATACAGACCCTTATTCGGGTGCAACCGGAAGGCGGACACCCGTCAGAAGATGTTCTTCACAGTTGTTGCCGGGGCCTTCCCGGTCCGCGACCAGAAAATCCCCCCCCGGCGGTAAGGCCAGAAGAGGGTGATGCCAGGTGCCCGCGTGATAGTTGACGCCGCTGCCGTCGCTGATCAGAAACGCGCGCAGGTCCGTCGCCGCCGGCGGTGGTCCGGGTGGCGCCACCACCACGATATAAGGCTGGCCAGCCAGCGGCACGAACGCCTGGCTGCCGAGAGGGTGGCGTTCCATCAGGGCCAGGGTGTGCGGCAGTGAGATCGGCCGAGGCCGGAACAGACTGAGAATAGCGTCTCCGTCCGTGCCGGTCTCCACTTTGGCCAGGCGATGGTAGCGCCGGCATTGGTCATCGTTGATCAGGAAGTAGTCCCGCGCATGGCTGTTGATCAGGTCGCCGAAGGGCGCGAACGCTTCCGCCGTCAGCGGTTCCAGCATCAGCTCCTGGGCGATCATTGAATTTGACCGAATACGCGGAAGCGGCTGATGCCGCCATCCGGGTGCATGTTGAGACGAACATGAGTCGCCGCATCCAGGGTTTCCAACTGATCCTGAAAACGGTGTATGGCATCGGGGCCGAGCGGTTGCGGCGCCAGCAGTGTCGGCCAGAACATGCTGGAGGCGCGCAGCAGGGCGGCGTTTGCATGGTCTTCCAGGTTGGCGGCCTGCACCGACACTTGAGCCGGGAAGTTGCCTTTGAAAAAGGCGGTGTCCACTTCCAGTGCGGTGATCCGGCCGCGGTGGCCCAGACCGATCACACACCAGTCGAAACCCGGTTCACGGCGTCGGCGGGTTTCCCAGCCGTCCCCCATGTTCAGGCCCCGGCCGGGATAGAGCAGCGAGTGCGGCCAGCCATAGTGGGCGTCGCTCAGGGCCAGAACCTGGCCGCCAAGCCGGGCCGCCGACAGTTCCACTTCCTGGTTCGCGGCAAAGCCGGCCCACTCCACGCGCGGGCGGCCCAGCACACGAAAGCGCGCCACGCCGCCATCGGGATAGAGATTCAGGCGAACGTGGGTGGCATGCCGTGGCGCGGGCAAGGTGAAGTGGTGGGGATGGTCGCCTTGCAGAGCGGTGATGGTCAGCAGGGGCCGCCAATGGGCGGAAGCCGGGTCCTCGCCAGTGCCGAGGACGCAGGCGTCCACGGAAGCGGCCATGGGGTAGTTGCCGGTGAAGTGGGCGGTATCGATTTCCAGCTGGTGGACGTCACCGGGGGCGCCCAGCCGCACGATCGCACTGTCGTGTCCGGGGCCGCGGCGTCGGCGGGTTTCCCAGCCGTCCATCCATTTGCCGTGATCGTCGAATTTGTCGGCGATGAATCGGGGGGGCGTTTCCGCCAGCATGCGTTCGGCGCTGGCGAAGAACTGGTCGGTAACCGATACGATCTCCGTGCCCAGCCGGGCGGCGGCGAGATTCGGGTAGGCGATGTTGGTGTCCGTCATTGGGGCTCCATGGTTCCGGTCATGGCCGGGTTATTCCGTCTGACTGTTTTCCGAATCGTGTTCCGGGCCTTGTTGCAACCAACGGGCCAGTAACGCGCGTTCGTCGTCGGTGATGTGAGTGATGTTGCCTGGTGGCATTACCGAGGTGGTCACGGCCAACTGGCCGATCCGGGTTCTGTGGGCGCGGATTTGCGCCGGTGTATCCAGCCGCACGCCCTTGGGCGGCGTGGCGAAGCCGGCGAAATCCGGGTGGGCCGCATGGCAGCCGGCACAGCGTTCTTTCACGATACTTTCCACCCGGGAGAACGGAACCGGTGGCAGGCCGGCCTCCGCTGGCGCCGGCCCGGCCGGCGTGGTCAGTAAGATCAGCGCGATTAATCCGGCCGCGCCGGCCAGTGGCAAGGCGATCTTGGCGGGCCGGGGCAGATGGCGAATGTTGAAGTAATGGCGAATCAACAGGCTGCTCGCCATCAGGCACGCCAGAATCAGCCAGTTCCAGTGGCTGCCGTAGGTGCCGGGGAAATGGTTGCTGATCATGATGAACAGCACTGGCAGAGTCAGATAGTTGTTGTGCCTGGAGCGTTGCGCGCCGGCCAGCCCCCTGGCGGCATCGGGCTCGCGACCGACGGTCATGGCGTCCACCATGGCGCGCTGGCCGGGAATGATCACGAAAAAGACGTTGGCGACCATGCAGGTACCGATGGCGGCGCCGACATGGATGTAGGCGCCTCGGCCACTGAAAATCTGGCTCAGTCCCCAGGCCAGAGCCACTAGCAAAACAAGGCCCACCGCCGCCAGTAGCGCCGGGCGCCGTCCCAGTGGCGAGCGGCACAATCCGTCGTACACCAGCCAGGAGAGAATCAGAACGCCAATGCCGATCAGGCTGGCGGTAAGTGGGGACAACTCCGCCACCGAAGGATCGATCAGATTGGTTCCGGCATTCAGGTAATACACCACGAACAACAACAGGAAGCCGCTCATCCAGGTGTAATAGGCCTCCCATTTGAACCAGTGAAGATGTTCGGGCAGCTGCTCCGGCGCAACCTGATATTTCTGCAGGTAGTAAAAGCCGCCACCGTGGATGGCCCAGAGAGTACCCGCGACGCCCCGTGATTTCGGGCCCTCTCGCTCCAGATGGTTCTCCAGCCAATTGAAATAGAAAGAAGCCCCTATCCAGGCTATGCCAACGGTGATGTGCAACCAGCGGATCAGCAGATTGGCCCATTCGTATAAATGCGCTTCCATGGTCTCCCCCGTCAGCTGCCGCGGTAGGTGCTGTAGCCGTAGGGGGAGACCAGCAACGGCACATGGTAATGCTCAGTGGTGTTGCTGATGCCGAACTGAACCACGACGTCATCGAGAAATGACGGGTCTGGTAAGGCTATGCCCCGGGCGGCGAAGTAGCTCCCCACCGCGAAATGCAATTGGTATTCCCCGCTTACCATGGTGACGCCTTCAAGCAGCGGCGCGTCGCAACGTCCATCGGCATTGGTTTTGCATCCGGTCAACAGCCGGGCCTGATTGCCCTCCATTCGCCACAATTGGAGATCGAGGTGGGCGGCGGGACAACCATTACAGGTGTCCAGAACGTGGGTGGTCAATCGGCCCATGTGTGCTCCTGTGTTCAAGAACAATGTCGACAATAACTAGTTCAAAATGTATACATGCATGATTGGTGCCAGAGTGGAGGCAAACATGTCTTATCTGTCTTACCCCCGTGACCTGATTGGCTATGGAGCTTGTCCGCCGAACCCACGCTGGCCCGATGAGGCTCGGGTAGCGGTGCAGTTCGTACTTAATTACGAAGAAGGCGGGGAGAATTGCGTCCTGCACGGTGATCCGGCTTCGGAGTTTTTTTTATCGGAAATGGTTGGTGCCGACGCGCGCCAAGGCGTACGTCATATGAGCATGGAGTCGCTCTATGAATACGGTAGCCGGGTCGGGGTATGGCGTTTGTTGAAGCTGTTTCAGCGCTATCGGATTCCGCTCACCGTGTTCGCCGTGGGCATGGCGGCGGAGCGGCATCCGGAAGTCATTCGCGCCATGGTGGAAGAGGGGCACGAAATCTGCAGTCACGGCTATCGCTGGATTGACTATCAATATGTGCCGGAGGCGGTGGAGGCGGAACATATTGGTCGCGCGATGGAGGCGCTGACGCGCGCCGCCGGCACACCGCCGCTGGGCTGGTACACCGGACGCACCAGCCCGAATACCCGCAGGCTGGTAGTGGAACATGGCGGTTTTCTCTATGACGCCGATGACTACAGCGATGAGTTGCCGTTCTGGACGCAGGTGTCCGGGCAACGGCATCTGGTGGTGCCCTACACGCTGGATGCCAATGACATGCGCTTCGCCAGCCCCGGCGGTTTCAACAGTGGTGATCAGTTTTTCACATATCTGCGGGACGCTTTCGATGTGCTGTATCAAGAAGGGGCGGAGCAGCCGCGCATGTTGTCGGTGGGTTTGCATTGCCGGTTGGCGGGGCGTCCGGGCCGCGCCGCGGCGCTGGAGCGGTTCCTGAAATATCTGCGTGCCCACAAGAATGTGTGGCTCGCCCGGCGCATTGATATCGCCCGACATTGGATGGAGCATCATGGCTGACAAAAACGTTCTTTTGACACCTCGCCCGAGCCGGCTCGACGAAGCCGGCTTCGTCGCCAGGTTCGGTGATGTGTATGAACATTCTCCATGGATTGCCAGAAAGGCTTACCAACTGGGGCTCGGCGAACCGCAGGACACCCCGCAAGGACTGGCGGAAGTGATGGGGAGGGTATTTCGCGCGGCGGATCCGGACTGCCAGCTGAGCGTGTTGCGATCGCACCCGGACCTGGCCGGCAAAGCCGCCCTGGCTGGTGAGCTGACCCGGGACTCCAGCGCGGAGCAGGCTTCCGCTGGCCTGGACCAGTGCACGCCGGAAGAATACGCCCGCTTTCAGGCGCTGAACGACGCTTACCAAAAGCGTTTCGGTTTTCCCTTTATTATCGCGGTAAAGGGATTGCACAGAGGAGACATTCTGGATGCCTTTGCCGCCCGCCTGGAGCACGACCCGGAACAGGAACGCGGGACCGCGGTGGAGCAGGTGAATCGTATCGCGTTACTGCGTCTGTATGATCGGACCGGGTGAAACCGGAGTACCGCCGAGCCAGGTCTGTAATGGGCGCTGCTCCAGATCGGTGGCGTCGCCGCGCAGTAATTCCTCAAACCAATCCTCGATGCCGGCTTTGCCAACCGGGCGGGGCAGCAGAACGAAGTCCGCCCTTTTTCCCGCGGTCAGACTGCCGGCTTCGAGGCCTCGCCCAAGACAATCCGCGCCGGCCTGGGTAGCTCGGTAGAGCGCTTCCCGCGCGGTTACCGGCACACCGGCGGCCCGATGCTGGTCCAGAAAACGTTGCATGACGTGCAGCATGCTGTGACTTGGCCCCGCGCCCACGTCCGATGCCAGGGCGAACCGCAGTTGGTGTTGCCGTACTGCTTCCAGGTCCATCCGACCACTATCCAGGGCTTCGTTGCTTGACGGGCAGTGCGCGATCCAGCTGCGCCGCTGCGCGAGCGTGTGGTACTCGCGTTGCGAAAGATGAATGCAGTGACCGAGCACGGTGCGTGGGGTCAACAGCCCGGCCCGGTCATAAACATCGGTGTAATCCCGCGCCTCGGGGAAGGCCTGTTGGACTTCCCGGATTTCCTGAGGGGATTCGGATAAATGCGTCTGCACGAAGGCGCCGGTGCGTCGTGCCAGTTCTCCCAGCTCACCCATCAGCCGGGCACTGCAATTGAGAGCGAAGCGCGGCGTAATGGCGTAGCGCGCGGTGCCCAGCTCCTTCAACAACGGCGCCACGGCATCGGCATTATCCGGGCTGGCCTTGCAGAGCGGCTCCGGAGCGCATTTTTCCATGATGGCGTTGCCCAGGATCCAGTCGCCTTTGGCGTGCTCGGCGGCGATGCGTAGGGCACCGTCGTGCGGGCTGGAATAGGCCATGCCCAGGGTGGTGCCGGCGCGTAGTGTGTCGCCGAAGAAAGCCCGCGCGTGACGGTGGGCGATTCCGGCATGCTCAAAGCCCGCTTCTTCCGGCCAGATATGTTCGCGCAGCCATTCCATCAGGTCGGTTTGGAAGCGTCCGCGAACATGATGTTGTACCCAATGAATATGGACGTCCACGAAACCGGGGACCAGCAGGCCATCCAGTTCCAGAGTGTTCTGATCCCGGCCGTCGGCGAATCGCTCGATCCGGTCCACGTCGACGATGCGCCCGGCCTTGATCAAGAGGCCGCCGTCGCTGATGTATCGCCAGTGGTTGGCATCCAGTGGCGTCAGCAGGCTGGACCGGATCAGCAAAGTCTTTGGCATGGTCGGAAATCCCTAATGTATACATCCGGAGAGAACCATATCGCTTGGTGGAAAGGGAGGGAAGCGCTTCCTTAAGGTAGATGAAGAGACGTGAAACCGTGATCAAAAAAAGGGCGGACGCACAAATATAACGCACCAATCCAGCAAGATTTTATCGGGGAGCAGGCTATTTTCGCCGTGGCACGAGAGTTGCCTGTATACATTTTTTCTGAGGATTGTGCGATGACATCGATTGATCCGGACAGCGCCACCGTGTGTGTGATCTGCGACTCCCGCTACGGCAGCACCCTGGCGCTGGCACGGGAAATCGCCGAGGGGGCGGGCAGCAGTGGCGCCCGGGTCCGGCTCTGCCGGGTGGAACTGAGCGAGCCGGAATTCAGTGTCGATAGTGAGCGAGCCGACTACCGGGAGGCACAACGAATCTATCGTGAACTGCCCCGCGCCACGGTGGACGATTTGCGTTGGGCCAAGGGGATTGTTTGGGGGGCGCCTACCCGCTACGGCCTGATGAGTACGCCGTTGCGCGCCTTTATCGACGAAGTGGCCCCGTTGTGGCGGGAAGGCGCTCTGATCGGCAAGGTCGGCGCCGCCTTCACCTCCACCGGTGGCATGCATTCCGGTAACGAGATGACGTTGCTATCCCTGCTGCTCCCATTCATGCAGCACGGGATGATCATTGCCGGTGTACCGCATAGTGTTCCCGCGCTGGTGCGCACACGTAAGGGCGGCTCCCCCTATGGCGCCTCGGCGGTCACTGGTTTCGATGGCACCTGGTCCGTGGACGATAACGAGAAGGCGATTGCCCGCGCGCTGGGGGCGCGGGTGGCGCGACTGGCCGCGCAGGTACGTCCGGAGCCGGCATCGGTGGAACTGGCTGCCGCCAACCGGGAGCCCTGAAAAGGGGCATGCCTCACGCTCCTTTTTGTGGCCGTAAAAGGCGGCACGAAGGTTGCTTGCATACAAAGCCGAGGGCCGATCAATACTTTTTTGTGGAGTCTGAAATCATGTCATTCGGTTTTTTAAAGCATCTGTTCGGATATCGTCGCACTGGCCTGGGGGTGGTCATGGCGGCGATTGTGGGGAGCGTCGCGGGCGGTGTTCAAGCCGACGACAAGGTGACCATGGGCACCAGCTGGTACGCGCAGGCGGAGCACGGCGGATTTTATCAGGCCAAAGCCACGGGGATTTACAAGAAGTACGGTCTCGACGTGAACATCAAAATGGGTGGGCCCCAAGTGAATGGCCTGCAGTTGCTGGTGGCTGGGCAGTACGACTTCACCATGGGGTATCCGATCCGCAATATCAATGCGGTGAAGGAGGGGCTCCCGGTAGTAACCGTGGCGGGGACCTTCCAAAAAGACCCCCAGGGACTGATCGCCCATCCGCAGGTGGCATCGCTCGAAGACGTTAAAGGGCACACCGTGCTGATATCCACTTCGGCGCGCACCACCTACTGGCCCTGGCTGAAAGCTGAATACGGTTTTACCGACGACCAAGCCAAGCCCTATACCTTCAGTCTGGGTCCCTTCCTGGCTGACAAAGAGCTGGTGCAGCAGGCGTATATCAGCTCCGAGCCTTTCGCCGCGGAAAAGGGTGGCGTCAAACCGAATATTTTCCTGTTCGCGGATCATGGTTATCCACCCTATGCGGCGACATTGGAAACCCGCAGGGATCTGGTCGAGGAAAAGCCGGATGTGGTGCGCCGATTTGTCCAGGCCACCCTGGAAGGCTGGAAGAGTTACCTGCAGGACCCGCAAGCAGGTAATGCCCTGATCAAGAAAGACAATCCGCAAATGACCGATGAACAACTGGCTTTCGGTATCGAGAAGTTGAAGGAATTCGGCATCGTCACCGGCGGGGATGCGGGGGAGAAGGGCATTGGTTACATGAGCGATGAACGCTGGAAGAAGACGTTCGACTTCATGGTGGAAGCGGGCCTGGTCGATGGCGACGCGGATTACCACAAGGCTTACACCCTGGAATTCCTGCCGCAAACACCGGTACTTCCCTAGGACACCTGCCTCTGTTGGTGAAAAGGAGAACGATGATGGCATTTTCCCTTAAGACCTGGACGGGCTTTCCGGCTGAACATCTGCGCGGGTTTTTGCTGTGCTGTGCTTTATTGATTCCGGCTCTGGCGGTGGCGCAGCCGCCGTTGACCAAGATCACTTTTGGCACCAACTGGTTCGCCCAGGCGGAACATGGTGGTTTCTACCAGGCCAAGGCCACCGGGATCTACGAGAAGTACGGACTCGATGTGACCATCACAATGGGCGGGCCGCAAGTGAACAACTTGCAGCTTCTTCTTGCCGGGCGGCAGGATTTCACCATGGGTTATCCGATCCGCAACCTCAACTCGGTGAATCAGGACATGCCGGTGGTGACCGTGGCGGCGCCTTTCCAAAGCGACCCGCAGGCATTGCTGGCGCACCCTCACATCACCTCGCTGGAGGAGATAAAGGGGCAGCCGGTGTACGTTTTCTCCGGTGCTCAGCAGACCTTCTGGCCCTGGCTGAAGCAGCGTTTCGGCTTTTCAGATGACATGATTCGCCCCTATACCTTCAGTGTCGCGCCGTTCCTGGCGGATAAGACCGTGGTGCAACAGGGGTATGTGACCTCGGAGCCATTCGCCATGGAGCAAGGCGGTGTCACGCCATCCATCTTCCTGTTCGCTGACTACGGCTATCCCCCTTACGCTCAAACCATCGAAACCACCCGGGAAATGATCGAGGACAACCCTGAGGTGGTGCGTAAGTTCGTGCGGGCGTCCATGGAGGGCTGGAAGAGCTACTTTGAAAATCCAGCGCCGGCCAATGTCCTGATCAAGAAGGATAACCCGGAGATGACCGATGCCCAGATCGCCTTTGGCATCGGCAAGATCAAGGAGTATGGCCTGGTGGTCGGTGGTGATGCCGCTAGCGAAGGGCTTGGGGTGATGACGGATGACCGCTGGAAAGCCACCTTCGACTTCATGGCGAAGGCCGGTCTGGTACCGGAGGGTATGGATTATAAACAGGCCTATAGCGTGGAATTCCTGCCCGATCCGCCAGTGATGCCATAGCCGCCCGATTTGATGGCATGGTAACTGCATACATTTTTTGACATGGCGGTATACCGCTATGTGTTCATGGTGGCGAGGCACAAAGCGGTGCATGACTCGTCACCTTACCTGAGGACAAGCCGGCCCTGACCCAGAGGGCGGGGGCTGCCTCGCCTGGGCCCGCTGCCGTTACGGCAGTGCTACCGGACGTGGAGCGGGCCCCGACTGGAGAGATTGGCCATGCTTGCAACTCAACAACCCGTACTGCGTCGTTTCTGGTATCCGGTGATGCCACTGGAACAACTTGACGATGGTCCGAAGCCCTTCCGGCTGATGAACGAAGAGCTGGTGCTGTGGCTCGATTCCGAAGGCGATCCGCACGCCGCCGAGGACCGCTGTGCTCACCGTACCGCGCGTTTGTCCCTGGGCTGGGTGGAGGGCGACAACATTGTCTGTCCGTACCACGGCTGGACCTATGACGGTGGTGGTGGCTGTGTCCGCATTCCACAGACGCCTGATCGCCCGGCGGGCCGTGCCAAGGTCCGTGCCTTCCATGCCGAGGCTCGTTACGGGTACGTGTGGGTGTGTCTCGGTGACCCGCTAACCGATATTCCTCACATGCCGGAAGCAAACGAACCCGGTTACCGGGTGATCCATCAGTTTTATGAAGTCTGGCGCACCGCCGGCCTGCGTCTGATGGAGAATTCTTTCGACAACGCCCACTTCAGCTTCGTGCACCGGGAGAGCTTCGGTCAGTTCGACAAACCGATCCCGGCCAGGCTCAACATCGTCGAGGAGGACTTTGGCTTCCGCTTCGAAACCGTGGCACCGGTGAACAACCCGCCGTTGCAGAAAAAGCTGTTGAAGATGGACAGCGATACCACCGAGCGCCACATGACCAGCAAATGGTTCATGCCGTTCGGTCGCAAGCTCAATATCCGTTACCCCAATGGGTTGGTGCACGCGATCATCACCTACGCCACGCCGATCGACGATGAGCATTCCATGATCTGTCAGTGGGCTTACCGCAGTGACTCCGAGGAGGATGCGCCCGCGCAACAGATCATCGCTTTTGATCGTCAGGTAACCGAAGAGGACAAAAGGGTTCTGGAAAGCACAGATCACGATGCTCCTCTGGATACCGCCAGCGGCGAGGAACGTCATATGCCTTCCGATCAACCGGGCATGGTGATGCGCAAGATGCTGATGGCGCTGCTGGCCCGCTTTGGTGAGGAAGAAGCGCGCGTTTCCGGGGCCCGCATTCCGATGAAGGAAAAGGCGTCATGAGCGACCTGCTGATTCGCGGCGCCGAAGCGGTGATGACCGGTCTTCCTGGGGATCAGGCCCGGGCGGGAGCGGTGGATCTGCGTATCCGTGATGGTGTGATTCAGGAGATGGCGGCGGGGTTGATCCCCGCCGCTGATGAACGGGTAATCGAAGCGCGTGGCTGCGTGGTCTACCCGGGTTGGATCAACACTCATCACCACCTTTTCCAGAGTCTGCTGAAGGCGGTGCCGGAAGGCATCAACGAGCCGCTGTTCGGCTGGCTCGGCGCGGTGCCTTATCCGCGCCTTACCCGCATTCGCGATCGTCATCTGGAAACGGCGGCGATGGTGGGGTTGGCGGAACTGTTGCTCTCCGGCACCTCCACCTGTGCCGATCATCATTACATCTACTACGCCGGCCTCGACAGTGAGATGGGGGATGTGCTGTTCGAGGTGGCGGATCGTTTGGGACTGCGATTCGTATTGTGTCGTGGCGGCGCCACGGAGAAAGGACGGCACCCGGGTTATCCAAACAATCTGGAACCGGAGAGTGTCGACGACATCATCAACGATGTGCAGCGACTACGCGAACGCTATCACCAGACGGGGCCCGCTCCCATGCAACAGGTGGTGATGGCGCCAACCACGCCGACCTTTTCGGTGAATCCCGCGGTGCTCAGGGAGCTGGCCCGGGCCGCCCGATCCATGGGGGTTCGGTTGCACAGTCACCTGTCGGAGACGCGGGACTACGTTACCTACTGCCGGGAAGTGCACGGCATGACGCCGGTGCAATTCTGTGCCGAAAACGAATGGCTCGGGAACGATGTGTGGTTGGCCCATATGGTTCATGTGGCGGACGACGAGCTGCCGCTGTTACGGCAAACCGGCACCGGGATCGCCCATTGCCCGCAAAGCAATTGCCGCCTGGGCAGCGGCATCGCCCGTGCCCCTGAGATGTCACGCCTGGGGATTCCGGTATCGCTGGCGGTGGATGGCGCCGCCTCCAATGAAGCCGCTGACATGATTCAGGAAGCGCATCTGGCATGGATGGTACATCGGGCCAATGGCGGCGCCGATGCCGTTACCGCCGAGGAGGTGATCGAATGGGGTACCAGGGGTGGCGCCCGGGTGCTGGGACTGGAGGGCATCGGCGCACTGAACGTTGGCGGCGCCGCGGATCTGGCTATCTATGATTTGGATCAGCCGCGCTACTTCGGTGTGCACGATGTGGCGGTGGCGCCGGTGTGCGCGGGAGGCAGCGCATCGTTGCGCCATCTGTTGGTGAACGGCAAACCGGTGGTGGAGAACGGGACTATTCCGGGACTGGATATGGAAGCTTTGCGAGAGCGGGCCGCCATGGCCACGGCGGAATTGCAGTGATGAATCCGGCGCAGCAAACGCCTCTGGCAAAGCGTCCGGCGTTGTGGTGGTTGGCGCTGATGGTGCTGCTGGCGGGCCTCAACCTGCGTCCGCTACTGACCACGCTCGGCACCAATCTGGAAGTGATTCGCATGGATCTGGGGCTGTCCAGTACCCTGGCCGGGGCCCTGGCGGCGATACCCACACTGTGCATGGGGTTGGTTTCTCTGGCTGGTGGCTGGGTAATCGCCCGGCTCGGTGTCGGCGCTGGCATGCGTCTGGCGTTGCTGCTGATCGCGGTGGGCTGCGCCCTGCGTTGGGCCGGTGACTGGCTACCAATACTGGCTTTGGCGACGGCGCTGGCCGGATTGGGAATCGCCTGTGGTCAGGTGCTGATTCCGGTAGTGATCAAGCGGTATTTCCCGTCCCGGGCGGCACTGATGATGGGAGGCTACACCACGGCCATGAACCTGGGGGCGGCCCTGGGGGCGGTCGCCGCGCCTCTGGCGATCAGCTCCCTGGGGTCCTGGCGGGCCTCGTTGGCGGTCTGGGCATTGCCGGCGCTGCTGGCGGCGCTGCTGTGGCCGGGCCGACTGCGGGTACTCACGGACCCCGGAGCGATGAGCATGCCTTGGTGTAGTGCTATCGGTTGGCGGATGGCGTTGTTTCTGGGAACCGGTTCATTGGCCTACATGACGTTGCTGGCCTGGCTGGCGCCGTTCTACATGGCGCTTGGATTTACTCAGGAACAGGGTGGAGCCATGTTGGTGGCGTACACCACGGCGCAAATCGCCGGCGCTTTACTGGTGCCTCCGATCGCGCAACTGCAATTGGACCGGCGGCCGGCTTTGGCCCTGACACTGGCATTACTGGCGGTGGGACTGGCCGGTTTGTGCTGGGCGCCAACCTGGGGCGGCGGCAGTTGGGTGATGCTGGCCGGGTTCGGACTGGGGGGCTCTTTTCCTCTGGCCCTGACGCTGCCGCTCGATTATGCCCATACGCCGACGGAGGCGGGCCGGCTTTCCGCCATGGTGCTGGGATTCGGCATGCTAATGGGGGCGGGCGGACCGCTTTTGTTTGGCGTATTGCGGGATGGCTTCGGCTTTTCCGTGGCGCTGTTTTTTTTACTGCTGGCCACGGTGGCCTCGTTCCTGCTCGGCCTGACCTTTCGACCGTCGAGGGATGCCACTGACACATTGACCGTTGATGTAAAGGAGATATCCCCGTGAATGTTATGGAGCACGCGGTATTTCGCTGTTTCTGGTACCCCGTCATACCGATGTCGGAACTGAAACAGGGGCCGCGGCGGTTTGAGTTGCTCGGCCAGGCGTTGGCATTGTTTCTCGATGATGACGGCGTTCCGGCGGCACTGGAGGACCGGTGCTGTCATCGCACCGCTCGCTTGTCCCTTGGCGAAGTGTGTGACAATGCCATTGCCTGCCCTTATCACGGGTGGCGCTACAACCGGGACGGGCAATGTGTGCTGGTGCCACAGATGCCGGATCGTGATCCGGGGCCGAAACGTCGGGTCAAGGCGTTCTCCTGCCGGGAGAAGTACGGTTATGCCTGGGTGGCGCTGGAGGAACCGCTGTTCGATATTCCGGACTTTCCAGAGGCCGCCGATGATCGCTTCGTCCTGATCCATGAGTTCTACGAGGAGTGGCGGGTTTCCGGCCTGCGGGTGATGGAAAACGAGCTGGATATGGCACATCCCAGCTACGTGCATTTGGGAACCTTTGGCAGTCCCGAGCATCTGGTGGCCGAGGACGCGAAGATCGAGGAGTTTCCCGGTGGTTTTCACTATACCGGCAGACTGGGGGTCAAGCAGGCGCATCATGCTCAGGATCGAAACAACGAACGTTTCCTGGACTGCAGTTGGTATGCCCCGTTTATCTGCCGGTTGCGTATCAACTATGCCGACGGGCCAGCTCACGTGATCATCAATTGTCAGGTGCCGTTGGCCGATAACCGTTCCCAGGTGGTGCAGTTCTGTTTCCAGGAAGATGATGGTGCCGGTATTGATGAAGCCGCGATCCTGGCCTTTGATCGCAAGGTGACGCTGGAGGATAAGCACGTTCTCGAAAGTACTGACGCGGATGTGCCTCTGGATCCCCGTGACGAACGGCATATGGTGTCGGATAAGCCGGGACTGGTGATGCGGCGCATGATTCAGAGCCTGATAGAAGATCACGAAACCCAGGCGGTTGCGGTTCAGTAGCGCCTTTCCCAATGCACCTTCTTTAACCGGGGTATGCCCCGGTTTTTTTTGGTTCATCGATGTTTAGAGCCAAACGGTCTTACCTTCCATCATGGACAGCGAAGCCGTGTTATGCCTTTTCAGGAACGTCGTGAAGCAGGTTCCACAAAGGCGTAACACGGCTCCGCTTTGGGAAAGGGGGCCTGTCCACCGCGAGCAAACCAGTCCACCGGGATGGAAGGGCTCCGTGCGGAACCGTTTCCCGATGGAGGCACTCTTTCCCTTCATTCCGCGATAGACCTTTTTAGGCCTCAAGAAAATGTCCGGAGAATTTCACGGCGGAATACTGATGGTCGGCGGCAAAAACGATGCCTTTTTGTATGCACGGCGAACTAAAAAAGGTATCGGTTGTGGACGATTTTGAAGACGGAAAAGCCCTATGGTGGGGCGAAATAACGGCTTCCTTGCCCTTTTAAAGCGCGTCTTTGGTTTTTTCCGTAAGGTTAATAAAAAAACAAAAAATTAAAATTCAATAAGCTGTTGTTTTTCCTCGTTAAATCCTTGTGGCATGCATTTTGAAAGGTTTTCGATGTTCTGTATGCAAGACCGATTCGGTTGCACATGCGAACGGGATTCGGCGCCGTGCTGTTGAGGGGCCGGCACATTGCTCTAGGGGAACGAAGAGCATTTTTGGTATCGGACTCCAGTCATGAGGAGGCAGGTGCGGTAAGGGAACGGTGAAACCTTCGGAATCACCGGATGCCCACCGGCCTCATGAGTGGCGGGTATGTCCTGGCTGATTTGACGAGGAATAGACGTGAAACTGAAGAAACAAGCTGCAATCATTCTGGGTGCCGCCGCGCTGATGTCCGCCGCCGGCCCGGTGTCCGCCGACGCGAAAGTCTCATTCTACGGTCTGCTTGATCTCTGGGCAGGTAGCGCGGGTAACAAAACCACGGGGGACGACACCCTCAAGATGGACGCGGGTGGTATGGCCACCTCGTTTCTGGGGTTCAAGGCCAGCATGGATTTGACCCCGGGGATTACCGGCATCGCCGCGGCGGAGATGTTCTTCCGTCCGGATAACGCGGAGGATGGACGCTATGGTGGTGACGAATTCTTCGCTCGCAGTGCTTATATAGGTGCCACCGGCGATTTCGGCACCATCAAGGCGGGACGAAATACCGCGCCGTATTACCTGCCAATGGTGTTCAGTAACTCGCTGGGCGGTTCCTTCACCTTTTCACCCTCCATCCTGCATTCCTTCCAGGGGGGTAACTATGGCCCGATCATGGGGGACTCCGGCTGGAGTAACTCCCTGGCCTACACCACCCCGGAGATGGGCGGTCTGACCGCCACCTTGATGTACGCCTTCGGCGAGGAAGAAGACGAACACGGTGAGAACAAGGTCGGTGGTAACGCGGTTTACCGCAATGGCAAGTTCATGGCCACCGTCGCCGCGCACAGTATCAAACAGGGGGCGCTGGCCGTCGGCGATGTCAGCGCCGGCGAGTACGGTGCTATTCCGGACGCCACCGATCAGGACGCGGTGATGGTCGGGGTCGCGTATGACTTCGACATTATCAAACTGTTTGCTCAGTACCAGAATCTGGCCACCGATACTCTCAACGGTGACGTCGACACCGATACCTATGTCTTCAGTTTCGCGGTGCCGGCAGGGGGTGGTTCGGTGCTGGGCTCCTATGGCTATTCCGATTTTACCGGAGCCTGGGAAACGGAGCGCGATACCTGGTCCATGGCCTACAGCTATCCACTGGCCAAGCAGTTGGATCTTTACGCCGTGTTCATGCACGACGACATCGAGATCATTGGCGATGCCGATACCTACGGCGTTGGCGCGCAGTTCCGCTTCTGAGTTTATTTCCCGCCAGGGGGGTATCGGCGTCCCTCTGCGCCGGTGCTCCAAGGCGGGTTCTTTGAGCAAGCAACGAAACAAGGTCGTGTCATGAGTCAATCGGATTCCCTCCATCCTCTGCCGGCCGGGGGCAAGCCCTGGAACCGTTGGCGGGTGAGTGACGGCCACGCGGATCTGAGCCGCGCCGGCCACCGGGTGCGTCCACTGACGATTCCGGCGCAACCCAAGGCTATTACGTTGGATCTTTCCCGAACCGCCATTCTGGTAGTGGACATGCAGAACGATTTTTGCAGCGCCGGTGGCTGGCTCGACCACATCGGTGTGGATTATCGGCCGGCAAGGTCGCCGATCGATCCGTTGTGCACGGTGCTGCCGGTGTTGCGCCAGGCCGGCGTGCCGGTGATCTGGATCAACTGGGGCAATCGCCCGGACCTCGCCAACATCAGCCCGTCCCTGTTGCACGTCTATAACGGGTCCGGCCAAGGCGTCGGACTCGGTGACACGGTGCCTGAAACCGGTGCCCCGGTATTGGAAAAGGACAGCTGGGGAGCGGCTATTGTTGAGGCGCTGACGGTGGCCGAGTCGGACCTGCGCGTCGACAAGTACCGCATGAGCGGCTTTTGGGATACACCGCTGGATTCGATACTGCGCAACCTGGGTGTCACGACTTGTCTGTTCGCCGGCGTCAACGCCGATCAATGCGTGTTGCACACCCTCGCCGACGCCAGTTTCCTCGGCTACGACACCATTTTTCTGGAGGACTGCTGTGCCACCACGTCTCCGCCATTTTGCTGGGAGGCCACGGTGTACAACGCACGGCAGATATTTGGATTTACCGCTCTGGCCAGCGATTTCCGCCGGGCGCGGGAGGAGATGACGTCATGATGCCGCTGTTCAAACATCCCGAACAGTTCGAGGCGTTTCGCATCAAGGAAGGCGAAAGCAATCGTCTGGTGGTGATTTGTGATGAACCCGGTGACGGTCTTGGTTTCATCGCCTGTGTTGAAATTTTTGACGAAGGCGGCACCACGCCGCCGAACACTCATAAGGAGGCGGACGAGTTCTTTTTCGTACTGGACGGAGAAGGGCGCGCCCGTTGCGACGATCAATGGGTCACATTACGCAAAGGGGACGCTCTTGTGGTGCGGGCCGGCTCCGAGCATGTGGTGGAGAACATCGGTAAAGGCCGGTTCTATACCCTGACGGTGATGGTGCCGGACGAGCGCTTTTCTAAATTGATCCGCTCCGGAGTGCCGGACGTACTGGATCAGGAGGATCTGCGCGTGTTGAAAGGGGCCGGACAGTGAGCGGGATTTTGCCCGAAACGGTCAGCATGCGCACCCGCGACGGCGTGCGTCTCGACGCTGACCTCTATCGTCCTCCAGGCGAGGGCCCTTTTCCTGTTTTACTGATGCGCCAGCCCTATGGCCGGCGCATCGCGTCCACGGTGACCTATGCGCATCCGAGCTGGTATGCCGATCGCGGTTATCTGGTGGTGATCCAGGACGTGCGTGGACGCGGCACTTCGGAAGGTGAATTCGAGCCGTTTATCCACGAACGGGATGACGGCGAGGATACCCTGGAGTGGCTGACCACATTGCCGGACAGCAATGGCCGGGTCGGCATGTACGGTTTTTCCTATCAAGGCGCTACCCAGTTGTTCGCCGCCGCCAGCCGTCACCCGGCCCTGAAAGTCATGGCCCCGGCCATGTGCGCTTTTCATTTGCAGCGGGACTGGGCCTACGAAGGCGGGGCGTTGCGGTTGTACAACACCATGAGCTGGGCGGCGCAACTGGGCGCCGAGACCGCCCGTCGCGAAGGCGACGCCGACCGTTTCAGCACTTGCTATGGCATTGGTCATGGGCCTTCCGCCGCGCAGTTGATCGACCCGGCGGCGCCGGCGCTGCGCGAAGCTCTGGCGGGTACTTTCTATGGCGACTGGCTGGACCAACCGCTTGACAGCGGTTATTGGGTCGAGCGTTCGCCGGGCGCCATGCTGGAGGGTGTCGATATTCCGGCGCTGCATGTGGGCGGCTGGTATGACTGCTTCCTCACCGGCACGCTGGCGGCGTTCCGGCATTTCCAGCAGGGCCGTCAACCGCAGCGATTGCTGGTGGGTCCCTGGGGGCATCTGCCCTGGATTCCGCAGGTCGGACAGCGCTGGTTTGGCGACAGCGCTTGTTCCCCGGTGGACGATCTTCAGTTGCGCTGGTTCGATCATTTTCTCAAGGAACAGAACAACGGCGTCACCGACGAAACGCCGGTGTCGCTGTATGACCTGGGCGAGCGGCGCTGGCGCGATTTTGCCGACTGGCCACGGCAACCGTCGGTCAAGCAGTATCTGGTCAGCAACGGTCGTGCTGGTATCGAGCCACACGGCGGCTTTCTTTCCGCCGAGCCGGTGGCGACGGACCTGATCGAGGATGTCTGGGTGCACGACCCCTGGCGTCCGGTACCGACGGTGGGGGGGCACCTGCCGCCATCGCCGGGGATTCAGGATCGCACCGCCGTTGATGCCCGGCCGGATGTGCTGACCTATACCTCAGCGCCGTTGAGCGAGGATTTATTTTTGGCCGGCGAGGTGCGGGCGACGCTCCATGGCGCCGCCGATATGGCCAGCTACGATCTGAACGCGGTGTTGTGCGAGGTGGATCGCCAAGGCCGCTCCCATAACCTGACTCAAGGCCATGTGCGGGTATCCGGCGATGGTTCCGCGACGGTCCCATTGCGCGCGCTGTGTGCCACGGTCGCGGCGGGACACCGTCTGCGCCTGAGTATCAGCGGCGCCTGCTATCCCGGCTATGCGCTTAACGATGGTTCCGGCCGCGTACAGGGCGATAGCCGTTCCTGCGATTACCCGATTATGACTTTGCGGTTGCTGGCCAGTGAAAGCTGGCTGGAGCTGCCGGTGGTGAGTGCCACTGATCAGGGCTGACGAATCCGAAGGGAGACCCATGATGAAAGAACTCAAGGCGATTCGTGATGAGGTGGTGGTGCCGATGGCCGCGGCCACGGATACCCACGCCAGCGCGAGCGGTCACGCTGGCGGCCGCCCGGTGGTGGAGGTCGCCGATGTCGACAAGGTGTACGCCAACGGCACGGTGGCATTGAAGCAGGTGGATCTGACGGTCCGCGAAGGCGAATTTGTCAGTCTGCTCGGCCCCAGCGGTTGCGGTAAGTCCACGCTGCTGCGGGTAATGGCCGGTCTTGGTGAGGCCTCCTCCGGCACGGTGAAGTGGTGGGAGCAGGATTATCAGGTAGTGGGACGCAAAGGGCGAAAGCTGGCGTTTGTATTCCAGAACGCCACGCTGATGCCGTGGGCGCGAGTGCGCAAGAACGTACGTTTGCCGTTGGACCTGGCCCATGAGCATGGTTCGGACTCGGAAGCCCGCATCGATCAGGCGTTGGAAATGGTGGGGCTGAGCAAGTTCGGCAACGCTTATCCGAGGGAGCTGTCCGGCGGGATGCAGATGCGGGCCTCGATTGCCCGAGCCATGGTCACCGAGCCGAATCTGCTGCTGATGGATGAACCGTTCGGTGCGCTCGATGAGATGACCCGTAACCGGCTCAACGACGATGTCCTGCGTCTGTGGAAGGAGAAAGGCTGGACCGTGGTGTTCGTGACGCACAGCGTTTACGAAGCGGTGTATCTCTCCAATCGGGTGGTGGTGATGGCGGCGCGCCCGGGCCGGGTGGTCGAGGACGTCAGGATCGATGCGCCTTATCCCCGCGGTGCCGAGTTTCGTGTGTCCACCGAGTTCGCGGATTACTGCCGGCGGGTGTCCCTGGCATTGGAAAAAGCCAGTGCTCAAGGCGAGGAGGCCCACTGATGAAACAGCCACTATTGCAAAATGAACGCTTCGTTCAGATCGCCGCGCCGTTGTTCGTGGGTGTGGTGTTTCTGTGCTTTTGGGAGCTGGCGGTACGCGCCGCCGAGCTGCCGGTGTATATCCTGCCCGGGCCGGTGGCCATCGCCAAATCCTTCATCACCGACTGGGCGGTGCTGTTTCACAGCCTGATGATGACATTGAAAGTGACGGTACTGGCGTTCGTTATCGCCGTGGTACTCGGCACGGCCGCCTCCTTGCTGTTCGTGCAGAGCCGCTGGATCGAGGTGAGTCTGTTTCCTTATGCGGTCCTGATGCAGGTGACTCCGATCGTCGCCATCGCGCCGCTGATTATCATCTGGGTCAAGGACACCACCTGGGCGCTCACCGTATGCGCGGTGATCATCGCGATCTTTCCGATTATTTCCAATACCACGCTGGGGTTGCGCAGCGTGGATCCCAATCTGATGAGCATGTTTCGTATGTATCGGACCGGCCGCTGGCAGCAGCTGATCCGCCTGCGCATACCCAGTGCCCTGCCGTATTTTTTTGGTGGCATGCGCATCAGTACCGGCCTGGCCCTGATCGGCGCGGTGGTGGCGGAGTTCGTGGCCGGCACCGGCGGCAGCCAGGCCGGGCTCGCCTATTTGATTCTGCAGGCGGGCTACAACCTGAATATCCCTCGCATGTTCGCCGCTCTGGGCCTGATCACCGTCACCGGCATTCTGCTGTTCGCGTTGATGGTGTGGCTGTCCGACCGGGTACTGCGTAACTGGCATGAGAGCGCTCTCAAGGTAGAGCAATAACAGATTCGACAGGGAGCCATGCAATGGACCAAAACACGATACAGCGGTTGGCGGTGGACCTGGGTGATCTGGATCTGATTACCGACGGTAATGCCTTGCAGCGCTACTCCAAGGACTTCTCCTGGTTCAGCCCGGTGCTGACCGAGGCGTTGGACGGCAAGCAAGCGGACGCCGTCGTTCGCCCCACCAGTGAGGAACAAGTACGCAGAGTGGCCGCGGCTTGTTATCGCCACCGGGTGCCGCTGACATTACGCGGCAGCGGTACCGGGAACTACGGTCAGTGCACGCCATTGCGTGGCGGTGTGCTGATGGACATGAGCGGCCTGAACAAAGTGCTGTGGGTGGCCGGCGGCGTGGCCCGGGTGCAGGCCGGAGCCCGGTTGGTGGACGTGGATAACGCCGCCCGGGAAAAGGGTTGGGAACTACGCTTGCTGCCGTCCACCTATCGGCTGGCCACCGCTGGTGGTTTCTTTTGCGGTGGTTTTGGTGGCATTGGCTCGATCACCTACGGTTCCATTGGCGATCCCGGCAATGTGCTGGGGGTACGGGCCATGAGTCTGGCCGAACAGCCGGAGTTGACCGAGTTCCGGTCCGCCGAGGCCCGGGATTTATACCACGCTTATGGCGTCAACGGGGTGATCACCGAACTGGAATTCGCGCTGACACCGGCGATGAACTGGCAAGAGGCCGTGCTCAGTTTTCCCTCCTTCATGGAAGGCGTGCGTTTTTGTCAGACATTGGGGCGGGCCACCGGCGTCATCAAAAAGCTGTTGACTCTGCTGGCGGATCCGCTGCCGCAAATGTGTGGTCTGGGTAAGGACGTGGACGAGGGGCGCACCGCCGTATTGTGTCTGGTGAACCGTGCCGCCATGGAGGCGGTGGAGGAAATCGCCGCCAACTTCAACGGGCGCATCGAACGTCAACAGGATAACGCCGAGGTCCATGGCACCGCCAAGAGCCTGGTGGAGCACACCTGGAATCACACCACGCTGCACATCCTGCGCAAGCACAAGGATATCACCTACCTGCAAAGTGGCTTCCGGCCCTGGGAGAATGTGGAAAAAGTGGAACAGATGTACCGGCACTTTGGTGACGAAGTGATGATGCATCTGGAATTCCTCAAGGCGGACGGTGCGGTCACCTGTAGCGGCTTGCAGGTGATCCGCTACACCACCGAGGCGCGCCTCAATGAGATCATTCAGTATCACCGGGATAACGGTGTCCACGTCAGCAATCCGCACACTTATATCCTCGAGGATGGCGGCAAGCTCAGCGTGGATCCGGGACAGTTGGCGATGAAGCAGCGGCTGGATCCGGCCGGTCTGCTTAACCCTGGCAAGATGCGCAGCTGGGACGAAAAAGGAGCGGCGGCATGAGTCAATTGAACGGTTGCGTTCCTCCCCATCGTTTTCTGCCGTACCTGACCGCGCCGGAGATCGAGGCCCTGCCGGACAAAGCCAATACCGTGATCGTCTTGCCGATTGGCGCCATTGAGCAGCACGGCCCGCATCTTCCAATCTGTACCGACACCGCCATCGCCACCGAGGTAAGCGGCCAGGCGCTGGCGGCCTTGCCGGAGTCCGTGCCGGCGTTCGCCTTGCCGCCGGTATGGTGTGGTAAATCCAACGAGCACATTCAGTTCTCCGGAACAGTGATACTCAAGGCGGATACCTTGCTGCGGGTGTTGTGGGACATCGGCGAGAGTGTGTACCGCATGGGCTTCCGCAAGCTGGTGCTGGTCAACGGACACGGCGGTCAGCCTCAGGTGGTGGAGATCGTGGCCCGTGATCTGCGCGCTGAGTACCCGGATTTCTGTTTGTTTCCGGTGTTCACCTGGGGCGTGCCAAACCGGGCGGGGGAGTGTCTTTCCGAGCGAGAAAAAGCCGAAGGCATTCACGCCGGTCGCGCGGAAACCAGCTTGATGTTGGCGTTGACGCCGAATCATGTCCATCTGGACCGCGCGGTGGGGGAGTACCCCTGCTCGCATCATCATGGCCTGCTCACTCCGGAAGGGCGTTTTCGTTTTGCCTGGTTGACCCACGATCTCAGCGCCAGCGGCGTGGTCGGGGATCCGGAGGGCTCCAGTCGTGAAGAAGGAGAGATGGTGCTGGCCTCCCTGGTGGAAGGCTGGGTGGCGGCGCTGGAGGAAATTCACCGGTTCCGCATGCCGGCGCAGCGAGCGGATCAATAAGAGGGCGAGTCGATGACAGTGAAAACAGCATGGCTGCGTGGCGGGGTATTGGCGGTGGCGGGCCTGTGCCTGTCCGCGGCGGTTCTGGCCAAGGACCTGGTGCCGGTAACGGTTTCCACCACCTGGTACGCCCAGGCCGAGCATGGTGGACTGTACGCCGCCAAGGCCATGGGGTTGTACGAGAAGCACGGCCTGGATGTGACCATCAAGATGGGCGGTCCGCAGGTCAACAACGTGCAACTGCTGGTCGGTGGCGTCACCGACTTCAGCATGGGTTACAGTCTGCAATCCTTCAATGCAGTGAAGCAGGGGCTACCGCTGGTGACGGTGGCGGCGTTTTTTCAGAAGGACCCGCAATCGCTGATGGTGCATGAAGGGCAGGGCTACGACACCATCGCGGATCTGAAAGGCGCGGGTCTTCGCATTCCCACCGCTGGTCGGGTGGCCTACTGGCCCTGGCTCAAGGCCAGGTACGGTTTTACCGACGATCAACTCCGTCCCTACGATTACACCATTGGGCCGTTTATTACCGATCCGAAAGTGGCGCAACAAGGCTACATCACCAATGACGGTTACTTTCTGAAAAAGGAAAACGTGGCGGCGAACAGCCTGTTGCTGGCGGACGCCGGTTGGGAAGCCTATTCGGCGACCCTGGATACCACCCGCGAGATGATCGACCAACATCCTGAAGTGGTACAGGCCATGGTGGCGGCCACCGCGGAAGGCTGGCAAGCCTACTTCGAGGATCCGCGGCCGGCGAACCGCCTGATCAAAGCGGATAACCCGCGGATGGAAGACGCGCTGATCGCTTACAGCATCGATAAGATGCAAAGCGAGGGGATCCTGCTTTCCGGCGATGCCGAGGGCGGCCGGTACGGTGCCATGAGTGACCGGCGCTGGCGGGAGTTTTATCGACAGATGGTGGACGCCGGCACTTTGCCGGATGATCTGGACTATCAGAAAGCCTATGACCTGCGCTTTGTGCGAGGGCTTTATCCGGAGGATTGATTGTCCGGAGAGGAGGACGGGATGGAGTCCGGACCGCCACGGGTATCCAGATAGTCCCGTGAGGTGCGGTGGGCATGCAGAACATGGTCGCGAATCAACTGGGCGGCCCGCTCGCTTTCGCCACGAACGATGGCCATGACAATGTCACTGTGTTCGGTGAAGGAAGCGGACAGGCGCTCCCCCACTCTGAATTGCGCGCGGCGGTAGGCCAGCACCCGTGAGCGGGCGGCCATGGCGGTTTCATACAGATAGCTGTTGTGGCAACCGCGAAACAGCTTTTCATGGAAGAGCAGGTTGGCCGCGTCGTAGGCGTCGACGTTACCGTCGGCCACATGAGCGTGGCTGTCCAGATGGCTGGCAAGCAGATCTTCCCGTTCCGCGCGGGTCATATTGAGCGCCGCCATGCGCGCGCAGGCCGCTTCCATTTCCGCCGCGTATTCAAACATTTCGCTGAGCCGCTGTTCCGGCACTTCAATGACGAAGACGCCGCGCCGGTGCTGGTGCTCCACCAGGCCGGCGGAGGCCATCTCCCGCAACGCCTCGCGTACCGGAGTGCGCGATACGTCGAAGCGCCGGGCCAGGGCAATCTCGTCCAGACGTGTGCCCGGCGGGAGCAAGCCGCCGAGAATCTCATCGGACAGGGCACGCCGGATCTGTTCCGCCAGCGGGCGGTCGTCCTCGTCGGCGGCACTGAGCACGGTGGTCTGTTGTGTCATGACACTTACTCCTCCATGAACGACACATGGGCGGCCACGACCCGCCATCCCTCCGGGCGGCGGGCCCAGACCTGACTCTGGCGACCGATGCGCGGGTTCCCCGGGCGGCGGAACTCGGTCCAGGCGGTGGCCAGATCGTCGCCATGGGCGGTGATCACGGTGTTATGTAATTCACGTTGCAGTCCCTTGGACGGTCGTTGCGCGCGGAAGGCGGCAATTCGCCGATAGCCGTAGAGATTCTCGCCGGCACCGTAGCGCACCACCCGTTCGTCGTTCCAGAACAATTCGTCCAGGACCGTCACATCATTTTCGACCAGTGCTTTCTCATAGCGCAGGAATGCGGCTTTGACTTCCGCCACCACGTTCGGTCGGTCCAGTTCCAGGGTCATTATTACTACTCCTCATTATTACTCTTCGGGGCCGGCGCGTCAGGTGCTGATGAATTCGGGCAGGCGGGCCGCCAGATCCAGCAGCTGTTGATCGCTGCCCGCGGGCCCGATCAGTGACAGCCCCACCGGACCATGCTGGTCATGCAACAGCGGCAAACTCAGTTGCGGCAGCCCGGTGGTGCCAGCCAGCGCCGTCATTCGCAGGGTGCGGCCGCGGATGTTTTCCACCCTGGCTTCGTCGGCTTGCAAGGGCAGGGCCGAGGTCGGCGTGGTGGGCAGGCAAAGCAGGGTGTCTTCGCCGAGCAGAGCGCGGATCCGGGTGCGCAAGGCCTGACATTGTTCACGGGCATCCTCGGCTTCGGCGGCGGTGATGCGCGATGCCGCTTCGAAGCGTTCCTTCACACCGGGACCGAAGACCGGTTGCTCGACTTGGATCCAGGAGCCGAAGCGGGCCCAGGCCTCATAAGCCTGCAGGGGCCGGAACGCGTTGAAGTAGGTGTCCAGGTCGCCAACACTGATGCTGCCGCCAAAGGTCACGCCGGGCAGGCCGTCGCCGACCCGCGCTTCCAGCTGCGACACCACGTCGGCATCGGATTGCGCCAACGCCTCCTCCACCAGCAGTAAACGACGCGGCGCGGGCCGGTTACTGCTGGGCAGCAGAATCCGGCCAAGCCGGGACATGAGTTCGGCGTCCCGGGCGAACCAGCCGAGGGTATCGAAACTTTCCGCCAGGTGGGCGCAATGACGGTAATCCACCACGCCATGGGTGGGGCGCAGCCCATGGATGCCGCAGTAGCTGGCCGGCACCCGCACTGAACCGCCGGTGTCGCTGCCCAGCGCGAAGTCCACCAGCGCGGCGGCCACCACCGAGGCGGAACCGCTGGAAGAGCCGCCGGGTACCGCGCCCGGCACCGCCGGATTGGGCGGCGTGCCATAGTGTGCGTTCTGGCCCGCCAGGCTGTAAGTCAACTCGTCGGTGTGGGTCTTGCCGATCAAATCCGCGCCCGCCGCCAGCAGGGCTTCGATCATCGGGGAGGTGTGCCGCGCTGGCGGCTGGCTGGCGCGCCAACTCGGCTGGCCGACGCCGGTAATGGTTCCGGCCACGTCGAACACGTCTTTGACGGCGAAGGTCAGGCCTTGCAGCGGGCCCTGTCCGGTGGCGTCGAGGCGCACCGGGTCGAAATCGAGAAAGCCGTTTTCCAGTATCACCGCCGGATCCTCCGGGGGCAGCGGCCAGGAAGGCGTTGCATTGGTGTGCTCCTTGAGATCCTTGATACGTCCAAGGCGGACGGAGCAGTGTTCGTGCCAATCTTCGGTGCCCGGAAAATGCGGGGTTGAGAGGCGCGCCGGATAGGGCGGGCCCCGTTACGGGGCAGGGAGGAGATGGTGTATACAGAAATGGGGCAGGCGGACATTCACGAGTGAGCTTTCCACAGCGGCCTCGTGATGCTTGCTGGCAAAGGCCGCTAGCCTTATAGCGACCTCCAAAGTCAGGTTTCCAGCCCCCGCCGCTAAGCAGGGGGGCGTGGATTGCGGGCCCGCCAGCGTCCCGGCAAACCGAAGTCGGCGCCAAGCCTGACTACCGTGGAATAAAAGATATGAGGTTTACTCATGAATTTCTGAAATATTATCATTATTTTTCATGGTGCGGTTCCGGTATAAAACCCCCCGTTGTTCATTACCCGGGAACACACCAAGGCTGATTCCCCGGCAGACCGCCCAGTGCAGGCATTTGGAGTCTGAGCAGGCCGCCGGGTCGATCCAGTCCGGGGTGTTCCGGAACGAATCGGCAATATGAGCCGATCTCATCTTGGATTATCAGGATGCCCGACAGCCATGAATAAAGAGTTTGTATTCTCCCTTGACAGCATTCGTTTCGATGAGCACTACCAGCCGTCGAGCGCGACGCGCCTGACCACTAACTTTGCCAATTTGGCCCGGGGTGAGAGTCGCCAGGAAAACCTGCGTAATACGCTGAAGATGATCGACAGCCGCTTCAACGACCTGGCCCACTGGGATAATCCGGAAGGCAATCGCTACAAAGTCGAGCTGGACATCATTTCCGTACAAATGGAGATCGGTGCCGACGGCAGCGCTGCCGCGCTGCCACTGATCGAGATACTGAAAACCACCATCGTCGATGGCAAGCACAACGCGCGCATTGAGGGCATCGTCGGCAACAACTTCTCGTCCTACGTGCGTGATTATGATTTCAGTGTGCTGCTGCTGGAATACAACAAGAATCGCGATCGCTTCAGTGCGCCGGACGGTTTCGGCGTCCTGCACGGGCAGATATTCCGGAGTTTCGTCAACTCGGATACCTACCGGGAGAACTTCAGCAAGGCGCCGGTGATTTGCCTCAGTGTGTCAAGTAGCAAGGTGTACCACCGCACCGACAATCAGCACCCGGTGCTGGGCGTCGAGTACCAACAAAACGAACTTTCGCAGACCGATGAGTACTTTAAAAAAATGGGTATGAAGGTGCGTTATTTTATGCCGCCCGACAGTGTCGCACCGCTGGCGTTTTACCACACTGGTGATTTGTTGTCCGACTACACCAACTTGGAACTGATCTCCACCATCAGCACCATGGAGTCTTTCCAGAAAATCTACCGTCCGGAGATCTATAATGCCAACTCGGCCGCTGGACACTGCTACCAGCCTAGCCTGAAGCACCAGGATTACTCCTTGACTCGGATTGTTTACGACCGTGAAGAACGTAGCCGGTTGGCCATTGAGCAGGGCAAGTATGTAGAGGAATGTTTCATCAAACCGTACCGCGGCATTCTTGAGCAGTGGTCGGCCAATTATGCCCATTGATAAACGACAAGCATGGGATCATCGGTCATGAATAAATTATTGCCCACTTCGACAGCGGGCAGTCTGCCCAAGCCCTCCTGGCTGGCACAGCCGGAGACCCTTTGGTCGCCGTGGAAACTGGAAGGCGAAGAACTGGCGTCTGGAAAGCAGGACGCCTTGAGCTTGTCGTTGCAGGAACAACAACAGGCAGGCATTGATATCGTCAGTGACGGCGAGCAGAGCCGCCAGCATTTCGTCACCACCTTCATAGAACATCTGGACGGCGTGGATTTCGAGCAGCGCGAGACGGTCAGGATCCGCGACCGCTACGACGCCAGCGTGCCCACGGTCAAAGGCGCGGTGAGCCGCCAGAAGCCGGTGTTTGTCGAGGACGCAAGGTTCCTGCGCCAACAGACCTGCAAACCGATCAAATGGGCTTTGCCAGGTCCTATGACGATGATCGATACCCTCTACGACGCCCACTACAAAAGCCGCGAAAAGCTGGCTTGGGAATTCGCCAAGATTCTCAACCAGGAAGCCAAAGAGCTGGAAGCGGCGGGGGTTGACATCATCCAGTTCGACGAACCAGCCTTCAACGTATTCTTCGATGAGGTGAACGACTGGGGCATCGCCACGCTGGAGCGGGCTATTGAAGGACTCAAGTGCGAAACCGCGGTGCATATCTGCTACGGCTACGGCATAAAAGCCAACACCGACTGGAAAAAAACCTTGGGGTCCGAGTGGCGGCAGTATGAGGAGATCTTCCCCAAGCTGCAGCAATCCAACCTTGATATCATTTCGCTGGAGTGCCAGAACTCCCGCGTGCCGATGGAGCTGGTCGAGCTCATTCGTGGCAAAAAAGTGATGGTCGGAGCCATTGACGTGGCCACCCATGCCGTTGAAACACCGGAGCAAGTCGCCGACACACTGCGCAAGGCGTTGCAGTTTGTCGATGCGGACAAGCTGTGTCCATGCACCAACTGTGGCATGGCACCGCTGCCACGTGGCGTGGCACGTGCCAAGCTGCGGGCACTGAGTGCCGGCGCCGAGATCATCCGGCGGGAATTGGCCGGTTGAGTGCAGCCATGGTATCGGCAGGGTGAGGGGACGATGATTCCGGCCGCACCTCATTGGCGAGGGCGGATGAGGCCGATCGTCCGCAGCTCCGAGTGACCACCCAGGAATCAGGATTGACCATGTCATGTTTCAGTTCGGCCATTGATCCCGCTCGCTTTCGCGAAGCGCTGGGTTACTACGCATCCGGCATCACGGTGATTTCGTCACAGCTGGACGACGAGCCCGTGGGCTTCACCTGCCAGTCGTTCTACAGTGTGTCGATGAACCCGCCTCTGGTGTCTTTCAGCGTGATGGCCAGCTCGTTGAGTTATCCAAAAATCCGTTGCGCGGGCCGCTTTGCCGTCAACATCCTGGCCGGTGAGCAGGTGGCCATTTCCAACCAATTTGCTCGGCGCGGCGCCGACAAATGGGAGGGGATCGAGCGTCACCAATCGCCGCTCGGCAATCCGGTGATCGCCGGGTGTTTGCATTGGTTTGATTGCGAGGTTCACGCTGAACATGTCGCTGGTGATCACGTCATTGTGATCGGTGAGGTGAAGGCACTGAAGCTGCAAGAGGCGGGGGAGGAACAGCCGCTGTTGTATTTCAAAGGGCAATACGCAACCCTGCCGGGTCTGGCGTGAGGCGGGGCCTCATGTCTGCTGGGTGAGCAGGCGCTGCTGTTCCGTGCCGGCGTCTATGAGTTCAAGGTCCGGCCAGCGGCGTCAGTGTGCGCCGCCAAGCGGCCAACGGTGTCCGCTTCAGTCTTCCGGTTTTGAGGCGTCCGCCTCAAACCACTGTGGCCAGGAGCTGCGGTGCCGGTCGTCCGCACTGATGCAGGGGATCAGCGTTTGCGCCAGCATCGGTAACCGATCGGCGGATTTGGCAAGGCGGTATTTGACGCTGTGTATGCACTCCCGGTCGCCAAACTCACAACGGTTCAAATAAGTGCCGCCACAGGGGCCGTTGGCGAGACCTTTCGGGCAGGTTTCCGGGCAAACGTACACCGTGTCTTGCAAGCGACAGCTGCCACAGGTGTCGCAGCCCACCAGCGGTCGTTTGATGGCCCGTTCCGCCGCATGCAGTGCCGCACCGCCAATCGTTGTCTTCCAGATCCGTCGCGTCACCAGCCAGCCGAACGCCCGGCTGAGTAAACTGCCGCGTTGGAAAAACAACCGGTGGACCGTGGCAAGCCTGCGGTAGCGTCGGTGCTCCGAATCGGTGGCTCGGGCGCCGGGCCGTCCCAAAGCACGGACGTCGATATCGGGAGTAAAGCAAACCTCGGGCCCGCCGGGCAGTTGCCAGCTTGCGCGCCACTCTGAGTGCCACGCATCCAGTGAGCTCACGCGCTCACGTAGAGCGGTCAGATGTTGTTCCAACAAGAGGAGTTCCTCCAACGTATGCACGCCGGACAAATGGATGCCGGCATATCCCATCCATTGCAGGCCCAGTATTTGCAGCGCCAGACGTTTAAGGCTTCGTGTATCGGCGTCGTCCTGCGACAGGCGTGTTTCGCTATCCAGCATCTGGCGCATGGAGTCGGTGACAACGATGCCGGGTACCGACTGCAACGCCGCGGCGCGCTGTGCGGTTAGCCGCATCACACAGGCCAACATCGGCGTGCTGTGTGGCTGCGCGTGCATCCACTGCTGGGCTTCAAGGTGCCTGGCGGCATCGTAGCCGAGCTGAAGGGTGAAAAAGTCAGCGCCGGCACGCTGCTTTTTCCGCGCCTTCAAATACTGTGCTTCGGCTTCTTCTTCCAGGTATTTGAACGGATTCAGCGCGGCGCCCAGCAGCCAGTCCGGACAGGATTCCCGGACAATTTGCAGTGCAGGCACCGACTCCAGATAACGTACCGGGGCTTGGCCGGGACAGTGGCCAGGCAGGCGGTCGCCGGTGAGCAGCAGCAGTTGTTTCAAGCCCCGCGCCTTCATCAAGCCCAGTTGGTTCAGCAAGTCCGAGCGCTCGCGATCCTTGCCGGAAAAGTGCAGCAAGGACGAGGTCGGGCAACCCAGCGCTTCCGCTCCTTGCAAGGGGCCTGGATCCGAATGCGGGCCGACACGGTCGGCGAAGGACGGCACTAGCAGTCCACCCGCGAAATGACCGCGCTGCAGGATTTTCCCAAGCGCCGCCACGTGCGCTGCGGACTGCCGGGGAAGAACCTCCATTACGCAGACGAAGCGGTGTGCGTCCAGCGCCTGTTTCAGTATGGTCAAAACTGTCCGGTACCTTGGCTGTTGGAGGCCCTTGTTGTGATGGCCCCCTGACAATTGAGTTTGGGATGGGATATTGGTGGCGGAAGGCCTGGGGCGCCTGGCAGTGGCGGCCCCGAGGGTGTGGGTGCGGGGCTCAGAGCGTCGCGACGGTACCGTCGCTGCGCGGGTCGGCGGCGCCTTCCAGTAGGCCATTGGGATGGCGTACCACGGCGCCGGCGTGGCCCATGGTGTCGCTGAAGTCTTCGTCCAGCACTTCCACCTGATGGCCGGCATCGCGTAGTTGTTGCGCCAGGGCGGGGTCAAAACGCGCTTCCAGTTTCAGGCTGGTGCTTTGTTCCCCCCAGGTTCGGCCGAGTAGCCAGCGCGGTGCGGTCACGGCCTGTTGCAAGGGCTGATTGAACAGGGCGTAGCGGCTGAAGACCGCGGCCTGGGTCTGGGGTTGGCCCTCGCCGCCCATGGTGCCGTACACCATGGTGCGGCCGTCATCGAAGCGAGCCATGGCCGGGTTCAGGGTATGGAACGGTTTGCGCCCCGGTTTCAGGGTGTGCAAGGCGGCGTCATCCAGGGAGAAACTGACGCCCCGATTTTGCCACAGTACCCCGGTGGCGGGCAGCACGATGCCGGCACCAAATTCCCAGTAAGTGCTCTGGATGAAACTGGCGCAGCGGCCTTCGCGGTCGATGCAGCCCATCCAGATGGTGTCGCCGGGTTGCGCCGGGTAAGGCCAGGGCAGCGCGCTCTGGCGGTCGATGCGGCGCACCCGCTCGGCCAGATCCGATTCGCTGAGAAAACGGGCCGGATCCTCGCTCATATAGGCCGGGTCGGTGCAATACTGGTCGCGTACCAGGAACGCCTGTTTAGTGGCTTCCACCAGCCCGTGGAGGTGATCGAAGCCCTCGCCGTCCGTTACCCCGAGCCGGTCGAACAGGCCAAGAATCATCAACGAGGCCATGCCTTGAGTGGGAGGGGGTTGGTTATACAGCGTGCTGCCCCGCAGGCGCACCGACAGCGGTGGTAACGTCCGCGCCTGATAGCCGGCCAGATCCTCGCGGGTGAGCGGGCTGCCGGCCCGGGCCAGGTCCTCGGCCATGGCGGTGGCCAGCTCGCCCCGGTAGAAATCCTCGGTGCCGGCCTGCCCGATACGTTCCAGGGTGGCGGCCAGTCCTGGCTGCCGCAGAATGGCACCTTCCACCGGCACCTGGCCCTGGTCCAGGAAGGTGTCGGCGAAGCCGGGCACGGAAGCCAACTCCGACAGCTTCCGCCGGGTCAGTTGTTCCTGGCCGCGGGTCACCGCCACGCCGTCCCGGGCATGCCGCTGGCCGTCTTCCAGCAGGCGAGCGAGTGGCAGTTCGCCTCCCCATTGACGTGCCACGTTCATGGCCTGACCCCAGCCGCCAACGGTACCGGCCACGGTGAGCGCCGCCAGCGGGCCACGGGTGGGGATGCTGTCGTGGCCGCGTTGCCGGTAGTAGTCGACATCCGCGGCGGCAGCGGCGGTGCCGCAGGCCTCGATCGCCACCGGCGCCTCGCCGGGGGCACCCAGGATCCAGAAACCGTCGCCGCCGATGGCGTTCATGTGCGGGTACACCACGGCGATGGCCGCCGCCGCCGCCACCATGGCCTCGGCGGCGTTACCGCCTTCGCGAAGCACATCCCGGCCGGCTTGGGCGGCCAGATGATGGGGGGCTACCATGACGCCACCGAGAGCGCGTTTGGTCGTCAACATGTCGTGTTCTCCGGGCCGTGGCGGTTACAGCAAACCGTACAGCATGCGTAGTGAAGTCAGGAAAAGGAAAAAGGCAAAAACCTGCCGTAACCGGTTGGCGTTCACCGCGTGGGCGATGCGCGCGCCGATGGGTGCCATCATCATGGTCATCGGCACGATCAGCGCCAGACCGGCCAGATTGATGTAGCCGAGGCTCATCGGCGGGCGATTGGGCACGCCCAGACCATTGATCAGAAAGCCAATGGCACCGGGCAGGCTGATCACCATGCCGATGGCGGCGGCGGTGCCCACCGCGCGGTGGATCGGGTAGCCGAAAGCGGTTAGCAAGGGGACGCTCAGCGTGCCGCCGCCGATTCCCATGAGCGTGGAGAAACCGCCCACCAGAGTGCCGATGATCTGTTTGAACGGGGTCGGCGGCAGATCGTCGGTCAGTGCCAGGCCCTTGCTGCGGAACGCCATGTTGGCGGCCACCAGCAGAGCGACCACGGCGAAGATCGCGGTCAGGGTGGTACCGCGCAGATAGCCACTGATGGCGATGCCGATCAGTACGCCCACCAGCAAGGCGGGCCCCCAGGTTCGCAGCAGGGAGACGTCCAGATTGCCCTTCCTGGCGTGGGCCCGGGACGACATGATCGAGGCGGGAATAATAGTAGCCAGGGAGGTCCCCACCGCCACGTGCATTTTCACTGACTCGTCCACACCGAGCAGGGTGAACAGGTGATACAGCACCGGCACCACCACGATGCCGCCGCCCACCCCCAACAGACCGGCCAGCAGGCCGGCGATGATGCCGGTGGCCAGCAGCGCCACTACCAGCCCGGCCAGCCATCCGACACTGTGACCACTCAGAAGCTCCACGATCATCCCCAGACGATTTGGTCTTCGCCGGCCGGGCTATTTCCCGGGCGCGACTCCAGGTTCCCCTAAAGGAAATTCTGGCTAGGATGCCATTTTTGTATACAAGAATAAAGTGCTGATTTATAGGTGTTTTTAGGAATTACATGGGCTATTTTGGGGCGGCCTCATGTTATTGCACCAATATTGTGCATTGCTGTTCAGGGTTTGGCACGGCGTGGTGGTTGCGATGTGTTTTGTTGTGGCAAGAGAAGCGGGGGTAGATTTCAGATCGAGGTTTGTGACTTGTTGACTTTTATGGTTTTGTTTTGTCTTCCGAAGCCGGTGGGTTGATTGGATGCTCGGTCCGGCATTCCAATAGTGGTTATTGAGTATCCACTCTTCTGAACGGGGGCATCCGTGTTTGCAGTAAAAGCCACCCAGCATGTTTTGGCGGTCAAGGATCTTGAGAAGACTGAAAGCTACTTTCTCGACAAACTGGGGTTTTCCGCCCGCTTCCGTGTGGACGGTTGGTCGTTTTTGAGTCTTGGTGGTTTTCACGTGATGTTGGGGCACTGCCCGGACGAGCTTCCAGCCAGTGATACGCATGAGCACTCGTACTTTGCCTATGTAAACTGTGAGGACATAGACGAGATTTACCGAGACTACCAGCAACGTGGTGCCGAAATTTTCCAGGTAATATCCGACAAGCCCTGGGGACTACGTGAGTTCGGCGTGGCGACGCCCGAGGGGCATCGAATCATGTTCGGTGAAGAGATTGAGCCATCAGGGAACTCATAACCCGTTGCTCAAGTACGTTCCCTGCCTTGCGGCCGTCCAGCGGAACGCCGTGGTTGGAGGTAAACCTGGCCCTGACCCATCGCAGCAAATCACGCTTTCGGCGCCCGGACACTCGCCTTTGTGTGTATCAACAATTCGTTGTGGCTTAGTTAACGATCAGCCAGGCGCGGTTGGGCGCGGAAGTCGTAGGTGGCGTTGAGGCGTTGCGCCAGATAGTCGCTGCAGCTGACCGGCGGGTAGTGGGGCTCCTGGCCGGGGAACAGATCGCGAGGGTCGACCATGGCGTCCGGGTCCGCTTCCATGAAAAACGCCACGGAGTAGCGTTCCGCTTCCGGAGTGCGTACCCGATGAGGCGTGGACTGGTAAAGGTCGTTGCTCCAGCGCATCAGGCAGTCGCCGATGTTGCAGACAAAGGCGCCGGGAAAACTGGGGGCGTCGATCCACTGGCCATTCTTGGTGCGGACTTCCAGGCCGGGAACATCATCGGTTTTCAATAGCGTGACATTGCCGTAATCGGTATGGGTGCCGGCGGCGCCGTCCTCCCGGTACGGATCGCCCTGGGCGGCCGGGTAGCGCAGCATGCGCAGGGTGGCGATGGGCTCGATCAGGCGGGACTCGAAGAAATCCTCCGCGGCGCCCATATCCAGGGCGAAGCCCCGGTGCAGGGTGCGGGCCACGTTCAGGCAGCGGTGGTAATAGTCCAGGGTCCGCTCACGCCAGCCGGGTAGATCCGGCCAGTAATTCACTCCGCGGAAGGGCTTGTTATTGAGCACGTCGGGGTGGTCCGCCGGCAGGTCGTGGCCGATGTTGAACGCCTCCTTGCTGTCGGCGCCGGAAACCGGGTTGAGTTTTTCGTCCTGGATCGCCACGTAACCGCGATTATGCGGGGAGCGTTTGATGGAGAGCGCTTCCTTGCGGTCGGAGGGCAATGAGAAGAAAGCCGAGGCGTCCTCGAACAACGCCTCGAACACGGAGTCCGGAATCCCATGATCCACCAGGTAGAAAAAGCCGATATCCCGGCAGGCGCGCCCCAATTCGCTGGCCGTGGCCTGACGCTCCGCCGGTTGCTCGCTCAACAACCCCGCCATGGAAATGATCGGTAAGGATTCCATCGTTGTGCCCTTGATTACCCGTTGGTCCGAAATCCGAATTTCGATCATGGTGACCTGGCTTGCATGGGGTCAACGGTTTAACCGGCAATTGGCGATGCCGATTTTCGTTCGGGGTGAGCGCCAATTCAGCGCGGGCGTTCGGGAAGACGGGCCTGCAAATACTGTTTTAGGAAATCCAGAAACAGGGTAACCCGTGGAGCCAGATGACGGCCATGCAGGTAGAGAGCGTTCAAGGGCGCGGCGGCGGGAGCGTGGCGGGGCAGTAGCTGGACCAGACGGCCGCATTGTAGATCCTCGCCCACATCCCAGATGGACTTCAGTACGATGCCGGCGCCTTGCAGGGCCAGGGCATGGGCGGCCTCGCCGTCGTTGCAGCAAAAGGCGCCGGTGATGCGCACGGTGCTTTCACGTTGCCCGCGTCCGAAATGCCAGTCTGCTTGCGGTTGCTGTCCAATCAGAATGCAATCGTGGTCGGCCAGGTCCGCCAGTTTGCGCGGGGCGCCCTTGCGTTGCAGGTAATCCGGGCTGGCGCACAGCACCCGGCGGTTGGGGGCCAGCCGGCGCGCCACCATACGGGAATCCAGGGGTTCGCCGTAGCGGATGGCGAGATCGAATCCGCCTTTGGCCAGGTCCTCCACCGTGTCGGTCAGGGCCAGTTGAACACGCAGCTCCGGGTATTGGCGGGCGAAACGTGATAGTGCCGGCACCAGATGACGGCGTCCGAAACCGGTGGGGGCGGTCAGGTGCAGGGTGCCAGTGACCCGGTCGTGGTGACGCAGCAGAGCCGCCTCGGCCTCGTCCACCTGGGATAAAAGGCGCAGGCAATGCTGATGAAGGATGTCGCCTTCCTCGGTGAGTGACAGACGGCGGGTGGTCCGGTGTAGCAGGCGGGTATCCAATTGCCTTTCCAGTTCGCCCAGACGCTTGCTCACCACCGCCAGGGACAGGCCCAGTTCGCGTGCGGCGGCGGAGAGGCTGCCTCGTGCCACGATGCGTTCGAAAATGCGCAGGTCGTTGATGTCCTTGAGCATGATTATTCTCAACGATTTGGAAATAATCCTTATCCTATTACGGTGATTGTGCAACGTCTTTTGAATGCGCACATTATCTGTTCATGACGGTTTGCAGGTTTGAACCCGAAATCGGAAGGTTGAGTATGAATATTGATTTATCCGGGAAGACCGCGCTGGTCACCGCTTCCACGGGCGGTATTGGTTATGCCATTGCCGTGGGGTTGGCGGCTTCCGGCGCGGAGGTGATTCTCAATGGCCGTAGTGATGACTCGGTGGCTGCTGCCAGGGACGGACTGGCCGCCGATGTGCCGGGCGTGAATTCGCGCGGAGTCGTGGCGGATCTCGCCGACCTTTCCGGGTGTAAGGCGTTGCTGGCGAAAATCCCGGCGGTGGATATTCTGGTCAATAATGTGGGCATTTATGGCCCGAAGGATTTCTACGAAACCGACGATGACACCTGGGACGATTATTGGGAAACCAACGTCATGTCCGGCGTGCGGCTTTCCCGGGCTTATCTGCCGGGCATGGTGGAAAAAGGCTGGGGCCGGGTGGTGTTCATCTCCTCGGAGTCGGCCCGCAATATTCCCGCCGACATGATCCATTATGGCGTCTCCAAAACCGCGCAGCTGGCTTTGTCGCGCGGCCTTGCCAAACATGTGGCCGGCAGCGGCGTTACCGTTAATTCAGTTTTGCCCGGGCCCACGCTTTCGGACGGCTTCCGCGCCATGATGCAGGGCGAAGTGGAGCGCACTGGCAAATCCGTTGAAACGCTGGGCCAGGAATTTGTCATGGCGGAGCGTCCGAGCTCGGTGATCCAGCGTCCCGCCACCGTAGAGGAAGTGGCGAACATGGTGGTCTATGTCTGCTCCACCCAGGCTTCCGCCACCAGCGGTGCGGCGCTGCGCGTGGATGGCGGTGTGGTGGACGACATTTGCTGACCCGGCTTGCCGATACGAGCAGGCCGATACCAGGATAAGGAGGTGTTCTCATGCTGTCCCGACGCACGCTGTTGCAAGCCGGCGCGGCTTCCGCCGCCGGACTGATGTTATCGCCGCTTTGGGCGGCCGGTGAAAAGGACGCCGCCATGGCGGCGCGGACCATTCCGTCCAGTGGCGAAGCGATTCCGGTTATCGGAATGGGCTCGTCCGGCAGTTTCGAGGTGGGCACCTCCGATCAGGAACGGGATCCCCTGCGCGAAGTACTTCGGCGTTTTTTCGCCGGTGGTGGCCGCCTGATCGATACCGCGCCCAGCTATGGTTCGGCGGAAACGGTGATCGGTGACTTGTTGAGTGAACTGGAGCTGCGGCAAAAGACGTTTCTGGCCACGAAAATTTCCAGTACTGGCAGGGAGGCAGGAAAGGCCCAGTTTGAAAACTCTCTGCGCCGCCTGAAAACCGACAAGGTGGAACTGCTGCAGGTGCACAACATGCAGGACTGGCAAACCCAGATGGCGCTGATCAACGACCTCAAGAAAGAAGGCAAGGTCCGTTACAGCGGCGTGACGCACTGGCTGGATGGCGGTCAGGATCAACTGGCCGAGGTGGTGGAGGCCAGTAAACCGGATTTCCTACAGATCAATTATTCGGTGATTTCCGCCAAGGCGGAAGAACGGTTGTTTCCGCTGGCCCGGGATCTGGGCGTGGCGGTGTTGATCAACCGGGCCTTTGATGATGGCCGCCTGTTCCGTCAGGTGGCGGATCGGCCATTGCCGGAGTGGGCACCGGAAGCCGGTATCGATTCCTGGGCCCAGGCGTTCCTGAAGTTCTCCATCAGTCACCCGGCGGTCACGGCGGTCATTCCCGCCACCGGAAAGCCCCACCGGCAGAGTGATAATCTGAAAGCCGGCTACGGGCCGATGTTGACCGAACAACAGCGTCGCGATCTGCGCGCCATATTCTCCTGACCATGGCGTCCACTCACCCGGTGTCACGGCTGGCGGTCCGGTTGTTCAATGTCCGGGCCGTCGAGGCGCCGGCTGTGGTGGCCGGGCTGCTGATGTTTTTCTGCCTGTTCACCGGTTATTTCATGTTGCGTCCGGTGCGTGAAACCATGGGCGTGGCCGGTGGCGTCGATAATCTGCAATGGCTGTTCACCGCCACCTTCGTGGCCACCCTGGTGGCGCTGCCGGCGTTCGGCTGGATCGCCTCAAGGGTGTCCCGGCGCCATATTCTGCCCTGGGTTTACGGCTTCTTCGTTATCAATCTGCTCGGTTTCGCCGCCGTCATGATCGGGTTGCCCGGAGATGTCTGGGCCGGGCGGGTGTTCTATGTCTGGTTGTCGGTGTTCAATCTGCTGGCGATTTCCCTGGCCTGGAGTGTGTTGGCGGATGTGTTCGTCAGCGTCGAGGCCAGGCGGCTGTTCGCCTTGATTGCCGGTGGTGCCAGTCTGGGTGGCCTCGCCGGGCCGGCGTTGGGCGCCCTATTAGTGGCACCCATCGGCCATGCCGGATTACTGGTCCTGGCGGCCGGGCTGCTTGCCGCCAGCGCGATCGCGGCGGCGTGGTTGCATCGCTGGCGGGACCGCCATCGCGAGTCGGGCGGAGAGCGGGCCGGTGACGGGCATCGTGAACGCGCTTTGGGGGGCAATCCCCTGGCCGGTATCAGCGAGGTGCTCGGCTCTCCCTATCTGATGAGCATCGCGATTTTTGTGTTGTTGTTGGCCAGCGTCAGCACCTTTCTCTATTTCGAGCAGGCCAGGCTGGTGGCCGAGACGTTCCCCGATCGCACCCGGCAAACCCAGGTGTTTGGATTAATTGATACCGTGGTGCAGGCGCTGGCGATTCTGACGCAGGTGTTTTTGACCGGCCGTATCGCCCAGCGTCTTGGTGTGGGGGTTCTGCTCACTGCGGTGCCCTTGGTGATCACCGCGGGGTTTCTCTGGCTTGCTCTGGCGCCCACGTTCGCGGTCTTCGTTGTCGTTATGATCGCCCGGCGCGCGGGTGAGTACGCGCTGGTCCGCCCTGGCCGCGAAATGCTTTACACGGTGGTCCCCGCCGAACAGAAATACAAAGCCAAGAACGCCATCGACACCGTGGTTTATCGAGGTGGTGACGCGCTCAGCGGTTGGGTGAAAAGCGGGCTGGATCTGCTTGCCTCCGTCCCCGCGCTGCCGATGGTGATTGGCGCGGGGATCGCCCTGGCCTGGGCCAGTGTGGGGGCCGGCCTGGGCAAAGCGCAGAGGCGCGGAGAAACTGAGGAAGACAATCAGATACTTTAATCCGCACTCAGAAAATACGTTTGCCCCCAATCCTCTACCCGGTCTCCTGGAGTGGCGGTGACGTGTATCGTTCTATAAGTGGCGAAAGACAGCAGTGCCGCAAGATCAGGACTTGGAACTCTGTAGTTGCGGGAGGCCACCAAGAATGGCCGTTGCCGCCGTTCAGGGGTCAGTACTTCTTCGGCAAGCCCCGCCTGGAAATTTTCGATCGATGAGGTAAGTCTTTGCATGGTGACGCTTCGCAGTTCGCATTCAACGCCTTTATTGGTGGGGCTCGCGACACAGTCGCTGTCGTCGAATGAAATATTCGGTGGTCGTGCGAACAGCCCGTCAATCAACACCACTTCGCCCGGACCCAATTCAAAGGAGGCGAAGTCGTGGTCCAGCACGACGATGGCATTGACGGCGGACTTGTCGACGTAGTTCGCCGTGGGCTGGTATCCAGCGGGGCGGAGCACCGTCTTTTGCGTCTCTATTACATGGTGCGGAAGACAGTGCCCGCCAACGGTGGGGGCGCAACGGATTTTGAAGCGAGATCGCCCTTCCAAGGCAATCTCATCTTGCCACTCTTGCACCCACTCGCGACTCACATAGGTTCCGGCGCTGAGATAAACAGCGCCCAGGCCTCGTGGCTCGACGGGTTTGCCAGTGATCTTCAGCCCATTCAGATTGGCGTCCTTGGCCTTGAACCTGGAAGCCTTAAGGCGGTATTGGCCCGGCTCTTGTGCTGATACCAGATAATCCTGACCCGCCACCCGGATGAAAATCGGAGGCCCCATATTCTGAGCGACCGAGGCTTCATGCCAGGTGAAGGAAAAGGTTTTTCCGTCCTGGCCGGGATCCTCCCAAAGCACATCCAAACCGTCCCCACCCCGATAGCCTTGATAATAGGCATCGTCACTGAGGGCGGGGGAGATGACGACGGATTTGCCCGCGGCAATCGCGGTTTCAAGCTGCCGTGCCAGGGCGTCCATCTCCGATCGTTCTTTCTCGGGGTCGACGGTGAACAGTCCGGTACCGAATCTATCGTGGACGTTTGGCGGAGTACTGCACCCGGATATCAGTGCCATACAAATCAATAGTGACAACGAGCCGATTCTGACCATCACTTTATGTCCTCCTCCTTGAGTTCCTTGAATGATGCCAATTCACCGAGAACGATGGTTAAGCTGCCACGGACTCAGCGAAATACAGAGACGTAGGGCGCTGAAAAAAGAGCGGTTCTTAATCCAGGTTTACATAATAAGTCTGCCCCCAGGCGGCATCGGTGTCGCCTGGCTTGGCGGAAAAGCGCACCTGTCGGTATGCCGCCGAAGACAACAGTTTCGCCAATTTCTCGCTGGGAACGCTGTAATTCCGGGAGGTCAGGTTAAGTTGGCGTGTTCGCCGATTGGGGCTCAGCGCCGGTTCGGACAGGCCCTGGCGGAAGGTGTCCATGGAAGGCCGGAGTCGTTGCATGGTGAAGCCCCGCAGTTCGCATTGGAGTACGCCGGCGACCGAGCTTTCGACACAGGCATCGTTCACGAACCAGTTGTTGGGCGGTTTGGCGAAGACGCCGTCGATCATTACTATCTCGCCCGCGCTCAGGTCAAAGGTGGCGAAGTCGCGATCCAGTACCGTGGCCACGTCGACGGCCTGCCTGGCCACCTCCTTCACGGTGGTGTGATAGCCGGCTTCCCGCATCACTCGCTTGCGGGATTCCATTACGTTATGGGGGATGCAATGGCCGCCCATCGTCGGGGTGCAATAGGTCTTGAGGCGGGGACGATCATTCCAGGAAATCTCATCTTGCCATTCCTGGGTCCATTCGTGGTCTTTGTAGGTACCGCTGCTCAGGTAAGTGACTCCCAGGCCTCGTGAAGCGACCGGTTTGTCGGCCAACTTCATGTTGTCGAGGTTGGCGTCCCGGGCCTGATAATTGACCACCTTGAGGCTGTAGCGGCCCGGCTCTTGCACCGACACCAGATAATCCCGGCCGTCGACCCGAATCTGGGGGGCTTGCAGCCAGGTAAGGGAGTAGCTGCCGCCAGCCTGATTGGGGTTTTCCCAAAGCACGTCCAGGCCGTCCTCGCCACGGAAGCCCTGATGGTAGGCGTCCTTGGTGAAAATGGGGGAGATGATCACGGACTTGCCGTCGGCAAGCGCGGTTTCCAACTGCCGCGCCAGATCGTCCATCCGTGTCTTTTCTTTTTCCGGATCGACCCCGGCCAGTTCGGGAGGAATGGGGAGCAGCTCTGGGGTGTTGTGGGATTTATAGGCGTTGTAGACGCCGCAGCCAGAGCTCAATGCCATGCTCGTCAGCAGCATCAATGACAAACCGATTCTGACCATGATGTTATTCCTGTCCCTTTCGCGAGTGTCTCCGAGGATGCTGGTCCGCTGGAGGCCACGGATCCGGCGGTAGGCGTCTGATGGCTCAAGAGCATATCGCGGCCCGCGGACCGCTCCTACCCTACGGTGGTTGGGTCTGTCGGGGGGGCTCACTGAATCAGCGGACGGGAACGAAAAAGGGGCGCCCCGAATGGAGCGCCCCTTTTTGACTGGTGAGTCTTGATTGGTGGAGCCGGCGGGAATCGAACCCGCGTCCGTCAGCAATCCGCCTGCAGATCTACATGCTTAGCCGTGTCTATTGATTTAAGCCCTTTCAGCCCGACGGGCAGGACGAAAGAGCCGAGCCCCTTTAAGTTTTAACAGCGCGGCCCGGGGCGGACTTTGCTGCGAGCCTGTGTAGCGATGCCGGTCGCGCTTCCCCACAGGCTGGGTCGCTTGACCGTAGGCGGGCCTTAGGCCGCCAGTGCGTAAGTATCGTCGTTTGCGATTACTTTAAAGATGCCACAAATGTTTTACGAGACTCGTGACCTTCTCGGCATGCACCACAGAGTTCAATACCGGCGTCGAAACCTTGTCGGCCCCTGGGGTGGCGTAGTTTACGAGATGGGGGCGAAGAAGTCGAAAACAAGTGGGGGGAGAGGAGATGGTGGTAAAGATGTTGCGTTAACAGGAGTTTACATAAATTGTCCGACAATCATACATGTTGCCAGGGGAATGCTTGATTCCAGGCGCATTATGGGCTCGTCGCACGGGGTGCGGCTGGGTGTGCCGACGGGCCTGGCGCCAAAAGCGAAGGGCAGCGGGGGATACCCATGTGATCCACACGATGACTTACAGCGAGCCCCCAATCAGACTGAGAAAGTGGCCGTTGATCAAGGCATCGTCGTTCATTGAGGAGAAAACGATGAAGACGATCTTTCGGTCAGCCAAAGAGGGTGCCACCTATTTGCTGGCTCCAATAACCGCGCGGCCGTTGCTGGCCCGCGGCCTGCAGTTACTGCTGGTGCTCTGTGCCTATGGCGCGGGTGTACTGCTGGTGGAGCGGGTTTCCGGAGATGCCCGGGTGCCGGTGATTCTGTTCGCGGTGTACTTCCTGCCGGCGGTGCTGCGCTCCTGGTTGCTGTTCTACTGGTGTGTCCGTGACGAGGTAAAGGCGCTGATGGCTAACCATCGCCACACGGCCTCCTGACCGTCCCGCACTGCCTGTCAACGCGCCTCGGCGCCGCGCTAGTTGCGGCGCAGGAGGCGTTGTTTCTGGCGGTTCCAGTCGCGTTCCCGCTCGGTGGCGCGCTTGTCGAACTTCTGCTTCCCTTTGGCCAGGGCGATGTCCAGCTTGGCCAGCCCCCGCTTCCAGTACAGGCTCACCGGCACGCAGGTGTAGCCGTCCTTTTGCACGCCACTGAAAATGCGGGCCAGCTCGCGCCGGTGCAACAGCAACTTGCGGTTGCGCAGCGGGTCCGGGGTGATGTGGGTGCTGGCGGTGGGGAGCGGCTCGATGCGGGCGCCGAACAGGTAGGCCTCCCCGTCGCGGAGCAGGATGTAGGCCTCCGACAGGTTGGCTTTCCCTTCACGCAGGGATTTCACTTCCCATCCTTCCAGCGCCAGTCCGGCCTCGAAGTGCTCTTCCAGGTGGTAGTCGAAGCGCGCCTTGCGGTTCTGCGCCACGGTGCTGGATGGTGTTTTCGCTTTTTTCGTTTTGCCCATGGGGGCGCGATTATAGAGACAGCCCGGTGCTTTAGCGAGCGTCATTGGCATGCCGGCATGGACGTCCGGCGGTTTTGCGGCTTGAGCGCCTGTCGCAAAATCAACACAATGATCGCATTTCACCAAGGGGTAAGGTTTGCATGAAGCAAGGTGACAAGCCGGTCCATGGCATGTGGACCAGCCGGTGGGCGTTTATTCTCGCCGCCACCGGATCCGCCGTCGGGCTCGGTAACATCTGGAAATTCCCGTATTTTGCCGGGGAATATGGCGGTGGCGCCTTCGTGCTGGTCTACCTGCTTTGTATTGCGCTGGTCGGTGTGCCGATCATGGTGGCGGAGGTGATGCTCGGTCGCAAAGGCGGCATGAGCCCGGTGCATACGATGAAAAAACTGGCGGCGGAGAGCAAGGTGAGCCGCCGCTGGGCCGGGATCGGTTACATGGGCGCTCTGGCCGGGTTCCTGATCCTGTCGTTCTATTCGGTGATCGCCGGCTGGACGCTCTATTACATCTGGGACATGGCCCAGGGGGGCTTCCAGGGTATTTCCGCCGCCGGCTCCCTGGCTCACTTCGAGGGGATGCAGGCTAACGCCTGGTTGATGCTGGGCTGCCATACCGCCTTTATGATTCTGACCATGTGGGTGGTGGCCCGCGGTGTCAGCCGGGGGTTGGAAAAAGCGGTTCAGGTGCTGATGCCGCTGCTGTTCGTGCTGCTGATCGGGCTGGTGGTTTACGCCAGCACCACGCCGGGGTTCGCCCAGGGCGTGAACTTCATGTTCCACTTCGACTTTTCGAAGTTGTCCGGCAAGGCGGTGATGGCGGCCCTGGGGCAGGCGTTCTTTACTCTGAGCCTGGGGATGGGCGCGATCATGGTGTACGGCGCCTACATGCCTCGCGAGGTCAAGGATCGCCGTAGCGGCCAGGCCCGGCGGGTGTCCATCGTCTCCACCGTGGGGATCATCGCGTTGCTGGATACGCTGGTGGCGCTGGGTGCCGGCCTGGTGATTTTTCCGGTGGTGTTTTCCAACGGCCTGGAGCCCTCCCAGGGCCCGGGGCTGCTGTTCGTGACCCTGCCGCTGGCTTTCGGACAGATGCCCGCCGGCGTCATCGTCGGGACGGTGTTCTTCGTGCTGGTGATGTGCTCGGCGTTGAGTTCCTCGATTTCCCTGGGGGAACCGATGGTGGCCTGGCTGGTGGAGCGAGGGCTGGGGCGGCCGCTGGCGGCGGTCGCTGTGGGCCTCACGGCCTGGGTGATTGGTATCGGCACGGTGCTGTCCTTCAATTACTGGAAGGACGTGACTTTCCTGGTGGGCACCTTCTTCCAGAATGTGGACTTCCTTGCTTCCAGTCTGATGTTGCCCCTGGGCGGCATGCTGATCGCTATTTTCGCCGGTTGGGTGATGAAGGAAACCCAGGCACGCAAGGAACTGGCGATGAAGAGCTTCGGGCTGTACATGGTATGGCGCGCGGTGGTGCGCATCGTGGCGCCACTGGCGGTGGCGGCGGTGTTGCTCAATGCCTTGATCGGCGTGCTGGGGGGAAGCTGAGGCATGGCCGGGACGATTCGTGTCGAGGTGGTTTACGCCCTGCCGGAGAAGCAGGAACTGATTTCCGTGGAAGTGCCGGAAGGCGCTTCCATGATGGAAGCGGTGACCGCTTCGGGGATCGCCGAGCATTTTAACGGGCTGGATCCGGCCGGGCTCAGTATGGGGGTGTTCGGCAAGGTAGAGCCAAATCCGGCGGGGCGGACGCTGGCGGAGGGGGAGCGGGTGGAACTCTACCGGCCGCTTAAAGCGGATCCGAAATCAGCGCGCCGGGCCAGAGCCCGGCGTGCCAGCCAAGGCTGAGATTGGATTACTTGGCGGCTTCCTGACGCCGGTCCTCGGCGCGCCGCAGCAATTCCTGATCCTGGTGACCGGAGGTGCGCTCACGCAGGTCGCTGGTGGCCTGACCGTCGTAGTGGCTGTACTGCCCCTGGTCGAAGTGCACCACGATCTGCTGTTCCACCATTTCACCGTTACCGGGCTGATACTGCAGCAAGTAGTACCAGGTGTTGGGGGTGAACGGATCGGTCAGTGTGGGCGGGCCGAGCACGAAGCGAACCTGTTCGGGAGTCATGCCTGGTTGCAGGCCGGACAGCATATCCTCGGTGACCACATTCCCCTGGGGAATGTCGATACGGTACACCCCGGGAAAGCGCAGGGAGCTGCAACCGGCCAGCAGGGTGGTCAATATGGCAAAAAGGGCGATGATCCTTGGCATGGGTTTTCGACTTGGCATAATGTTCGGGCGATAATACAGACTTGAACGGGGGGAACAAGGTTCCCTGAAAGTCAGGCGATTCCCATAAGGCGGCTACGGAGCGAGTACATTGGATAATCAGGATCTTAGAAAGGCAGGACTCAAGGTGACCTTGCCGAGGGTGAAAATCCTTCAGCAGCTGGAATCCTCGGAATCCCGGCATCTCAGCGCGGAAGATATCTACAAGGCCTTGATGGAGGCCGGCGAGGACGTGGGGCTGGCCACCGTCTACCGGGTGCTCACTCAATTCGAGCAGGCGGGCATCGTATTGCGCCACAATTTCGAGGGCGGCTCCGCGGTGTTCGAACTGGCTGATGAAGGCCACCATGACCATATGGTCTGCACCGAGACCGGTGAGGTGATCGAGTTCGTCGATGAGGAAATCGAGAAGCGCCAGAAGATGATCGCCGACAAGCACGGCTACGACATCGTCGATCATGCCCTGGTGCTGTACGTCAAACCGAAGCGCAAATAACCGATCAGCCCAGGCCCGGTTCCACCGCCAGCCAGCCCAACGCCGCCTAGCGGCGCCACGCCCGCAAGCCCTGCTCCCCGACCCAATCCCCGTGCTTCAGGGCACGGGCGGTGGGGTTTTGTCAGGCCACTTCCTGGCCCTTCTCGAGCATTTCCCGGGCGTGGGCCAGGGTGGAGTCGGTGATCTCCACGCCGCCCAGCATGCGCGCCAGTTCCTCTACCCGGGCGTCCGGGGCCAGGGGCTGGATGCGGGTGCGGGTGGTGTTCTTGCTCTGAATCTTGTGCACTTGCCAATGTTGGTGCCCCTGGCTGGCCACCTGCGCCTGGTGGGTGATGCACAGCACCTGGGCGTGTTCTCCCAGTTCCCGCAGCAAGCGGCCGACGATTTCGGCCACGCCACCGCCAACGCCCACATCCACTTCATCGAACACCAGGCTGGGTACGGTCAGGTTGCGGGCACAGATCACCTGGATCGCCAGGCTGACCCGGGACAATTCGCCGCCGGAGGCGACTTTGGCCAGTGGCCGCAATGGCTGGCCGGGATTGGCGGAAAAGCGGAATTCCACCAGGTCCAGGCCCTCGGCGCCGGGGCTGTCGTCTTCCACCACGGTTTCCAGTCTGGCGGCTTTCATGCCCAGGGCCTTGAGCTGGGTGGCGATCTGGCGAGTGAGGGTGGTGGCGGCGGTCTTGCGGGCCTTGCTGAGTTTGCGGGCCTGACCCATGTAGTGCTCCCGGGCCTCTTCCTCCGCCTTCGCCAGGGCCTCAAGATGCTCGTCGAAGTGCTCCAGGGTGTCCACTTCCCGGGCCAGTTGCTGGTGGTGCTCCGCCAGTTCTTCCGGGCGCACCCGGTGTTTGCGGGCCAGGCTGTAGGCCTGCCCCAGGCGCTCTTCCACCTGTGCCAGCCGCTCCGGGTCCAGGTCCAGGCGATCCAGGTAGTGGCGCAGGGCTTCAGCGGCTGCTTCCACCTGCAGGCGCGCGGATTCCACCGTGTCCAGGGCTTCCGACAAGGCGTTGTCGTGGTCGCGGGCTTCTTCCAGCCAATGGCGGATCTGGCCCAGTTGATCGTTACAGGTGCCTTCCTCGCCATCGTACAGGGCCGCCACGGACTGCTGGCACAGCCGGATCAGCGCATCGGCATGGCCCAGGCGTTGTTGTTCCTGATCCAGTTCCATCAGCTCGCCCTCGCCCAGAGCCAGGGCGTCCAGTTCATCCAGTTGAAAGCGCAATAACTCCTGGCGTTCGCTTTGTTCGCGGGCGCCGGTGAGGGCCTGGTCGTGCTCCTGGCGGGCCTGCTGCCACCGAAGCCGCCAGGTCGCCGGCGTTGGCGAAGTTGTCGAGCAGTTGGCGGTGAGTGTCCCGATGCAGCAAGGCCTGGTGTTCATGCTGGCTGTGAATGCTGATCAGCAACTCGCCGAGCTGGCGGACGTCGGCGAGCGGGGCCGGCGTGCCGTTGATATAGGCCCGGGAGCGGCCGTCGGCGCGGACCGTGCGGCGCAGCAGGCAGTCATCGCCATTGTCCAACTCCCGCTCTTCCAGCCAGGCCTTGGCCTGGGCGTGGTTGGCCACGGTGAAACTGGCCAGCACTTCCGCCCGTTCGCAGCCCGGCCGAACCACGGCGGAATCCGCCCGTTCGCCCAGGGTCAGGGAAAGGGCATCGATCAGTACGGATTTGCCGGCGCCGGTCTCGCCGCTGATGACGGTGAGGCCGGATTCCGGTTCCAGTTCGAGTTGATCGACGGTGGCGAAATGGCGAACGCTCAAGTGAGTGAGCATGTACGGAACCCCCGTGTTTCCTGGTTTGGGCGTTTGCATTGGGGCGTGTGGCGGAGCCCGCCACACAGCCTGGACAACTGTTATTCTGGCCAGTGCCTTGTCGATGTTAGGCGATTCCGGCCGCGAGCGTAAGAGCGAGGTGAAGAGGAGTAACACTGGACGGCGACCGTTTCGCTGGCAACAATCGGCAGTGGGTGGGCGCTCCGCCCATCCCGATTGGCAGTAATGGGTGACGAAAGGCAGCTGTGGAACTCAACGAACGCAAGCAACGGTTACTCATGGCCCTGGTGGAACGTCACATCCGTGACGGTCAGCCGGTGGGCTCGAAAACTCTGGCCCAGGGAGGCGGCCTGGCGGTCAGCCCGGCGACTATTCGCAATATCATGGCGGAACTGGAGGATCTGGGGTTGCTGATCAGCCCTCACACTTCGGCGGGCCGGGTGCCCACTGAGAGGGGCTATCGCCTGTATGTGGATACGCTGCTGGCGTCCAGCGCCATGCGCAGCCCGGATCACCAGCAGTTGCGTGATGAATTGCGCCAGTTGCTGGCACCGGATCAATCGCCGCAGGAGTTGGTGTCCCAAGCGTCCAGGACGCTGGCGGAACTGACTCGCATGGCCGGTCTGGTGGCGGCGCCGAGGCGTCAGGTCAGCACGCTGCGGCAGGTGGAGTTCCTGCCACTGTCCGGTCAGCGCGTGCTGGTGATTCTGGTGGTGAACCGCTCCGAAGTGCAGAACCGTATCATCCATACCGCCCGCCAGTACGACGAAGCGGAATTGCGCCAGGCCGCCAACTACATCAATCACACCTACGGCGGTTGTGATCTGGACGCCATCTGTGACGGTCTGTTGAGCACCATGGCGGCGGACCGGGCGCAGATGGACGCTCTGATGCGGACCACCCTCGACGTGGCCGGTCAGGCCTTGAGGCAGTCCGGGGATGAAGAGTCCGATTACGTGGTGTCCGGGGAGTCCAATCTGCTGGATACCGCCCAGGCCGACAGCATCGACAAGTTGCGCGACCTGTTCAATGCCTTCAACCACAAGCGGGATATCCTGCATTTGCTGGAACGCAGCATAAAAGCCGATGGCGTGCAGATCTTCATCGGCCGGGAGTCCGGCTATCAGCCGTTCGAGGAGTATTCGCTGGTATCAGCGCCGTATCGGCTGGAAAACGGCCCGGTGGGCGTGCTCGCCGTGGTCGGCCCTACCCGCATGGATTATGAGAAAGTCATCCCCACCGTGGACATCACCGCCCGCATCCTTTCCGCCGCCCTCAATCAACTGTGAAAAGCAATGAAGAGTTAATAGTGAACAGTGAATAGCGCGCGATGAAGCGTGGTGGGCGCTGAAAGCCAAGAGGCCGCGTCCAGGTGTTGGGCGCGGCCTTTTTGTTTTTGATGTTAACTCTTCACTATTAACTGTTAACTGCTTTCTCGCTTGCCCTTGAATCCGCTCAACCTGTTCCCATATCTTTGCCCGCTTTCCCGAGATGGAGCCCGCATTCGGGTATTTTGGAGTGGATATGAACGATCAGGACAAACAGAACCCCCAAGATGAGGCGGTGTCCCAGGATTCCGAACTGGAGACCCCCCAACCTGCCGCCGAGGTGACTGACGAAGACGCCGCCGCGGAGCCGGATGCGGCCCGGCAACTGGCCGAGGCGCAGGAGCAGATGCAGCGTCTGGAGAAAGCGCTGGCCGAAGCGGACCTGCGCGCCCAGGCGGAAATCCAGAATGTACGCCGCCGTGCCGAACGTGAGGTGGAGAACGCCCACAAGTTCGCTTTGGAGAAATTCGCCGGTGATCTGCTGTCCGTGGCGGACAGTCTGGAGCGAGGGCTGTCGACCCTGGATGCCGGGGATGAGGCGCTCAAACCCGCCCGCGAGGGGCTGGAGCTGACGCTGAAGGTGCTGATGGATGCCTTCGGCCGGCACAACCTGGAGCAGGTGGACCCCCACGGCGAGCCCTTCAATCCCGAGCGCCACGAGGCGATGACGATGATCCCGGCCCCCGGGGCGGAGCCCAACACCGTGATCGATGTACTGGAGAAAGGCTACCTGCTCAACGGCCGCCTGATCCGCCCGGCACGGGTGGTGGTCAGCAAGGCGGAAGGTTGATCCGGCTCCCTTGAAAAGAATCGGGGCGCCGCCATATAGCTGGCAAGTTCATTGAGGTTCAACTGTCCGGGTGGCCTTTGGCATTCGGATCGTGTGAAGGAGAAACAGACGTTATGGGTAAGATTATTGGTATCGACCTTGGCACCACCAACAGCTGTGTGGCTGTTATGGAAGGTGACAAGACCAAGGTGATCGAAAACGCGGAAGGCGCGCGCACCACGCCGTCCATCATTGCCTACACCGAGGACAACGAGGTGCTGGTCGGGCAGGCCGCCAAACGTCAGGCGGTGACCAACCCGCAGAACACCGTGTACGCGGTGAAGCGCCTGATTGGCCGTCGGTTTGAAGACGAGGTGGTGCAAAAGGACATCAAGATGGTGCCCTACAAAATCACCAAGGCCGACAATGGCGATGCCTGGGTCGATGTGAAGGGCGAGAAAATGGCGCCCCCGCAGATTTCCGCCCAGGTGCTGAAGAAAATGAAGAAGACCGCGGAGGACTATCTGGGTGAGCCGGTGACCGAAGCCGTCATCACCGTGCCCGCGTACTTCAATGATTCTCAGCGTCAGGCCACCAAGGACGCCGGCCGTATCGCCGGTCTGGACGTGAAGCGGATCATCAACGAGCCCACCGCCGCGGCCCTGGCCTATGGCCTGGACAAGAAAGGCGGTGATCGCACCATCGCGGTGTACGACCTGGGCGGGGGTACTTTCGACCTGTCCATCATCGAAATCGCCGAAGTGGACGGTGAGCACCAGTTCGAGGTGCTGGCCACCAATGGTGACACCTTCCTGGGTGGCGAGGATTTCGACCTGGCGCTGATCAACTTCCTGGCGGATCAGTTCAAGGCCGATTCCGGCATCGATCTGGGCGGCGATCCGCTGGCCATGCAGCGCCTCAAGGAAGCCGCTGAGAAAGCCAAGATCGAACTGTCCTCCGCCGAGCAGACGGAAGTGAATCTGCCCTACATCACCGCGGATTCCACCGGTCCCAAGCACCTGGTGGTGAAAGTGACCCGGGCCAAACTGGAGTCCCTGGTGGAAGGGCTGGTGAGCCGCTCCCTGGAACCCTGCAAGATCGCGCTCAACGATGCCGGCGTGAAAGCGTCCGACATCACCGACGTGATCCTGGTGGGTGGTCAGACCCGGATGCCGCTGGTGCAGAAGAAAGTGGCCGAGTTCTTTGGTAAGGAAGCGCGCAAGGACGTCAATCCGGATGAAGCCGTGGCCATTGGCGCCGCGATTCAGGGCGCCGTGCTCAGCGGTGACGTGAAGGATGTGTTGTTGCTGGACGTGACCCCGCTGACCCTGGGTATCGAGACCATGGGCGGTGTGATGACGCCGATCATCGAGAAGAACACCACCATCCCGACCAATGCGTCGCAGGTGTTCTCCACGGCGGACGACAACCAGACCGCGGTGACCGTGCATGTGCTGCAAGGCGAGCGCAAGCAGGCGGCGCAGAACAAGTCTCTGGGGCAGTTCAACCTGGAAGACATCCCGCCGGCGCCGCGCGGCGTGCCGCAGATCGAGGTGACCTTCGATATCGACGCCAACGGTATTCTGCACGTGGGCGCCAAGGACAAGGCCACCGGCAAGGAGCAGACGATCCAGATCAAGGCGTCTTCCGGCCTGTCCGATGATGAGGTCGACAAGATGGTGCGCGACGCCGAGGCCCATGCCGACGAGGATCGCAAGTTCGAGGAGCTGGTGCAGACCCGTAATCAGGCGGATCACCTGGTTCACGCGACTCGCAAGACCCTGGAGGAAGCGGGCGACAAGGCCACCGAGGAAGAGAAAGAGGCGATCAACAAAGCCATCTCCGATCTGGAAGCCGCGCTCAAGGGCAACGACAAGGACGATATCGAAGCCAAGACCAAGGCGCTTACCGAAGCGTCCGGTTCCCTGGCGCAGAAACTGTATGCGGAGGCGCAACAGGCCCAGGGCGGCCCCGCTGGTGATGAGCAAGGCAAGCAGGCCGGAGACGATGTTGTCGATGCCGAGTTCGAAGAAGTGGATGACGACAAGAAGAAATAAAACCGGCACGCTGGCACGCACCACGCTTGCACGCTGACGTGGTGCGTGCCGGAACGTCAACCGCGCTTCTCGCGGGCATGGCCTATGTTTTGCGTGTGGGCGTGCAAGCGTGAAGCGTGTTTGCGTTTATAAGCAGGAACTTTTATGTCCAAACGCGATTATTACGAAGTGCTGGGGGTGTCCAAGGACGCTGATCAGCAGGAACTGAAGAAGGCCTATCGGCGCCTGGCGATGAAATACCATCCGGACCGTAATCCGGATGACGCCGAGGCGGTGGCCAAGTTCAAGGAGGCCAAAGAGGCCTACGAAGTCCTGTCCGATGAGGATAAGCGTGCCGCCTACGATCGCTTCGGCCATGCCGGGGTGGAAGGCCAGGGCGGCTTCGGCGGCGCCGGTGCCGGTGGTTTTGGCGGCGGCGGTGGCTTCGGCGATATCTTCGGCGATATTTTTGGCGACATCTTCGGTGGTGGCGGCCGTGGTGGTCGCGGGCCGGCCCGTGGCGCGGACCTGCGCTATACCCTGGAACTCAGCCTGGAGCAGGCGGTACGGGGCTGCGAGGAGAAGATCCGCATTCCCTCCTGGGACAGCTGTGAAGTGTGCCACGGCACCGGCGCGGAAGCCGGCGAGGAGCCGGTGACCTGCCCCACCTGTAACGGTGTCGGGCAGGTGCGCATGCAGCAGGGCTTCTTCACCGTGCAGCAGACCTGTCCGGCGTGTCATGGCGAAGGCCGGATCGTTAAGAACCCATGTCGCAACTGTGGCGGCCAGGGTCGGGTGCAGAACACCAAGACCTTGTCCGTGAAGATTCCGCCCGGAGTGGATACCGGGGACCGTATCCGTCTGGCCGGCGAGGGCGAGGCCGGCATGCACGGGGCGCCGGCCGGTGACTTGTACGTGCAGGTGGCGGTGCGTGAGCACGAGATCTTCAAGCGTGACGGCAGTGATCTGCACTGCGAAGTGCCGGTGAGCTTCGTCGACGCCGCTCTGGGCGGTGAACAGGATGTGCCTACCTTGAATGGCAAGGTCAAACTCAAGGTGCCACCGGAGACGCAGACCGGTAAGCTGTTCCGGTTGCGCGGCAAGGGGGTGACCCCGGTGCGGGGTGGCCCGCCAGGCGACCTGATCTGCAGAGTGGTGGTGGAAACCCCGGTCAAGCTGAATAGCGAACAGAAAGACCTGTTGCGCAAGTTCCAGTCCTCCCTGGACAAGGGTGGCGACCGGCATAATCCCCGCCGAACCAGCTGGTTCGAGGGCGTGAAGCGCTTTTTCGACGGGCTTTGACGCTGTGAGCAGGCTCTAAACCCTCTGAAGCAATAGGGCGAAAAACCATGAAAGTAGGCATCATCGGCGCCGCCGGGCGTATGGGGCGCATGCTCATCGAGGCGACGCTGGCCAATCCGGAAGCCGAGCTGGCGGTGGCGGTCGACGTGCCGGGTTCTTCCCTGATCGGGGTGGACGCCGGTGAACTGGTGGGCGTCGGCAAGCTGGGTGTCACCGTGGGCGATGACCTCGCCCTGGTGGCGGACCAGGCGGATGTGTTCATCGATTTCACCGTGCCGGAAGCGACCGCGCGGAATATCGAGACTTGCCGCCAGGCCGGCAGTCGGCTGGTGATCGGCACCACCGGTCTGAACGATGAGCAGAAGGCGCAACTGCGCGCCGCCAGCGAGGAGATGGCGATCTGCTTCGCGCCGAACTACTCGGTGGGGGTGAATCTGTGCTTTAAACTGCTGGAAGCCGCGGCCGCCGTGCTGGGCGACGATGTCGATATAGAAATCATCGAGGCTCATCACCGCCATAAGATTGACGCGCCTTCCGGCACGGCTCTGCGCATGGGGGAAGTGGTGGCTCAGACCCTGGGGCGGGACCTCAAGGAATGCGCGGTGTATGGTCGTGAGGGGCGCACCGGTGAACGTGACCGTCAGACCATCGGATTCGAGACCATTCGTGGTGGTGATATTGTCGGCGATCACACCGTCCTGTTCGCCGCCGAGGGCGAAAGGGTGGAGATTACTCACAAGGCGTCCAGTCGCATGGCTTTTGCTCGCGGAGCGGTGCGCGCGGCTCTGTGGCTCGGGGCTCGGCCCAAGGGATTGTTCGACATGCAGGACGTGCTTGGTCTGGCGGGAGAGAGCGCCGGCTGGGGCGCCCGCTGAGATTGCCGCCGGGTGTTCCGGCGGCTTCCGCCCGTGACACTGGCGGCCGAAAGCACTAGAATAGGCCAAGCCTGAGGGCGCGTGGGGCGCATGAATCGCTGAATGACATGAAAAAGCGAGGTGGAGGAATCCATCTCGCTTTTTTGCGACCGGCCCCCGTCCCCGATCTTCCAAGGGTTTGTCCGCTGTAAACGGTGTCGCCCGCCCTGGCTTCACGCGGACAACCCGGAACCCTATCAGCCTTGGAGGTTGCGTTGACGGTACCCGCCATACTCGCATTAGAAGACGGCAGTCTCTTTCGGGGTGTTGCCATTGGCGCCACGGGTGAGACCGTGGGTGAGGTGGTGTTCAACACCGCGATGACCGGATATCAGGAAATCCTCACGGACCCGTCCTATGCCAAGCAGATCGTCACGCTGACGTATCCGCATATCGGCAACACCGGCGTCAATGAGGAGGACGAGGAGTCCTCCCGGGTGTGGGCCGCCGGCCTGATCATTCGTGATCTGACCTTGACGGTGAGCAGCTGGCGTGCGGAGCAGTCTTTGCCGGAGTACCTGGAACAGCGGAACATCGTTGCCATCGCCGACATTGATACGCGTCGTCTGACCCGTATTCTGCGGGAAAAAGGGGCTCAGAACGGCTGCATCGTCGCCGGTGACGATATCGACGAGGAAAAGGCCCTGGCCGCCGCCCGTGCTTTCCCCGGCCTCAAGGGGATGGATCTGGCCAAGGAGGTCAGTGTCAGCGAGCCTTATGCCTGGACTGAAGGCACCTGGGTGCGTGGTGAAGGCCATCGCCCTCAGGCGGAGGCGCTGTTTAACGTGGTCGCCTACGATTTCGGCTGCAAGCGTAATATCTTCCGGATGCTGGCGGATCGTGGCTGCAAGCTGACCGTGGTGCCGGCCCAAACCCCGGCATCCGAGGTGCTGGCGATGAATCCGGATGGTGTTTTCCTGGCCAATGGTCCGGGTGATCCGGAGCCTTGCGACTACGCGATCCAGGCAATCCGCGAGATACTGGAGCGCAAGCTGCCGCTGTTCGGTATCTGTCTGGGACACCAGCTGCTCGGCCTGGCCAGTGGCGCCCGTACCATGAAGATGAAGAACGGCCACCATGGCGCCAACCACCCGGTGAAAAACGTGGAAGACGGCACGGTGATGATCACCAGCCAGAACCATGGTTTCGCGGTGGACGCGGAAACCTTGCCGGATAATCTCAAAGTGACTCACGTGTCGCTGTTCGACGGCACGCTGCAGGGCGTGCATCGCACCGATGTGCCGGCCTTCAGCTTCCAGGGGCACCCGGAGGCCAGTCCTGGTCCCCACGACTGCGCCCCCCTGTTTGATCACTTCATCGAGTTGATGGAGGCGCATCGCGCCTGAGACGCGCCGGACGCCTCACCCCTGGCGTCCGGCCCGGCAATGAATTAACCCGGTAACGAATTAACCAGAGTCCGACGGTCAGCAAAAATGCCCAAGAGAACAGACATCAAAAGCATCCTCATCATCGGCGCTGGTCCCATCGTGATCGGCCAGGCCTGTGAGTTCGATTACTCCGGTGCCCAGGCCTGCAAGGCGCTGCGAGAGGAAGGCTACCGGGTGATCCTGGTGAACTCGAACCCGGCCACCATCATGACCGATCCGGCCATGGCCGACGCCACCTACATCGAGCCGATCACCTGGGAGACGGTGGCCAAGATCATCGAGAAGGAGCGCCCGGACGCGCTGCTGCCCACCATGGGCGGACAGACCGCGTTGAATTGCGCTCTGGATCTGGAACGCCATGGCGTGCTCGAGAAGTTCGCCGTGGAAATGATCGGCGCCAACGCCGACACCATCGACAAGGCGGAGAACCGCGACCGCTTCGACAAGGCGATGAAGAACATCGGCCTGGAATGTCCGCGCGCGCGGGTTGCTCACACCATGGATGAGGCCTGGGAGATTCAGGCGGAACTGGGCTTTCCCTCGATCATCCGTCCTTCCTTCACCATGGGCGGCTCCGGCGGCGGGGTGGCCTATAACAAGGAAGAGTTCGAGGAAATCTGTACCCGGGGTTTCGAGCTGTCCCCCACCCACGAGCTGCTCATCGACGAGTCGCTGCTGGGCTGGAAGGAATACGAGATGGAGGTTGTTCGTGACCGCAACGATAACTGCATCATCGTCTGTGCGATCGAGAACTTCGACCCGATGGGGGTGCACACCGGTGACTCCATCACCGTGGCGCCGGCGCAGACTCTGACCGACAAGGAATACCAGGTCATGCGCGATGCCTCCCTGGCGGTATTGCGTGAGATCGGCGTGGAAACCGGCGGCTCCAACGTGCAGTTTGGCATGTGCCCGGATACCGGCCGCATGGTGGTGATCGAGATGAACCCGCGGGTATCCCGGTCCTCCGCGCTCGCCTCCAAGGCCACCGGCTTCCCGATCGCCAAGGTGGCGGCGAAGCTGGCGGTGGGCTACACCCTGGACGAGTTGCAGAACGATATCACCGGCGGCGCGACCCCGGCCTCTTTCGAGCCGTCCATTGACTATGTCGTCACCAAGATTCCGCGGTTCAACTTCGAGAAGTTCGCCGACGCGGATCCGGTGTTGACCACGCAAATGAAGTCCGTGGGCGAAGTCATGGCTATCGGCCGTAATTTCCAGGAGTCCCTGCATAAGGCTCTGCGCGGGCTGGAAGTGGACTCCGTGGGGTTCGATCCGAAAGTGGATCTGGATGCACCGGACGCCGCTGAGCGTATCGCTCAGCAACTGTCGACGCCGGGGCCGGAGCGCATCTGGGTGATTGGCGATGCATTCCGTAGCGGTCTTGGCGTGGATGATGTGTTCGCGCTGACCAAGGTCGACCGCTGGTTCCTGGTGCAGGTGGCTGACCTGATTGCCGAGGAAGGTCGGCTGGCCGATTTCACCTTCACCGATCTGAGCCGGGACACCTTGTATCGCCTCAAGCGCAAGGGCTTTTCCGATGCCCGCCTGGCCCAGTTGCTGGGCGTGCGGGAAGCGGATGTGCGCAGCAAGCGTCAGGATCTGGGGGTGCGGCCAGTGTTCAAACGGGTGGATACCTGCGCCGCCGAGTTCCCCACCAGTACCGCTTATATGTACTCCAGTTACGACGAAGAGTGCGAATCGAACCCCTCCGACCGTGACAAGATCATGGTGATCGGCGGTGGCCCGAACCGGATCGGCCAGGGCATCGAGTTCGACTACTGCTGCGTGCACGCCGCCTTCGCCATGAAGGACGACGGTTACGAGACCATCATGGTCAACTGTAACCCGGAGACCGTGTCCACCGATTACGACACCTCCGACCGTCTCTACTTCGAGCCGGTGACGCTGGAAGACGTATTGGCCATTGCCGATGTCGAGCGGCCCAAGGGCGTGATCGTGCAGTATGGCGGGCAGACGCCGCTGAAACTGGCGCGGGCTCTGCAGGCAGCGGGCGTGCCGATTATCGGCACCAGCCCGGACGCCATCGACGAAGCGGAAGATCGCGAGCGCTTCCAGCAGATGGTCAACAAGCTTGGCCTCAGACAGCCGCCGAACCGTACCGCCCGTTCCCTGGAGGAAGGGCTGAAGCTGGCGGAAGAAATCGGTTATCCGCTGGTGGTGCGGCCCTCCTACGTGTTGGGCGGCCGGGCCATGGAAATCGTTTACAACGAGGCGGAACTGCGCAGCTACATGAACAACGCGGTGAGCGTCTCCAACGACTCTCCGGTGCTGCTGGACCGCTTCCTGGACGACGCCATTGAAGTCGACGTGGACGCTATCTGCGATGGTTCCGACGTGGTTATCGGCGGCATCATGCAGCATATCGAGCAGGCCGGCGTGCACTCTGGCGACTCCGCCTGCTCGCTGCCGCCCTATTCTCTGGATGACAATGTGCAGGACGTGATGCGCCAACAGACCGCTGACATGGCCCGCGAGCTGGGTGTGGTCGGTTTGATGAACGTGCAGTTCGCGGTGAAGGGCGAGGACGTCTATGTGCTTGAAGTAAACCCGCGAGCGTCCCGGACCGTGCCCTATGTGTCCAAATGCATTGGCGTTTCACTGGCCAAAGTGGCCGCCCGCTGCATGGTTGGCGTCAGCCTGAAGGATCAGGACTTTACCTCGGAGGTCTCGCCGCGCCACTATTTCGTCAAGGAAGCGGTTTTCCCGTTCGCCAAATTCCCGAAAGTGGACCCCATCCTCGGTCCGGAAATGAAATCCACCGGTGAGGTGATGGGTATTGGCGGCAGCTTCGCCGAGGCTTTTGGCAAGGCTTCTCTGGGAGCCGGCGAACGCCTGCCCCAGGAAGGCACGGCGTTCATTTCGGTACGCGAAGTGGACAAGTCCGCGGCGGTGGATGTGGCCCGCACCCTGAGTGAACTGGGTTTCGATCTGGTCGCCACCCGCGGTACCGCCGCGGTCATCGCTGAGGCGGGACTGCCGGTGACTCCGGTTAATAAGGTGCTCGAGGGGCGTCCGCATATTGTCGACATGATTAAAAACGACGGTGTGGCGTTGATCGTGAATACCACCGAAGGCAAGCAGGCGATCCGCGATTCCTTTGCGATCCGTCGTTCCGCCCTGCAGCACAAGGTGTTTTACACCACCACGATCACCGCCGCGCAGGCGGTGTGTCAGGCCATGGCCCTGCGCGATGAGCCGCAGGTGCGCCGATTGCAGGATTTGCACGCCGAAATCTAATTGTGCGGGGTACCCGGGGCCGGGTGCCCCGCGCTACCCACGGACGATTATTTGAGGTTGAACCTATGCAACGCATTCCGATGACGGTCAGTGGTGCCGAAGCATTGCGCAAAGAGCTGGACCATCTGAAAAAGGTGGAACGGCCCCGTATCAGCGCGGCCATCGCCGACGCTCGTGAACACGGTGATCTGAAGGAAAACGCGGAATACCACGCTGCCCGTGAACAGCAGAGCTTCTGCGAAGGGCGTATCAACGAGATCGAAGGCAAGCTGTCCGCTGCTCAGATCATCGATATTACCCAACTGGATAACACCGGTAAGGTCATTTTCGGCTCGACCGTGACCATCATCGACGTGGACACCGATGAAGAGAAGGTCTACCAGATCGTTGGTGACGACGAAGCCGATATCAAGCAGGGCAAGATCAGTGTGAATTCACCCATCGCGCGCGGCCTGATTGGCCGGGAGGAAGGCGATGTGGTGCAAATCGACACCCCGGGAGGCACCCGGGAGTACGAAGTGGACAAAGTCGAGCACCTGTAGAGGGCTGGTTTGCGCGGGGCTTCGGGCCGGACCCGGGAGCCCCGCTTTAGTCCTGGGCTCTCAGGATATTGGACAGTTTGGGGTTGGGCTTGGCGGCCGCCCGGTAAAGCAGGGCGATATTGCCGATACGCTGGATCAATTCGGCGCCACTGGCGTCGCACAGCGCATTGACCAGTTCGGTACGCTGGTCGCGGGTGGGGGCGTTGACCCGGACCTTGACCAGTTCGTGGTCTTCCAGGCGCCGGTTCAATTCCTCGGTAAAGGACTCGGTCAGGCCCTTGTCGCCAGTCTGCAGCACCGCTTTCAGGTGGTGGCCGATGGTGCGTAAGCGCTTTCTGTCCTGTGGGCTCAAAGGCATGGTGTTCTCCAAATCGGGGGCGCTATTCTAGGTACGCGGCTGCTGCCCTGCAATCATCACCGGGCGCCCCGACACTATTCCCTCGGGCGGACATCCGGGCCGGGTAACAGGATGAACCTTTATGGCCAGATCAAAAAGCAGCCAGCGCTGGCTGCGGGAACATTTCGACGATCACTGGGTGGCCCGCGCCCAGGCCGAGGGCTACCGCTCCCGGGCCAGTTTCAAGTTGCTGGAGATCCACGAAAAAGACAAGTTGTTCCGGCCCGGCATGCGTGTGCTTGATCTGGGGGCCGCCCCCGGCGGCTGGGCCCAGGTGGCCGGCCGGCTGGTCGGTTCGCGGGGGACAGTGGTGGCCAGCGATATTCTGGCCATGGACCCGATTCCCGATGTGGCCTTCATTCAGGGCGATTTCCGTGAGGAAGAGGTCTACCAGCGAATCCTGGACAGCCTGGGCGGGCACAAAGTGGACCTTGTAATGTCCGATATGGCCCCCAATATGAGTGGTAACCGTGCCGTGGATTTGCCGCGGGCCATGTATCTGGCCGAATTGGCCCTGGATATGGCGGAGAGCGTTCTTGAACCGGACGGCGTTTTCCTGGTCAAGGTGTTTCAGGGGGAGGGCTTCGATGAGTATCGGCGGAGTCTTCAGAGCCGGTTTCGCCGGGTGGTGAGCCGCAAACCGGCGGCCAGCCGCCCACGCTCCAATGAAGTGTATCAATTGGGGTGGCACCTGAAATAGTGTAAGGTTTAGATGTCAGTATGCGCACTTGCGCCCGAACGAATCGAGGTCTCCCTTGAACGACATGACCAAGAACATCGTACTGTGGCTGGTGATTGCCGGGGTCCTTTATGTGGTGGCCTCCAGCATCAATCCTCAGCCCAGTCAGCAGATGCTGAACTACTCCTCCTTCATCGAGAGCGTGGAGAGTGGCAAGGTGGCCCGGGTAACCATCGGGGATACCCGGATTTCCGGTGAAATGACGAATGGCGGCAAGTTCGAGACGGTCAAGCCGCCGGCGCTGGACACCAATCTGATTCCCACCCTGATCCAGAATAAAGTGGATGTGGTTGGCAAGGAGCCGGAGCGCCAGGGGTTCCTGACCCAGTTGTTCCTGTCAGTGCTGCCGATTCTGCTGATTCTGGCCATTTTCATCTTCTTCATGCGGCAGATGCAGGGCGGCGGCAAGGGCGGTGGTGGCCCGATGACCTTCGGGAAGTCGAAGGCGCGGCTGATGAGCGAGGATCAGATCAAAACCACCTTCGCGGATGTGGCCGGTGTCGAGGAAGCCAAGGAAGAAGTGCAGGAATTGGTGGAGTTTCTGCGCGATCCCGCCAAATTCCAGCGACTTGGCGGCAAAATTCCCCGTGGTGTGCTGATGGTGGGGTCGCCGGGTACCGGTAAGACCCTGCTGGCCAAGGCCATCGCCGGCGAAGCCAAGGTGCCGTTTTTCAGCATCTCCGGTTCCGACTTTGTGGAAATGTTCGTCGGCGTCGGCGCCTCCCGGGTGCGGGACATGTTCGATCAGGCCAAGAAGCATGCGCCCTGTATTATCTTCATCGACGAGATCGACGCGGTGGGCCGTTCCCGTGGCGCCGGTCTTGGCGGCGGCCATGATGAGCGTGAACAGACCCTGAACCAGTTGCTGGTGGAGATGGACGGTTTTGATGCCAATGACGGCATTATCGTTATCGCCGCCACCAACCGCCCTGATGTGCTGGACCCAGCGCTGCTGCGTCCGGGCCGGTTCGACCGTCAGGTGACCGTGCCGTTGCCGGATATCCGTGGGCGTGAGCAGGTATTGAAAGTGCATATGCGCCCGGTGCCGGTGGCCGAGGATGTGGATGCCAGCGTGATCGCCCGTGGCACGCCGGGCTTCTCCGGCGCCGACCTGGCCAATCTGGTTAACGAAGCAGCCCTGTTCGCCGCCCGCGCCAACAAGCGGGTGGTGACCATGGAGGAGTTTGAGAAGGCCAAGGACAAGATCCTGATGGGCGCCGAGCGCCGCTCCATGGTTATGAGTGAGAAAGAGAAGCTCAACACCGCCTATCACGAAGCCGGTCACGCCATCGTCGGCCGACTGGTGCCGGAACACGATCCGGTCTACAAGGTGAGCATTATCCCTCGCGGGCGGGCTCTGGGTGTGACCATGTACCTCCCCGAGGAGGACAAATACTCCCAGTCCAAGCGGGCCATCGAGTCGGCGATCTGTTCGCTGTATGGCGGTCGTCTGGCCGAGGAAATGACGCTGGGCTTTGACGGGGTCACCACCGGTGCCTCCAACGACATCGAGCGCGCCACCAAAATGGCCCGTGCCATGGTCACCAAGTGGGGGCTGAGCGAAAAAATGGGGCCGCTGGCCTATGAGGAAGACGAGGGTGAGGTCTTCCTGGGTAAGCAAGTGGGGCAGCGCAAGCATATGTCCGAGCAGACCGCCGAGGAAATCGACCGGGAAGTTCGCGCCATCATCGATCGCTGTTACACCCATGCCAAGGACATCCTGGACAATAACCGCGACAAGCTGGATCTGATGGCCGAAGCGTTGATGCAGTATGAGACCATCGATGCCGAGCAGATCAACGATATCATGTCCGGACACAAACCCCGCCCGCCGAAGGACTGGCGCGACCAGGGGCCGGGGAGCGGTGCGTCCTCTTCTGGCGAGAACGCTTCCGACGACGCCAAGCCCGGCGATGACGCCATCGGTGGACCTGCCAATACCCACTGATGCGCCAGATTAGCAAACTGACCTGTGGGGCGCGGACACTGGACCTGTCCGCGCCCGTCGTTATGGGCATTCTTAATGTCACCCCGGATTCGTTTTCGGACGGTGGCCAATTCACTTCCCTGGACTCGGCGCTGCGTCGGGCGGAGCAGATGCTCGCCGACGGTGCCGCCATCATCGATGTCGGTGGAGAATCCACCCGCCCCGGCGCTGATCCAGTATCCGAACAGCAAGAGCTGGATCGTGTGGTACCGGTGGTGGAAGCCCTGACCCGCGAGTTGGATGCCCTGGTGTCGGTGGATACCAGTACTGCCGGTGTGATCCGTGAAACGGCTCGTGCCGGCGCCGGTCTGATCAATGATGTGCGTTCATTGCGCCGCCCCGGCGCCTGTCAGGCGGCGGTGGAAACCGGCCTGCCCGTGTGCCTGATGCACATGCGTGGAGAGCCGGGGGATATGCAGGACAATCCGCGATATCAGGATGTCACCGCTGAGGTGATCCGGTTCCTGGAAGAGCGGGTGGAGGCGTGCGTCGCCGCTGGAATAGCCCGTGACAGGCTGCTGGTGGATCCGGGGTTTGGTTTCGCCAAGACCGTGCGCCACAATCTGAAACTGTTGGCGGAAATGGACCAGCTCAAGCGTTTACAGTTGCCGATACTGGTGGGGCTATCGCGTAAATCCATGGTCGGAAAAGTGCTGGACCGGCCGGTGGAGGAGCGCTTGCCTGGTTCACTGGCGGCGGCGGTGATGTGTGTTGAACGGGGCGCGCTGATCGTGCGTACCCATGATGTCAAAGAGACCGTGGACAGCGTGCGCTTTGCCCGCGCTGTAATGGAGACAGTGGATGAGTCGTAAATATTTCGGTACGGACGGGATTCGTGGCACCGTGGGTGAGGCGCCGATTACCCCGGATTTCGTGCTCAAACTGGGCTGGGCCGCCGGCCGCGTGCTGGCGGCACGTGGTGGCAGCAAGATTTTGATCGGCAAGGACACCCGGATTTCCGGATATATGTTTGAATCGGCGCTGGAGGCGGGTATTTCCGCCGCCGGGGTGGACGTGCGGCTGCTGGGGCCGATACCGACGCCGGGGATCGCTTATCTGACCCGCACTCTGCATGCCCAGGCCGGGATCGTTATCTCCGCCTCCCACAACCCTTACACCGACAATGGGATCAAGTTCTTCGGCGCCGATGGCCGTAAGCTGAATGATCAGATTGAGCAGGACATCGAACAAATGCTGGACGAGCCGATCTCCGTGGTCGGTTCGGACCGGATTGGCAAGGTGCGCCGTATCGACGATGCCCGTGGCCGTTATATCGAGTTCGTCAAAAGCACGGCGCCGGGGCTGAGTCTGGCCGGGTTGACGATCGTCGTCGATACCGCCAACGGGGCCGCCTACCACATCGCCCCGGATGTGCTGGAAGAGCTGGGCGCCAACGTGCTGCCGATGGCCAACACGCCGGACGGCTTCAATATCAACCGGGATTGCGGTTCCACCAGCCCCGAGGCGCTGCGGCGCAAGGTGCTGGAAAGCGGTGCCGATCTCGGCCTTGCCCTGGATGGGGACGCGGACCGCCTGATCATGGTGGACGATCAGGGTGAGGTGGTGGATGGTGACCAGCTTTTGTACGTGATTGCCCGTGACCGCCAGCGGAAGGGCGCCTTGCACGGCGGTGTGGTGGGGACCCTGATGTCCAACTATGGCCTTGAACTGGCGCTGGAGCGGCAAGGCATTCCGTTCGCCCGGGCCAAAGTTGGTGACCGCTATGTCATGGAGCAGTTGGACAGCCGCGGCTGGCTGCTCGGCGGTGAGTCTTCCGGGCACCTGGTGTGCCTGGATCGCACTTCCACTGGTGATGGCATGGTGGCGGCGTTGCAGGTTTTGGCGGCCCTGCGTCGGGAGGAGCGGAGTCTGCGCGACGCGGTGGCGGATGCGCCGCTGGTGCCGCAGACCTTGATCAATGTGCGCGGTGATAATCGCGATGGCTTCATGGAGCGCCCCGAACTGCAGCAGGCGGTGAGTGACGTGGAGGCGGAACTGGCCGGCAAGGGGCGGGTGTTGTTGCGCCCTTCCGGCACCGAGCCACTGGTTCGGGTCATGGTGGAAGGGCTTGATGGCGCGCAGGTGGAACGCCTCTGCCAGCGTCTGGCGGAACAGGTGCGGGCAATCATAGCCTGACCTCTGAACACGGGAACAAGTGAATGACAAGAACGCCGCTGGTAGCCGGTAACTGGAAAATGAATGGCCGGTTGGACATGGTGGAGGCTCTGGGGGCTTCCCTGAAAGGGTTGCGGAACAGCCGGGCGGAAGTGGCGGTGTGTCCGCCGTTTCCCTATCTGGCGTCCCTGGCCGGTGCTCTGAGTGGCAGCGGGGTGCAAGTCGGCGCTCAAAATGTGAGCAGTCACGAGGATGGCGCCTTCACCGGTGAGGTCTCCGCCGAGATGCTCGCCGATCTTGGCTGCCGGTACGTGATCGTGGGTCACTCCGAGCGCCGCGCCCTGTATGGCGAAGATGACGAACTGGTGGGCGAGAAGTTTCTTCGCGCCCAGCAGGGAGGGCTGATCCCGATCCTGTGCGTCGGCGAAACGCTGCGTGAGAGGGAGGCGGGCGAAACCGAACAGGTGGTGGTGCGTCAGGTCACGTCGGTGCTGGACGTGGCCGGCATCGGCGCTTTCGACCAGGCGGTGGTGGCCTACGAGCCGGTCTGGGCGATCGGAACCGGGGAAACCGCCACCCCGGAACAGGCCCAGGAAGTGCACGCCCGTTTACGCACGGCGCTGGCCGCGGAGGACGCCGGTGTGGCTTCCCGCATCCGGCTGCTTTACGGCGGCAGTGTAAAGTCGGATAATGCCGCCCTTCTGTTCGCCCAGCCGGATATTGACGGTGGTCTTATCGGCGGGGCCTCACTGAGCGCGGATGAATTCAGCGCGATTTGTCTCGCGGCGGAATAAACGGTTACTTATGGATATTGTGCTTCATGTGGTCCACGTGTTGACGGCTCTGGGTCTGATCGGCCTGGTTCTGATTCAGCACGGCAAAGGTGCCGATGCCGGCGCCTCCTTTGGCGGCGGCGGTTCGCAGACGGTGTTTGGCAGCGCGGGTTCCGCGAACTTCCTGACCCGGTCCACGGCGGTGCTGGCGGCGGTGTTCTTTGTTACCAGCCTGGCCCTGGCCTGGATGGCTCGTAATGAGGTTGCCCAGAATTCCAGTGTTCTGCCGATGGTGGAGACCGTTGACGAACTGGATGTGCCGGAGAGTGATGCGCCGGCGGTGCCGCAATCCCCCGATGTGCCTTCCGGTGGACAGGGTGACGTTCCGGCCGCGAGCTCCGATGTGCCCGCCAGCGGTCAGGGCGAAGTTCCCGCCACGGAAAGTTCTGAAAAAGGCACTTCAGATGTGCCGGCGAGTAATGTAGAATCCCCGGCCCTGGATGAGAGTCAGGCTGGTTCTCAATCCGAGTGATACCAGGTTCTTTGCCGAAGTGGTGGAATTGGTAGACACGCTATCTTGAGGGGGTAGTGGGCTTACGCTCGTGCCGGTTCAAGTCCGGCCTTCGGCACCAATTTGGAATGGGCTTTATTGTAACCGCCCTTCACGGTGGTCACCGTTTTCAAGCTGGAAAACGGGTGTATTGGTAGTAAATTCGAACGTGCTTCTCGAGGCCTTTCGAATTCCCTGGCCAGGGCCAATGGCTCCGCGATAATGCCGCGGTTAAGACTCGGAAAAATAAATACTTTTTTTGAGTTTGCATTGACAACGGCGGCATGAATACATACTATGTGCGCCGCGATTTAGTGCGGGGTGGAGCAGTCTGGTAGCTCGTCGGGCTCATAACCCGAAGGTCGTAGGTTCGAATCCTGCCCCCGCTACCACTTAACGGAACCGCATCCCGGTTCTGTGGTAAGAAAGCCCCTCATCGTAGGGGCTTTTTGTTATTCAAAGCCGGGATGGCAAGTGGGAATGGGCGTTACGCCCATTTTTTGTTTCTGGCGCCGGAATCAAGGCAATGTCAAAACGCACGGAACAGATCAAGGAGCTGCTGGCTCCGGTAGTCAACGACATGGGCTACGAGCTCTGGGGTATTGAGTACCTGCAGGGGCGTGGCGCGGTATTGCGTCTTTTCATTGACCATGAAGCCGGCATCACCGTGGACGATTGCGTCGCGGTGAGCCATGAAGTCAGTGGCGTGCTTGACGTGGAAGACCCGATTCCCGGCGAGTACAACCTTGAAGTGTCCTCTCCGGGCATGGATCGGCCGCTGTTCGAACTTTCCCAGTTTGAACGTTACCTTGGCGAGCAGGTGCAACTGAAACTGTTGGCCCCGGTAGCGGGCAAACGCAAGATGATGGCGACTCTGGTGGCTGTCGATGGCGATACGCTGGTGGTGATGCTCAATGGTGACACCCTGCGTATTCCTTACAGTCAGGTGGACCGCGCTCGTCTGGAGCCGCGCTTCGACTGAGCGTGACCTGAAAAAACCTTTGTAAAGGCCTGGCCATGAACAAAGAGATCCTGCTGGTAGCGGAAACCGTTTCCAACGAGAAAGGCGTCAGTCGTGACGTCATTTTCGAGGCCATCGAACTGGCCCTGGCGGCGGCAACCAAAAAACGTTTCAAGGAAGAAGATGTGGAAATCCGTGTGCAGATCGACCGGGTTACCGGCGATTCCCGCACCTTCCGCGTCTGGCATGTGGTGCCCGATGAAGACCTCTATGAGTTCGGCAGACAGCTGACTCTGGACGAGGCCCACGAGCACGACGAAAACCTGCGGATTGGCGACGTTTACGAGGAAGAAGTGGAATCCGAGGCCTTCGGTCGTATCGGTGCCCAGACCGCCAAGCAGGTGATCGTACAGAAAGTGCGTGAGGCCGAGCGTCATCAGGTGATCGAGGAATACCGCGACCGTATCGGTGAACTGATCAGCGGCACGGTGAAGAAGGCCACCCGTGACGCCATCATTCTCGACCTGGGCGGCAATGCCGAAGCGCTGATTACCCGCGAACATATGATTCAACGGGAAAGCGTGCGCCAGAACGATCGCGTGCGCGCTTATCTGCTGGGCGTGAATGAAGAAAATCGCGGCCCGCAGTTGTTCGCCAGCCGGGCGTGCCCGGAGATGCTGATCGAATTGTTCAAGATCGAAGTGCCGGAGATCGGCGAGGAACTGATCGAAATCAAAGGCGCCGCCCGTGATCCGGGTTCCCGCGCCAAGATCGCGGTGAAGACCAACGATCAACGTATCGATCCGGTGGGGGCTTGCGTGGGCATGCGCGGTGCCCGGGTGCAGGCGGTATCCAACGAGCTGGCCGGCGAGCGTATCGATATCGTGCTGTGGGACGACAACCCGGCTCAGTTGGTGATCAACGCGATGCAGCCGGCGGAAGTGGCGTCCATTGTGATGGACGAGGAAAGTCATTCCATGGATATCGCCGTGGAAGACGAGTCCGCCCTGGCCCAGGCGATTGGACGCAGCGGCCAGAATATCCGTCTCGCCTCCGAGCTGACCGGCTGGGAGCTGAACGTGATGACGCTGGACGAAGCGCAGAATAAGCAGCAGGAAGAAGCCCAGATGGCCATGGAAACCTTCATGAGCCTGCTGGATGTGGATGAAGACGTGGCGGCGATCCTGGTGGAAGAAGGCTTCTCTTCCCTGGAGGAAGTGGCTTATGTGCCCACCGAGGAAATGCTCGCCATCGAAGGCTTCGACGAAGATGTGGTCGAAGCCTTGCGCCAGCGCGCCAAGGACGCTTTGTTGACCCGCGCGCTGGTGTCCGAAGAGAAATTTGAATCGGCCGAGCCCGCCGACGACTTGCTGGGTATGGACGGCATGACTCGTGAATTGGCGGTGGAATTGGCCTCCCGTGGCATTGTCACCATGGAAGACCTTGCCGAACAAGCGGTGGATGACTTGCTGGATATTGAAGGGATCGACGAAGAGCAAGCGGCTCAGTTGATCATGACCGCCCGCGCTCCCTGGTTTGAAGATGAGAACGCCGGTGAGTAAGTAGAGCGGTGGGGCAGGGCGCCACCATAAGCGGACAGGAGAGTGTTGCTGACATGGCAGAAACGACCGTAAAAAGTCTGGCAGAGGTTGTGAAGATTCCGGTGGATACGCTGCTTTCGCAGATGAAGGACGCCGGACTTCCTCACACCGACGCAGGTGATGTGGTCTCCGATGAACAGAAGCAGCAGCTGCTCGCGCATCTGCGTAAGTCCCATGGCGCCCAGGACGCGGAGCCCAAGAAAATCACCCTCAAACGTCGCTCCACCAGCACCATCAAGACGACGGGTGCCGCCGGTAAAGCGAAAACCGTGAACGTGGAAGTACGCAAGAAGCGTACCTACGTGAAGCGTGAGTCCATCGAAGAGCAAGAGCGTTTGGAAGCGGAGCGCCAGGCGGAAGAAGAAGCCCGCCTGAAGGCCGAGGAAGAGGCCCGCCGCGCCGCCGAGGAAGAAGCCCGCCGTAAGGCCGAGGAAGAGGCTCGTCGCAAGCAGGAAGAAGACGCTCGTCGCGCCGAGGAAGAGGCGCGCCGTAAAGCTCTGGAAGCGGAAAGCGCGGCTCAGGGTGATGCGGAGAAAGAGGCCGAGGACAAGAGCAAGCGCGTTTCCGTGCCGAAGACCGCCAAGAAAGCCGACAAGGTGGAGACGGCGGAAGAACGTGCCAAGCGCGAAGAGGAAGAACGTAAGCAGCGCGAGGCCGAGGAAGCACGGCGCAAGCAGGAAGCCGAAGCCCGCCGCAAGGCGGAGGAAGAAGCTGCCCGCCGTACCGCCGAGGAAGCCCAACGTATCGCCGAGGAGCTGGAGAAGCGCGGCGGTGAACAGTCCCAGGAAAAGAAGGAAGAGGAAGACGACAAGGCCTCCTCCATCGTCCGGGATGCCGTGGAAGCCGGATACCGTACCGAGGAACGGCAATCGCGCCGGCGGCGTCGCAAGCCCAAGAGCGGCGGCGTGGTCCACGGCCAGATGAAGAGCTCCATGAACCGGGAGCACGGGTTTAAAAGCCCCACGGAGAAAATGGTGTACGACGTAGAAATTCCGGAAACCATCACCGTGGCGGAACTGGCTCAGCGCATGAACATCAAGGCCAAGGAACTGATCAAGGCCATGATGAAAATGGGCGAAATGGCCACCGTCAATCAGTTTATCGACCAGGAAACCGCTGTCCTTCTCACCGAGGAAATGGGTCACACCCCGAAACTGGTGAAAGGCGAGGAAGAGGCTCTGGAGGACGATCTGGCGTCTCTGGTGGACCGCTCCGGAGAACAGGAAGTCGCCCGTGCGCCAGTGGTGACCATCATGGGTCACGTCGATCATGGTAAAACCTCCCTGCTGGACTATATCCGCCGCGCCAAAGTGGCCGCCGGTGAAGCCGGGGGGATTACCCAGCATATCGGTGCCTACCATGTGAACACCGAGCACGGCATGATCACCTTCCTGGACACCCCGGGTCACGCCGCTTTCACCGCCATGCGCGCCCGTGGCGCCAAGGCCACCGATATCGTGATCATCGTGGTAGCCGCGGATGACGGTGTGATGCCGCAGACCGAAGAGGCGATCAACCACGCCAAGGCCGCCGGCGTGCCGATCATCATCGCGGTGAACAAGATCGACAAGGAACAGGCCGACCCTGACCGGGTCAAGAATGAGCTGGCCGCCAAGGACGTGATCCCCGAGGAATGGGGGGGCGACATTCAGTTCGTCAACGTGTCCGCGCACAGCGGCGAAGGCGTGGATTCCCTGCTGGAAGCGGTGTTGTTGCAAGCCGAGGTGCTGGAACTGAAAGCCGCCGCCGTGGGGCCCGCCAGTGGTGTGGTCATTGAGTCCCGGGTGGAAAAAGGCCGAGGCAATGTGGCCTCCATCCTGGTCCAGGCTGGTGAGCTGGAAGTGGGTGACATGCTGCTGGCCGGTGCCTGCTTCGGCCGCGTTCGTGCCCTGGTGGACGAAAATGGCCAGCAAGTGAATAAAGTGGGCCCGTCCATTCCGGTGGAGGTGCTTGGTCTGAATGGCGCGCCGGAGGCTGGTGAGCAGGTTCAGGTGGTGCCGGATGAGAAGAAAGCCCGTGAAGTGGCTGAATTCCGTCAGGACCGTGATCGCGACGTCAAACTCAAGCGTCAACAGGCTTCCAAACTGGAAAACCTGTTCCAGAACATGGGCTCCGAGGAAACCAAACACGTCAATATCGTGCTCAAGGCTGATGTACGCGGCTCCCTTGAGGCGTTGATCGGCGCACTGACTGACCTGTCCACCGATGAGGTGAAAGTGGGGCTGGTCTCCACTGGTGTCGGCGCGATCAACGAGTCCGATGTCAACCTGGCGATGACCAGTGAGGCGGTGCTGCTCGGCTTTAACGTACGGGCGGATGCCAAGGCCAAGCGTTTGTGTGAGGCGGAGGGCATTGATCTGCGCTATTACAGCGTGATCTATGAGCTGATCGACGACGTGAAACAGGCCATGAGCGGTCTGCTGGCACCGGAGAAGCGCGAGGAGATCCTCGGTGTTGCCCAGGTGCGGGACGTGTTCCGCTCCTCCAAGTTTGGTGCCGTGGCCGGCTGTATGGTGGTGGAAGGAACCATTCACCGGAATCGTCCGATCCGCGTGCTGCGTGACGACGTGGTGGTGTTCGAAGGTGAGCTGGAATCCCTGCGCCGCTTCAAGGACGACGTTCAGGAAGTTCGCAACGGCATGGAGTGTGGTATTGCCGTGAAGAGCTACAACGACGTCAAGGAAGGCGACAAGATCGAAGTCTTCGAAGTGAAGGAGGTGGCGCGCTCCTTGTAAGCGCGCCCGCACTATGAGTCGTCATCGCCGTCCCCAAGGTTTCCAGCGCACGGACCGTATTGCTGACCAGATTCAGCGCGAACTGGCCCGGGTCCTGCGCTTTGAGATGAAGGACCCGCGTGTGGACCTGGTGACGATTCAGGATGTCCGGGTTTCCCGTGACCTGTCCTACGCCGATGTGTACTTCACATTGCTGGGGCAGGATGCGGACGCCGGAACCGAGGCCGAAGCCGTATTGGGCGGCGCCGCCGGTTTCCTGCGCAGTGCTCTGGCCCAGACCCTGAATACCCGCACCACGCCCCGGTTGCGTTTCCATTACGACCTGACCCCCGAAAAGGCATCACACCTGTCGCGGCTGATCGATGAGGCGCGGGCGGAGGACCGGGCACAAAGCCCGGATCAGGAAGACCAAGACCACGATTGATCTCGGAGCATAAGACGGTGGGAAAACGACGCCGCGGAGGCCGCCCTCTGAATGGCATTTTGTTGTTGGATAAGACCGATGGCGTGACCAGCAACGGGGCCTTGCAAATGGCCAAGCGTATGTTCGCCGCGGCCAAGGCAGGGCACACCGGCAGCCTGGATCCGCTCGCTACCGGTATGTTGCCGGTGTGCTTCGGTGAGGCGACCAAATTCAGCCAGTTTCTGCTCGACGCGGACAAGCGCTACCGGGTCACCGCTCGCCTTGGTGTGACCACGGAAACCGGTGACGCCGACGGTGAGGTGCTGGAAACCCGTCCGGTATCGGTCACCGAGGCTCAGGTGCTGACCGCGCTGGACCGCTTCCTTGGCGAGATCGAGCAGGTGCCGAGTATGTATTCGGCGATCAAGCACAATGGCACGCCGCTGTATAAGCTGGCGCGGGAAGGTATCACCGTTGAGCGTGAGCCGCGCAAGGTGACCATCCACGAAATTCGCGGGGCGCGCCTGGAAGGCGAGGACCTGACGTTCGAGGTGGCCTGTTCCAAGGGCACTTATGTGCGTTCCCTGGTGGAGGACCTGGGTGCGGCGCTTGGCTGCGGCGCTCATGTGATTGCACTGCGGCGCCTGTCCGCCGGCCCGTATCCCGAGGAGCGGATGATCACCCTCGAGCAGCTGGGGCTGCTCAAGGAGCAGGGAGGATTCGAGGCAATTGACGATTTGCTCTTGCCTTTATCCACCAGCGTGGCAGACTGGCCGCGCGTCAATCTGGGTGACAATGCGGCGTATTATCTGCGCCAGGGTCAGCCAGTGATGGCCAGTGATCGCCCGGCCGAGGGCTGGGTGAGTCTTTATCAGGCTTCCACGGAGCAGTTCCTGGGAGTCGGAGAAGTACTGGAGGACGGGCGGATAGCGCCTCGTCGTCTGGTATCGGAGTGACCCAGAGGGGTCGTGAAACGGGACGGCAGCTATAAATATGCGTGGCTGACCGTGACTAATGTTGCATATTGGAGTGTAAAAATGGCTTTGAGCGTCGAAAAGAAAGCGGAAATCCTGAAGGAATTCGGTCGTAAGGAAGGGGACTCCGGTTCCCCGGAAGTGCAGGTTGCCCTGCTGACCGAGAACATCAACCAGCTGCAGGGTCACTTCAAGGCCCATAACAAGGACCACCACAGCCGTCGTGGTCTGATCCGCATGGTTAACCAGCGCCGTAAGCTGCTGGATTACCTGGCTGGCAAGGATCGTAGCCGCTACCTGCAGTTGATCGAGCGTCTGGGGCTGCGTCGCTAAGCCCTGGTTATGTTCGATTCACGACGGAAGCTCGGCCATGCCGGGCTTCTGTTGTTTTTGGCGTACTGAAAAAGCAGCAACGAATGCCGGGACGATCCATGGTGAACAGAGGCTATGGCGCCCACGGAGCCGGGGTTATGATGCCTTGGCAAAGACTGATGGAAGAGTGAAGAGAAGAGACGAGAGATATGTTCAATATTGTGCGCAAAGAGATTCAATACGGCGCGGATACCGTGGTGCTGGAAACCGGGCAAATCGCCCGTCAGGCCACCGCCGCCGTTATGGTCACCATCGGTGACACCCAGGTCCTGGTGACCGTGGTGGGCAAGAAGGAAGCGGATCCCGGAAAAGGCTTTTTCCCGCTGACCGTGAACTACCAGGAAAAAACCTATTCCACCGGCCGTATTCCTGGTGGCTTCCTCAAGCGTGAAGGGCGTCCCAGTGAGAAGGAAACCCTCACCTGCCGACTGATCGATCGCCCGATCCGGCCGCTGTTCCCCAACGGTTTCATGAACGAAGTGCAAATCGTTGCCACCGTGATGTCCTCCGACAAGAACCGGGACCCGGACATTGCCGCCATGATCGGCACCTCCGCCGCTCTGGCGATTTCCGGTATTCCGTTCAACGGCCCGATCGGTGCCGCCCGGGTAGGCTTCAAGGACGGTATGTATCTGCTCAACCCCGGCTATTCCGAGTTGGAGGATTCCCTGCTTAATCTGGTAGTGGCGGGTACCGAGCCGGCCGTGCTGATGGTGGAGTCCGAAGCCCAGGAGCTGAGCGAGGACCAGATGCTGGGCGCCGTGCTTTACGGCCACCAGGAAATGCAAACCGTTATCCAGGGCATCCAGGCATTTGCCCAGGAAGTGGGCACCCCTGCTTGGGAATGGCAGGCACCGGCGGAAAATGCCGAGCTGAAAGCCGCGATCAAAGCCAAATACGCAGGCGCTCTCACCGAGGCTTACACCATCACCGAGAAGCAGGCGCGCTACACCAAGGTGGGTGAGTTGCGTGATGCCTGTGTGGCCGAGTTCGTCACCGAAGATGAAAACAGCCCGGACGCCGGTGAAGTTAAAAGCCTGTTTGGCAAGATCGAGAAAAGCGTGGTGCGGGAGGGCGTGTTGTCCGGCAAATCACGCATCGACGGCCGCGCCCTGGACCAGGTTCGTGCCATCGACTGTAAAGTCGGTGTACTCAAGAAAACCCATGGTTCCGCTCTGTTTACCCGTGGTGAAACCCAGGCCATCGTTACCGCCACCCTGGGCGGCATGCGTGATGCCCAGTTGATTGATGCGCTGGAAGGCTCCCGCCAGGATCACTTCATGCTGCAGTACAACTTCCCTCCGTACTGCGTGGGTGAAACCGGCATGATCGGCTCCCCCAAGCGCCGTGAAATCGGTCACGGCCGTCTCGCCCGTCGCGGTGTGGAAGCGGTGGTGCCGAATGAAAAGGAATTCCCCTACACCATCCGTGTGGTCTCCGAGATCACCGAGTCCAACGGCTCCTCTTCCATGGCCAGTGTATGTGGTACTTCCATGGCACTGATGGACGCCGGCGTGCCGTTGCGTGCTCCGGTGGCGGGTATCGCCATGGGGCTGGTGAAGGAAGAGGACGGCCGCTTCGCGGTGTTGTCCGATATTCTGGGTGACGAGGATCACCTGGGCGATATGGACTTCAAAGTGGCCGGTACCGAGCGCGGCGTGACCGCCCTGCAGATGGACATCAAGATTGAGGGCATCACCGAAGAGATCATGGAGAAAGCGCTGGAACAAGCTCAGCGTGGCCGCCTGCATATCCTTGGCGAAATGGCCAAGGCGATCTCCGTGTCCCGTGATCAGGTTTCCGACAATGCTCCGACCCTGCTGACCATGAAGATCAATTCGGAGAAAATCCGCGATGTGATCGGTAAAGGTGGCGCGGTGATTCGGGCTCTGACCGAGGAAACCAGCTGCACCATCGACATCGAGGACGATGGCAGCATCAAGATCTACGGCGAGACCCGCGAAGCGGCCCTGGAAGCGCAGCGCCGCATCGAGGAGATCACCGCCGAGGCCGAAGTGGACAAAATCTACGAAGGCGAAGTGACCCGCGTGGTGGATTTCGGGGCTTTCGTGCGCATCATGCCGGGTACCGAAGGGTTGTTGCACATTTCCCAGATTGCCGAGGAGCGTGTGGAGAAAGTCTCCGACTACGTGAAAGAAGGCGATGTGATCCGGGTGAAAGTGCTCGACGTGGACCAGCGTGGCCGCATCAAGCTGTCCATGAAGGAAGCGAAAGAAGGCTGATTGCGTTTAATTACACCCTTTCGGGAGTTCAGCCAGAATAAAAAGGCCCGCGGATGCGGGCCTTTTTATTGGTTCCTCGCGGAATGACGGGAATGAGAGCCTTCATCGGGGGCACGGGTCCGTACGGAGGCCTTCCGGGGTCGCTGTAAATACATCCCTGTAAGCTCCCGGTTTGACGTCCCTGTCAAACCGGGTCCCGGAAGGCCTCCGTGCGGACCCGCTTCGAGTGAACCGCCGCGTTCCGGACTCCAACGACGACGGACCTTTCTGGAGAGAGGGGAGGGTGCCCTCCATCCCGGTGTGCGGGTTTGCTCGTGGTGGGCAGGACAACCTTTCCCTTTGCGGAACCTGCTTCACGACGTTCCCGCAAAGGTGTAACACAGCTCCGCTGTCCCTGATGGAGGGCAATTTCAAATCCCGTCAAACCGCGATGAATTTTTTTAATACCTGACCAAATGGTGCAGGGCTGATCCGTCGGTTACAACACCATGGCCGCGGTCCAACCCGCCATCAGTAATGGCAGGTTATAGAACACAAAGGTTGGAATCACGGTGTCCCGGATATGGTCATGCTGGCCGTCGGCGTTGAGTCCCGCGGTGGGGCCCAGGGTTGAATCCGAGGCCGGTGAGCCGGCGTCTCCGAGTGCCGCCGCGCTGCCCACCAGGGCCGCGGTGGCCAGGGGCGAAAAGCCCAGTGCCAGACACAGGGGCACATACAAGGTGGCGATAATCGGAATGGTGGAGAATGAGGAGCCGATGCCGAGAGTGATGAACAAGCCCAGTAGCAACAGCCCGGCCGCCGCCACGCCGGGGCTGCTCAATTGGCCGGTAACCGCTTCCACCAGCAACGGTACCTGCCCACTCCCTTTCACCACCGCCGCGTAGCCGTTGGCGGCGATCATGATGAAACCGATCAAGGACATCATCTTCACGCCCTGAGTGAAGGCATCCTGGGATTCCCGCCAGGGCACCACGCCCCCGGCGGTAAACAGCAGAAAGCCGACCAACGCGCCCAGCACAATGGAGTCGGTGAGCAGCTGCAGGCTCACCGCGCTGCCCAGCGCGAGCGCCGCCACCACCAGCGTCCGTGGGGATAGCCGTACTTGATGGTCTTCGCCGGGCAGGGTCACCGGCTGATAATCCCGGGGGTTGCGAAATCGCCAAAGTGCCAGCAACAGACCCGCCACCATGCCGCCGGCTGGCAACAGCATGGCCTGGGGGATTTGATCCTTCGCCAGATCGAGGCCCGCCTGGGCCAGGCTGGGTTCCAGTTGTTTGTAGAGAAACAGGCTGCCAAAACCCACCGGCAGCACCATGTAAGGCGTGATCAGTCCGAACGTCAGCGCGCAGGCGGCCAGCCGCCGGTCAAGTCGGAGCCGGGCCATGACCCCAAGCAGGGGCGGAACCAGGATGGGGATGAAGGCGATGTGCACGGGGATCAGATTCTGACTGATTACCGCGGCAACCAGCAGGACCAGGATGATCAGGTTGCGCAGCCGCCGCAGCTGTCCGGGGTCGGGTGTGCCGCCGAGGCGCCGGATCAGCCGTGCCGCCAGCCATTCGGTGACGCCGGATCGGGCGATGCCCACGGCGAAGGCGCCCAGTAAAGCGTAGCTGAGAGCAATCGGGGCGCCGCCGCCCAGCCCTTCGGTGAACAGGGCCAGGGTGTCATCCAGGGACAGGCCACTGAACAGGCCGGCGGTGAGGGCGGCGCACACCAGCGCCAGAACCACGTTCAGGCGCGCCAGGCTCAGACCCATCAGAACCAGAACCGATATCACGACCGCATTGGTCAACATTGCATTGTCCTCGACGCCGGGGCTCGCGAGGTGCGCAGTCTACCGGGGTTGGTTTTGGCTGTCTCCGGTGAGGGCGCGGATATGGGTCAAATCATTTGACCCTATTGCCAGAATTATAAGCATCCTTATAATAAGGATGTTATCCGAGGAGTGAGCATGGGCGGAACGGACACCACGGTTGGGATGAGCCTGAACGACGTCGCGCGCATGATGCGGCGGGACTTCGATCGCCGGGCCCGGGAGCAGGGCTTGAGCCGCGCGCGTTGGCAGGTGCTCTGGCAACTGTCGCGGCGGCAGGGGGTGCATCAGGCCGCACTGGCCGAGGTGATGGATTTGGCCCCTATCTCGCTGACCCGTCAATTGGACCAACTGGAAGCGGAAGGGCTGGTGGAGCGACGTCCGGATCCATCCGATCGACGGCGCCGGCTGTTGTTTCTGACGGAGCAGGCCCGGCCGGCTCTGGAACGATTGAAGACATTGGCCGAACAGACCCGTGCACGGGCTTTTGCCGGATTGGAGTCCTCGGACATCGACATGCTCATTCGGATTCTGGCCGCCATGCGTGCCAACTTGTGTGATCGCCCGGACCAGGGAGACTAGAGTGACCTCAATGCAACGAACCCGCCGTCTTGGTATGGGCTTTGGCCTGCTGGTGGCGATAGTGGTGATCCTGTGGCTGATTTTTGGCGGCCAGCGCTACGTCAGTACGGATAATGCCTATATCAAGATCGATATGTTATCCCTGGCCGCCAATGTTAGCGGGCAACTGGTGGCGGTGAACGTGGAACGCAATCAGGTGGTGGAGAAAGGGCAGGTGCTGGCGGAAGTGGATCCACGCCCCTTTCGCATCGCCGTTGCCGAGGCACGGGCGGATCAGCAGGCGGTGCGCAATCGTATCCTGTCTTTGCGCGGAGACTACGCTCAGGCCATGGTGGAACGGGACCAGGCCAACCGCGATGTGTCTTATTACCGGCGTGAGTTGCAACGTCTGCAGCGGATGAGGCGCAGTTCGGTATCCGAGGCGCAACTGGACGGGGCCCGCCAGAAACTGGACCAGGCTCGCGCCACCGGTTCCGTGGCGGAACAGCGCCTGGTCAGCTTGCGGGCGCAACTGGCGGGTGGGCCGGATGTGGCGGTGGAAGATCACCCGGATTATCAGGCCGCCACCGCCAAGCTGGAGCAGGCGGAATACGATCTGTCCCAGTGTCAGGTTATCGCCCCCGCTTCCGGCATTGTTGGCGGTGAGGTGCCGATGATTGGGGAACGGGTTAACGCCGCGGTGCCGATCATTTCCTTGTCGAAGACCGATACCTTGTGGGTGGAAGCGAACCTCAAGGAAACCCAGCTGACGCGGATCGTGCCCGGTCAGACGGCGGAGGTGGAGGTGGATACCTTCCCGGGGGTCAAGTGGGAGGCGCAAGTCATCAGTCTGAGTCCGGCCACCGGCTCTGAGTTCGCGCTGATTCCCCCGCAGAATGCCAGCGGCAACTGGGTAAAGGTGGTTCAGCGGCTACCAGTGCGGCTGCGTCTGCAGCCCAAGGACGGTCAACCGATCCTGCGTGCCGGAATGAGCGCCGAGGTCACTATCGATACCGGTAATGAGCCGGAGCAACAAACCGCGCAGGCTCGATAATATGACGCGTATCGAGGACCAGCGTCTCGTCACCGTCAGCATTATGCTGGCGACGGTGATGCAGGTGCTCGATACCACTATCGCCAATGTGGCCCTGCCGCACATGCAGGGCAGTCTCTCCGCCAGTACCGATCAGATCACCTGGGTCCTGACCTCTTATATCGTAGCCTGCGCCATCATGACGCCGACGGTGGGGTTCGTGACGTCACGCATCGGCCGCCGTCAGGTGTTTTTGTGGTCGGTGGCCGGGTTTACCGTGGCTTCCGGCTTGTGTGGCCTGTCCACCTCGTTGGAACAGATGGTGGCGTTCCGCATTCTGCAGGGCATCTTCGGCGCGGCCTTGGTGCCTTTGTCACAGGCTGTTCTGCTGGATTCCTACCCGGTGGAAAAGCACGGTCAGGCGATGGCGATTTGGGGTGTGGGAGTGATGGTTGGGCCGATCCTCGGGCCAACGCTGGGTGGGTGGCTCACCGAGTGGTACAGCTGGCGCTGGGTGTTCTATATCAATCTGCCATTCGGGCTGCTGGCTTACCTTGGCATCTGGCTCAGCGTCCCCGACACGGAAACCCGGAAGAGCCGGTTCGATCTGACCGGTTTTGCCCTGCTGGCTCTGGCGATTGGTTCCTTCCAGTTGATGCTGGACCGCGGTGAGCACTTGAAATGGTTCGATAGCATCGAGATTCAGATCGAAGCGGTGCTGGCTCTGGCCGGCCTGTATTTGTTTGTCGTGCACTCATTGACCCGTAAGCAGCCGTTCATCGACATGGCCTTGTTTCGGGACCGTAACTTTGTCACCGGAGTGATCTTTATTTTCGTGGTTGGCATCATCCTGCTGGCCACCATGGCACTGTTGCCGCCCTTCCTGCAGCAGTGGAAAGATTATCCCGCCGCGACGACGGGAATCGTGCTGGCGCCGCGGGGGTTGGGGTCGATGGTGTCGATGATGCTGGTGGGACGGTTGATGCGTACCCGCCTGGATCCACGGGTTTTGGTGATTACCGGTTTATGTCTCACCAGTCTGTCGTTGCACCAGATGGCGGGGTTTACCCTGGAGGTTTCACAGAGTGATCTGATCTGGACCGGCGTCTTACAGGGGCTCGGACTGGGGCTGGTGTTCGTGCCAGCATCGGCGATGACCTATGCGACGTTGGCTCCGGCATTGAGAACGGAGGCTACCTCTCTGTTCTCCTTGTCCCGTAACCTGGGCTCCAGCGTGGGTATCTCGATCATGACCGCCATGTTGACCCGCAATCTGTGGATCAACGAGCAGCAGTTGGGTGAGCAACTGCAACTGAAGGCCTGGATCGCCCAGGGATTGCCGATGAAGGACCTGGTGTCCGGGGTGCCCGCACAGGTATACCACACTCTGCTGAGCCAAGCGGCGGAGATCAGCTACATGAACGATTTCCGCTTGCTCATGTGGATCAATATGGCGGCCATCCCGCTGGTGCTGCTGCTGCGTCGTCAGCACTCGACGGCGGTTTAATCGCCTCTCTTCTCAAGAAAGAAAAACCTTCCCTTCCTGTTTGTGGAAAATGTCGAGCTATTCTTTCCGATTTTAAGGTCGGATTTTTATAATTATTAATAAAATAAGTTATCGGCAGATTCTGATAAAACTTTAGTTGTTTTTTATTGGCATAAGAGGTTTGTTCCTTAATGCCAATTTGATTTAAAAGATGGTTGTATATTGGTTTTTTATTTCTTTGTTTTTCTATTACAGTCATGAATGTGAACAAATGAAAACGGCAAGAATTCCGGAATAAGAAGGCGGAGTCGTGTCGGAGGAAGGAGCTTCGGTTACCCGGTACGGCTGGTAACGTACTGATTATTGCGGTGATTGGCCTGCCAGGCGCTGGCGAGGTCGGCGCTTATAAAAATGTGAAATCAGTAACGGGATAATAATCAACGGAGCGAGGGGAAAGACATGGACGCAACGCTGGGGAATCAGGGAAATGAAAAGGGTGAACCGCGAGTCAAGCGGGTTTTAAGGGGGAATGCGGGTGACGCCGGGCGATCGCCACGACGGTGTTCCCCGCGATGGCATTTGTTGACGGGGGGGGTTGGCCTGTTGTGTGCATTGCTGATGCCGCTGAGCTATGCCGGCGATGGCAAGATACGTTTCCATGGCAGAATCGCGGTGGCGACCTGCGAGGTTGGCGTCAGTGTCGCTACCAGGGATAACGCGGTGGTTTCCAGCTGCGAGCGGGTGAGACAGGAAGTGGCGGATCCAATGGTGTTGATGAATACACCCAGCCCCTACATGAGCTGGCATCGTCTTGATGGCAGCGTGATCACGGGGGATGCGCAAACCATTGTCAGTCAGGCCGCCAAGACGCCGACCATTCTGTACCTGAACTATCCGTGAAGGTATCCGTGAAGGTCTTGGCGACGGGCATGCCCGGCCGTTAAAAAGCCCGGCCCCTTATTGTACCGGGGCCGGGAGACAGGCTAACGGTGTTATCGATTCGCCCTAGCGGTTGCGGCGGGTCTCGATCAGTTGGTCGACCACGCTGGGATCCGCCAGGGTGGAGGTGTCACCCAGGCTGTCCAGCTCATCGGCGGCGATTTTACGCAGGATACGGCGCATGATCTTGCCGGATCGGGTCTTGGGCAGCCCCGGCGCGAAGTGGATCAGATCCGGTTTGGCGATCGGGCCGATTTCCTCGGTGACCAGCTTGCGCAGCTCATCGATCAACGCTTCACTGCCGGTGGCGCCGGCCATCAGGGACACATAGGCGTAGATGCCCTGGCCTTTGACGTCGTGCTGATACCCCACCACGGCGGCTTCGGCGATGCTCTTGTGCAGCACCAGAGCGGACTCGATCTCGGCGGTGCCGAGGCGGTGGCCTGACACGTTCAGGACGTCGTCGACGCGGCCGGTGATCCAGTAATAGCCGTCTTCGTCGCGGCGGGCGCCGTCACCGGTGAAATAGTAACCCGGGTAGGCACTGAAATAAGTGTCGATCATGCGTTGATGATCGCCGTAAACCGTGCGGATCTGGCTCGGCCAGCTTGCTTTGATCACCAGGTTGCCGGAGGTGGCGCCGTCCAGTTCCTTGCCGTCCGGGTCCATCAGCGCCGGTTGTACACCAAACATCGGCAGGGTGGCGGAACCCGGCTTGAGGTCCACGGCTCCGGGCAGGGGCGCGATCATGATGGCGCCGGTCTCGGTTTGCCACCAGGTGTCGACAATCGGGCAGCGCTCCTCTCCCACCACCTTGTAGTACCACTCCCAGGCTTCCGGGTTGATCGGCTCGCCCACCGTTCCCAGCAGCTTCAGGCTCTGTCGCGATGTCTTGGTGACGGGCTCATCGCCGAGCCCCATCAGCGCACGGATGGCGGTGGGCGCGGTGTAGAAGATGTTCACCTTGTGCTTGTCCACTACTTGCCAGCAACGGGAAGCGTCCGGATAGGTGGGTACGCCCTCGAACATCAGAGTGGTGGCGCCATTGGCCAGTGGGCCATAAACGATATAGCTGTGGCCGGTGACCCAGCCCACGTCGGCGGTACACCAGTAGATGTCGCCGTCGTGATAATCGAATACGTATTTGTGGGTCAGGGCGCTTTGCAGCAAATAGCCGGCGGTGCTGTGCACCACGCCTTTCGGTTTGCCGGTGGAGCCGGAGGTATAGAGGGTGAACAGTGGATCCTCGGAGTCCATCCACTCTGGTTCGCACTGCGGGTCGGCCTGCGCCATGGCCTTGTGGTACCAGAGGTCGCGGCTGTCATTCCAGTCCACGTTGCCGCCAGTACGTTGCACCACCACGCAGCTGTGGACGCTGGACTGGCCATTCATCGCCTTGTCGGCGTTTTGTTTCAGCGGCACGGTGCGGCCGCCACGCACGCCTTCATCGGCGGTGATGACGGCACAGGCGTCGGCATCGTTGATGCGGTCCTTGAGCGCTTCCGGAGAGAAGCCGCCGAAAACCACTGAGTGGATGGCACCGATGCGGGCACAGGCGAGCATGGCATAGGCGGCTTCCGGGATCATGGGCATGTAAATCACGACCCGGTCCCCTTTTTTAATGCCGCGGGCGCGCAGCACATTGCCCAGCTTGCTGACCTGCTCGAACAGCTCCTGGTAACTGATATGTTTGTCCTGGTCCGGTTCGTCGCCTTCCCAGATGATGGCGGTTTGCCCGGCGCGTTGAGGCAGATGACGATCGACACAGTTGTAGCAGGCGTTCAGCTTGCCACCGACGAACCAGGCCGCGCGACCTTCCTTGAAATCCCAGTCGCTGACCGTATCCCAGCGGGTATGCCAATGCAGCAGCTCCCCGGCGCGGTCCGCCCAGAAGGTTTCCGGATCATTGACGGATTGTGCGTACCAGCGCTCATAGGTGTCACGGTCCATGAGGGTTTGACGCTTGAATGACTCCGGAACCGGGTGGATTTTATGCTCGGACATCGCGGCCTCCTTCCATACTGCTCGCCGGTGGCTTGTTGTTAGACATTGTCCGCACCCGCACCGGGTCGGGACACGCCCTTGGGCGCTGGTGATGACACGGGGCGGGTGAGGTGAAAGTGCGGCCGCATTATGGCGCGGCAAAGGAACGCACAGGAATTAAACTATGGTCTAACTCCTTTTGGCGCAAGGGTGGGAGATACTTTGGAGCCAGGCCGATGAGGGAATGGCGGTTCGCCGGCCGTTCTCGCACGATGATCGCGAGCGGGACAAACAAAAACGCCGGCCTCGGGGGCCGGCGTAGGCGAATCAGGGTACGGGCGCGAGCATGGCGCGCAAAAAATCAGGCGACTTGTACCGGGATCGCGTTGCTGGAGCCTTTGACTTCGTTGCCTTCGCCGACGTAAATCAGCCGCGGCTTGAAGTTAATCAACTCTGAGCTGCCGTAGCTGGCGTAAGCGCAAATGATCACGCGGTGGCCAGGTTGGGCTTTATGGGCGGCGGCACCATTGACGGAGATGATCTTGGATCCTTCTTCCGCGCGAATGGCGTAAGTTTCAAAACGCTCGCCGTTATCCAGGTTATAGATCTGGATTTGCTCATACTCGAGAATGCCGGCCATATCCAGCAGATTGCCATCGATGGCGCAGGAGCCTTCATACTCCAGTTCCGCGTGGGTAATGCGGGCCTGGTGCAGCTTGGCTTTCAGCATGGTGCACTGCATATCGGGTACCTCTCTGAACAAGCCACGGACGGCCTGGCAGGCTGTCTGCGGGCCGGCAGTATGCATGAATCACCGGTCACATACAAGGCGCCGCCGGGCCGCTGAATCTAGGGTTTAAGTAATGAAATCGTCACGTTGTCGATCAGTCGCGGCTGCCCCAGTCGGGCGGCGGCGGCGACCACCAGATCATGATGTCGTGGGCCCGCCGGGACCAGAGTATGGGCATCGGCCACGGTGAAATAATCCACCTGGAACCCCTGTTCTCCGAGAGTTCGGGCCAGGCGTGCCTCCAGGGCCCGGTAATCCCTTTCTCCGGCGGCGATGGCATGGCGCGCCTGTTCCAGATGCTGGTGCAGCAACGCCGCCCTGGGCCGTTCCGCGGCGGTCAGGAAGCCATTGCGGGAACTGCGGGCCAGGCCATCCTCCTCGCGGTCGGTGGGGGCACCGACAATGCGGATCGGCATCATCAACTCCGTGGTCATGCGGCGGATCACCGCCAACTGCTGGAAGTCCTTTTCACCAAAGACGGCGATATCCGGTTGTACTATATTAAATAATTTGCTTACAACGGTGGTGACACCGCGGAAGTGCCCCGGTCGGTTGGCACCGCACAAATGGTCCCCCAGGTCGTCCACGGACACCCAGGTCTTGTTGCCCCCCAGGGGATACATTTCGTCCACGCCAGGTACGAACAGCAGATCCGCCTTTTCCTCCCGCAGCAGTGCGCTGTCCTGGTCCAGGGTGCGCGGGTAGGCGTCATAGTCCTCGCCGGGGCCGAACTGGGTCGGATTGACGAAGACCGAAACCACCACGCGGTCAGCCTGCCGGCGCGCCTCGCGCACCAGACTGAGATGACCGTTATGCAAGTTCCCCATGGTGGGGACCAGGGCCACGGTTTCGCCTGCCCGTTTCCAGGCGGCGATGGCGTCGCGAGTGGCGCTCACGGTTTCCGCGATATGCATTGGGATGCCTCCACGATGACAGGATGCCCCGGCACGATCGTGCCGGGAACTCTCAAAAACAGTGTTCCTCGGCGGGGAAGCTGCCGTCCTTGACGGCTTGATCATAGGCTCGAACCGCGGCGGCGATGTCGCCGGCGCCGGCCATGAAATCCTTGACGAAGCGCGCCGGCCGGGGGTTCAGGCCGAGCATGTCGTGCAAGACCAGCACCTGGCCATCGCACTCCGGCGCGGCACCGATGCCGATGACCGGCGCCTGCACGTTGGCAGTGATCTCAGCGCTTAGGCCGCGTGGCACGCACTCCAGCACGAACAAGGCGGTTCCGGCCCGGTCCAGGGTGATGGCGGCTTCCAGCAGTTCCCTGGCGCCGGCTTCATCCTTGCCCTGTACCCGGTAACCGCCGAAGGCGTTCACCGATTGCGGGGTCAGCCCCATATGGACGCAGACCGGGATGCCGTTGCGTTTGAGCACGGTAACCGCTTCTTCAAGCCAGGCGCCGCCTTCCAGTTTGATCACGTTGGCGCCGGCGCGCATCAATTGGGTAGCGGCATCCAGGGTGCGTTCCAGGGTGGCGGCCCCCATGAACGGTACATCAGCGATGATCAGACTGTTCTGATTGCCGCGAGCCACGCATTCCGTGTGATACACCATCTGTTCCAGCGTGACCGGCACGGTGCTTTGCTGTCCCTGGATCACATTGCCAAGAGAATCACCGATCAGCATGGCTTCCACGCCGGCATCGCTGATCAGCCGGGAAAAGGTCGCGTCATAGGCGGTCAATACCGAGAACTTGCGTTGCTCCTGTTTATACTTCTGCAGGGTGCGGATGGTTACGGGCATGGGGCTCTCCCCTGACGAATAGACGGAGGCGCCTGGAAGGTAAGGGCAGGCACCCGGGGCGGGCTTGGGGACTCGGAAGCAAGGCGGCTCAGAGGTTCCCCAGCGGCCGGGGGTTAAAATAGTGGCGCCCCGAGCGGATGTCCAGCAACTCGGCCACCAGTTGTTGGTAGTCCCGGTCCCCCTCCACCAGATCGATATCGGCGGTGTTGACGATCAGCAGCGGCGCGTCGTCATAGAAATGGAAGAAACGGGTGTAGGCGTCGTTGAGCCGTTCCAGATAGTCCGGATCCATGCGTTGCTCGAAATCGGTGCCGCGTTTGAGCACCCGTTGTCGCAGGGTGGCGGTGGGCGCTTGCAGGTAGATCACCAGATCCGGTGTCGGGGCGTCGATCAGCATGTGTTTGTAGACGTTGTCGTAGAGCGGGAACTCTTCGTCGCTCAACGTCACCTCGGCGAACAGGCGGGTCTTGTCCACCAGGAAATCCGCCACCCAGGGACCACTGAACAGTTCCTGTTGGCGCAGGTTGCGCAATTGTTCCGCCCGTTGGAACAGGAAAAACAGCTCGGTTTGCAGGGCGTAGCGGGCCGGGTCCTGATAGAAGCGGGACAGGAAGGGGTTGGCTTCCGCTTGCTCCAACAGGGTGTCGAAACCAAATGTATCCGCCAGGCGCCGGGTCAGGGTGGTCTTGCCGACACCGATGGGGCCTTCCACGGCAATCAGACGAGGCAGATTGCCGGCTTCACGACGCTGTTGAATACGCTGGCTCAACAAAATGGTTCTCCTCCAGGCTGGGCAGACGGCGCAGCGGCTGATCCGCCACTCCAGGCCAATAGTCGGACAGCGGGCGGCCGTCGGGCAAGCGCGCGTCCGGGGCGATGTCCAACAGGGGGCGCAGAACAAAGGCGCGTTTGTGCATTTCCGGGTGCGGGACGGTGAGGCGGGGCAGGTGGATGGTCTGGTCCCGCCACAGAAGGATGTCCAGATCCAGGGTGCGTTCGCCCCAGCGCCGGTGCCGCACCCGGCCGGCCGCCTTCTCCAGGTCCTGCAAGGCGCTGAGCAGGGACAGGGGGGGCAGACGGGTTTCCAGCAAGGCCACGGCATTGATGAAATCGGGCTGATCCTGTGGCCCCACCGGCGCGGTATCGTACAGAGCGGAGTGCGCCAGAAGGCGGGTCATCGGTAATACCGCGATGGCTTCCAGAGCATGGCAGACGCGTTCGGCGGGGCCGTCGAGATTGCTGCCGAGACCGACGGCGATCATGCTTCGCCGCCGCCGTTCCCACCACGTCGACGTCTACGCCGCCGCCGACCGCCTTGGCCGCCGGCCTGGCCCAGATCCTGGACCATGGCGCGTTGCCGGGATTCATCGGCGGCTTGATAGCGGGTCCACCATTCGCCCAGGCCGGGTTTGATCTCACCGGCCTGCTCGCGCAGCAGCAGAAAGTCGTAAGCGGCGCGGAAACGGGGGTGCTCCATCAGCGTGTCCGCCCGCTTGCCATTACGTTTGTCCAGGCGCGGTTGCAGGTCCCACATCTCGCGCATCACCGAGGAGAAGCGGCGTGGCACCGAGGTGTGATGGCTCTGCTCATTGAGGGCCCAGGTGGCGGCTTTGTGCAGGGCCGGCGCCGGCGGAATGCCATCCTCGCGATAGCGCTTCAGCTGCGTGACCAGCACCGGCCACAGAAACACCGCATAAAGGAAGGCGGGGGTGACCGGTTTATCCTCGGACAGGCGCCGGTCGGTGTTGTCCATGGCGGCGAGAATCAGCCGTTCCCAGACTTCTCCGCCCTCGCTTTCCAGAGCCTCGTGGGTATTGGGAAACAGGAAGGCAAACAGGCCCAGCTTGCGCAGCTGTTCAAAGGAAGCCCGGGCGTGGCCGCTGAGAAACAGCTTGAGCACTTCGTCGAACAGGCGGGCCGGCGGGACCTGCAGAAGCAAGGGCGCCATTTCCGGGATCGGTGCCCGGGTGGCGCGATCCAGCTGGAAGCCCAGTTTGGCGGCGAAGCGGGCGGCGCGCAGCATGCGTACCGGATCTTCCCGGTAACGCTGCTGGGCGTCTCCGATCAAACGGATAATGCCGCGTTCGATGTCCTGCCGGCTGTTGACGAAATCGTGCAGGGAGAAATCGGCGATGTTGTAGTACAGGGCGTTGATGGTGAAGTCCCGGCGGAGGGCATCTTCCTCGATGCTGCCCCAGGTATTGTCGCGCAGGACCAGGCCGGTCTCCTCATGGGCCCGGTGCTGGTCGTCATCCAGATCATCGTCCCGCTGGAAGGCGCGGAAGGTGGATACCTCGATGATCTCGCCGCCGAAACGCACATGCACGATCTGGAAGCGGCGGCCAATAATGCGGCTGCGTTTGAACAGCCGGTAGACCTGCTCCGGGGTGGCGTCAGTGACCACGTCGAAATCCTTTGGCTGACGCCCGCACAACAGATCCCGCAGGCAGCCACCGACCAAATAGGCTTCGAACCCGGCCTTATGCAATCCGTAGAGTACATTGAGCGCGGCCCGGGACACCTGTTTACGGGAAATAGGGTGGGCGTCGCGGGGGATCACCTTGGCCTTGGGAAGGCGGGGCGTACGTGGGGAACCAAACTGAATAAGGCGGGTCAGTTTCTCCAGAAGCTTTGACGCCATTGAGCGATTATCGTCCTGACTGAATGAAAGGCGGCATGGTAGCACCTTTTTTACGCCACAGGTTATTGATCAGCGTCTTGCAACGGAAAGAGATCGGGAGCAAGCTGGGCGTTTCAACGTGACCGGGCGTTGAAAAGTAAAAAGGGATCACAACCTTGGTTGTGATCCCCTATGCGCTGATTCTGTTGTTATTATTGTTTGTGTTGTTTTCTGCCTTGCGCCGTACGCACATGGTGTTACGGCATTTCTCTCGTTTGGCTCATCACCTTTTTGTTCTTCTTTTCTTGTTCTTATTTTGAGCCTCGTCGCCTTGGTTGTTTTGTTTATCTGGCGTGGGATTCATAGTGCATGGATGGTTTTTCCTTTGCAATAGCATGTTAAATGCTTATAAATCAGTAACTTACGAAAATTCCGAAAAAGCGATTCAAAAGGTGGGGGTGTGGGGTAACGTTCTTGTTACCCGGCCTGTGTAGTAAGGTAACACTTGATCGTTGAATGCGATCGAGAGAGTAACAAGAAGGTCATCCACAAGCTGTTCCTGGCAAAAAAACGCTGGGAATCATCTTCGACGCTGCTTCAGCGGGGCTATGACAAAGGCCACGAAGCCGCTGTGGGAAGCTTGCTTGCAAGCGAATTGCCCCCCTGGCCTTGGCCATTCGCTTGCAAGCAAGCTTCCCACAGCGGCTTCGCGGCCCGGGTTCTTCACAGCACTAAGCCGCTCTGTTGGAGTCTGGCCGGGCCCCGGGCCCCGGGCTCAGCGCCGGCCGCCCTTGCGACGGGGAATACCCAGGCGCTGGCGGCGCTCCCACAGGCTTTTGCGGCTGATACCGAGCTTATTGGCCAGCTCGGTCTCGGTCATGCTGTCCTGGTTTTCCAGAACAAAGCGGGTGAAGTAGTCTTCCAGTGACAGATCCTCGGAAGGGTCCAGGCTGGCGCGGCTGGCACGGGTGGTGCGTTGTGGCGCGCGATCCGGGTTCAGACCCAATTGGCCAGGGCCTATGGCTTCCTCCTCGGAGAGAATCACCGCCCGCTCGATGACATTCTCCAGTTCCCGCACATTGCCTGGCCAGCTGTAACCGCGCATCGCTTCCAGTGCTTCCTGAGTGAAAAACAGGTTTTGCCGCCGCAGTTTCTCGCTGCCGCGAGCGAGAAGCGCACTGGCAAGATCCTCGATATCCTGTTCGCGGGCTCGCAGGGGCGGCACTTCCAGCTCCATCACGTTAAGCCGGTAGTAGAGGTCGCGGCGGAATCCGCCTTCGGTGACCCGGGTGGGCAGATCGGTCTGGCTGCTGGCCAGAATGCGTACGTCCACTCGTCGTGTGGCCAGGGAGTCCTGCCGGTGGATCTCGCCCTGTTCCAGCAATGTCAGCAATCGGCTTTGCGCTTCCCCTGACAGTTCGCCCACTTCGTCCAGAAACAGGGTGCCGCCTTCCGCCTCTTCAATGCGGCCGGGCTGCTCATCGTTGCCGAACAGATCATCCAACTGCAGGGTTTTCGGCAGCGAGGCGCAGTGCACGGTTATCAGCGGGCCGCTCGCCCGATCACTGTGTTCATGGATGGAGCGGGCGGTCAGTTCCTTGCCGGTGCCGGCTTCCCCGAGAATCAGCACAGGAGTATCGGTGGGCGCCACCCGGGCAATGCGGTGCTTGAGGTCACGCATCGCCTGGCAATCGCCCACCATGGCGTTGACCGGATAGCTGCGTTCCATGTCACGGCGCAGTGCCTGGTTGCCGCGATTAAGCCGGCCTTCCTTCAGCACTCGTTCCACGGCCAGCAGCATTTCCTCGTGGTCGAAGGGTTTGGGGATGTAATCCACCGCGCCCTGGCGCATGGCGTCCACCGCCGAGCGCAGACTGGCGTAGCTGGTCATGATCAGCACCGGGGTCGGGTTGGCCTGTTCGATCAGGGCGGTGCCCGGTTCTCCCGGCAGGCGCAGATCGCTGATGATCAGGTCGTACTGGTGCAGGCTTTTCTCCAGCGCCTGCTCCACCGATTCCGCCTCCATCACGGAGTGATCATGCCGCTCCAGCAATTTGCGCAGCGCGCCGCGAATAACGGGCTCGTCTTCCACGATCAGTATGTGACTCATACTGCCTTCCTTCTAATTCTAAGAGCCTGTTTAAGGTCTATTCACCGCCGCGCCGGAGTTCCCTCTTCACCTGGTAGAAAGTGTCGCCAGGTCGTGATTCCGATTGTGCAGTGTAGTCATTCTACATAAACAAGCGTAATCGCGGGCTGGCGGCACTCTCCACCTAAGGAAAGTGGGCCCGGCCCTCCGGGTATTTTCCAGCAGCAACGCGGTGGCGAATAGACCTTAAGCAGGCTCTAATAAGCGGGCAGGTCGATGATAAACCGGGTGCCTTGGTCGCCCTCCACCGGGCTTTCCACGCGCACCGTCCCCTGATGGTCCTCGATGATACTGTAAACCAGCGCCAGTCCCAGACCTGTGCCGCGGCCCGGCGGCTTGCTGGTGACGAAGGGTTCGAACAGAGCATCACGTAACTCCGGCGGAATACCGTGGCCGCGATCCTCGACTTGAATGCGAACATACTCCCCTTCAGGGTAGCTGCGGACGGTAATCGGGGCGTCGTCCTCGCTGGCGTCCGAGGCATTACTGAGCAGGTTAACGAACACTTGCAATAAACGCTGCGGGTCACCCATCACCTCGTGGCTCGGGTCGCAGAGATTGCGGAAGTGCTGCTGGCGGCGATCCGGATCCAGTTGCAGCAGGGCGATGGCTTCGGCGGCGGTGTCATGGACCCGCACCGGGCCATGGATGACGTCGCGCATGCCGCCGGAGTGGCTGAAGGTCACCAGGGATTCAACGATGCGGGTGATACGGCGGGTCTGCTCCATGATCTGCTGTCCACTGAGGCGCTGCTCCTCATCAAGACTATCGCCTTCCAGATTCTGTGCCAGGCAGGCGATCGCGGTGACCGGATTGCCGATTTCATGGGCGACGCCCGCGGCCAGACGGCCGATGGAGGCCAGCCGCTCGTTGTGTGCCAGGTGCGCTTCCATATGGCGTAGATCAGTGATGTCCTCAAGCACCAGTACCAGGCCGCCGGCCTGCTCGGACGGGCCAGCGCCGCGGATCAGTGATTTGTGCAAACTCAACCAGCGGGCCTGGCCGTTGACCTCGATGCTGCGTTTGGGATCGTGGGCGTCCTCGCCACGGCTGAATTCGGTGAGCAGTTCCCCCCAGGGGGAGGGCAGATGGTCCAGGCGTGAGCCTATGGTGTCTTCCGCGTCGATGCCGGTCAGGGCTTCCACCGCGCGGTTCCAACCGATGATCTCGCCGTCGGCGCCCAGAGAAATAACCCCCATCGGCAACTCCAGCAGGGTTTGCCGGTGAAAACGGCGCAGGCTGTCCAGTTCCGCCGCCAGACCAGAGAGGCGATCCCGGTACTTCTCCAACCGCGTTTCGATAAAGCGGATGTCCTCGCTGGATTCCTCCCCTTCGCGCGGCCGATAGGGCACATTCTCATCCATCAACTGATGGGCAACGGAGGGGCCGAGCAAACCGGACAGGTTGGTTTCCAATTGATCGCGCAGCCGCCGCAGGGCATAGGGCCGGGTCTCGGTATACTTCAGGCGCAGATCCCGCAGTGCCATTTCCACTTCCCGGGCGGCGGTCACCGGCCCCAGTGGACCGCTCAGTGACGCGATAAAATCGTCCACGGACTGGGCGCTCAATTCCCAGCGGTACGGGCGGCGCAGGCTGTCCACCGCGCAGGCCTCGGCGGCGGAGCGCTCCGCCCGGGACATCGGGGTGACGATCGACACCACCGCATAGATCAGGCCATTAAGACTCACTGACGCCAGAGCCACCCGATGCCACTGGGTGGCGCCTTCCGGGTACCGCCAGCCGAGCCACTGCAGGATTTCCTGCGCGTGCCAGTGCGGGGTGATCAAGGGAAATAGCAGGGCCACCGCCCAGATCACGAACCCGGCCAGCATACCGGCGAACAGGCCGCTGCGATTACCCGAGGGCCAGAACAGGGCTCCGATCAGCCCGGGCACGAATTGCAGCGTCGCGACGAACGACAGCACCCCCAGTTCCACCAGTGAATGGTTGGGGCCAGTGAGCCGGTAGAACAGAAAGGCCAGCGCAAGAATGGCCGCGATCAGTACCCGGCGGGTCCACAGCAGATTGCGGTACAGATCCTGGGCGGAGCTGAGAGGGCTGGCCGGCAACACCAGGTGATTCAAACACATGCCGGACAGTGCCAGGGTGGCGACGATCAGCATGCCACTGGCGCCGGCGAGCCCGGCCAGATAGGCCAGCACCGCGCCGTGGCCGGTCTCCCGGCCGACACCGAGGGCGAAGTAATCGGGAATGGTCGGGGCGTCGATGGCGAGCGCGGACCACAGGATCAGCGGTACGCACAGTGCCATGATCAGAAACAGCAGCGGCAGCCCCCAACTGGCGGTGACCAGGGCGCGTGGATTGAGGTTCTCGGTGAAGGCCATGTAGAACATGTGCGGCATCACCACCGCGGAGACAAAGAACGCCATGATCAGGCTGTGCCAGGTTCCGTCCTGCAACGGCTGGTAAAGACGGGTGAGCATCTCCGGATTGGTGTCCAGCCACTGGTTCAAGCCGCCGAGACCACCAAAGACGCCGAACAGCCCGAGCAGGGCCACCGCCACGAACGCCACCAGCTTGATCAGCGATTCGGTGGCGATGGCCACCACCAGGCCCTCATGCCGTTCCCGGGCAGTGGCATGGCGGGCGCCAAACAAAATGGCGAACAGGGTGATCAGCAGACAGAACCAGAACGCCAGCCAGGCGGGATCGGGATCTCCGGTGAGAATCTGGATGGACTCCGCCACCGCCTTTAACTGCAGTGACAGCAACGGCAGCATGCCGACCACCATCATCACCGTGGTGAGTGCCCCGGCCAGGCGGCTGCGATAGCGGAAAGCGAACAAATCCGCCAGGGAGCCCAATTGATACGTCGTGGTCAGGCGAAGGATCGGCGCCAGCAGGATCGGCGCCAGCAAAAACACCCCGGAGATACCGAGAAAATAGGCGAGAAAGTTGTAGCCATAACGATAGGCGTAACCCACCGAGCCATAGATCGCCCAGGCGCTGGCGTAGACTCCGAGTGACAGTACATAGACTACCGGATGACGCACCCAGCGTGAGGGGATCCAGCCCCGCTCGGTGATCCAGGCCACCAGGAACAGAAACAGCAGGTAGCCGCAGGCGATCAGAATCAGTTCGCTGACACTATACGTCATTCGCGTCCCGGCTCTTGGCGATCCAGTAGCTGAGAGCGATCAGGGCAAGCCAGATCAGGTAGGGGCGATACCAGCCGCGTCCGCCTTCGCTCCACCAGCCAATGATGGCCGGGGAAAGCAGATAGGTGCCTAGAATGAAAATGATCAGTAGTCGGTCGGTATACATGCACTCTAGTCCGGCGGCGAGGGCGCCTCGACCGATTCAGGCTCGGTTCGGCCCAGTATGATTGAGCAAACGGCTGGGATTGAGCATACCAGAGCCGGTTTATGATCTGTACATCACTGGAGAAGGCCTCAGCCGGCGCGGCGATGTACAGACCATAAACCGGCCCTCAGGCCTGCCCGCCTTGTAAAAGCGCCGGCGCTGGCCGCTCGGCGCCGCGCGGCAGCTGTTCCGGCGTCCAGTTTTCCCGGGCCCATTGCAACAGATCGGCAACCGCCGACTGTTGCAATCCGGCGGGCGGGGAAAGCCCGAGGCAGGTCAGGGCCGCATGGGTGAGCGGCCCCTTGCGATCCGGATCCAACGCGGCGCCATTCGCGGACTTGCTGATCTTCTGGCGCCCATCCGGTTGCAGGATCACTGGCAGATGGGCATAGCGGGGTCGGGGCGCGCCGAGACAATCCAGAACATGGATTTGCCGCAATGTGGAGGTCAGCAGATCCGCGCCGCGCACCACATCGGTGATGTCCTGATCACGGTCGTCCAGAGCGCAGGCCAGCTGATAACTGAACAAGCCGTCGCGGCGGCGAATCACGAAAGGGCCTTCCTCCTCCGCGAGCGCCGCGCATACCCGCCCCTGCAGGCGGTCATCGAAACACAGCGGCGCCGCGGGCACGGTCAGACGCACGGCGCGGTCCGGCCCGGGCGGTTGCGCCACCGAAGGGCCAGGGTGCACATTGCCCAGCGCTTTCAATTGTTGCCGTGACAGCGTGCAGTAAAACGCCTGCCCCTGTTCCAGCAGTGAGTCGACTGCCGCCTGATAGGCATCACCGCGTTTGCTCTGATAGAGAAGGGGGCCATCCCAATGCAGGCCGAATGCTTCCAGTTGCCGAAGAATGGTATCCGCCGCTCCCGGTTGTTCCCGGGGTGGATCCAGATCGTCCATGCGTACCCACCACTCGCCCCGGTGATAGCGGGCATCCAGCCAACTGGCCAGCGCGGTGACCAGAGAACCGAAGTGCAGGGGGCCGGAGGGGGTGGGAGCGAAACGACCGCGGTAGGACATAAAGCAGCTAACAGTGAAAAGTTAATAGTTAACAGCGCAAAGAGAAGAAGCAGGACTAGGTCCTGCTTCCCGGGTTTTTAACTGTTCATTGTTCACTATTCACTTGGTGGGCCTAGCCCGCCAGTTGTTTTTCCTTGATCTCGGCGAGCTCCTTGCAGTCGATGCACAGCTCCGCGGTGGGGCGGGCTTCCAGTCGGCGAATGCCGATCTCGATGCCGCAGGCCTCACAGTAGCCGTAGTCGTCCTTATCGATCTGATCGAGGGCTTTCTCGATCTTTTTCAGCAGTTTGCGCTCGCGGTCGCGGGTGCGCAGTTCCAGCGCGAATTCTTCCTCCTGGGTGGCCCGGTCGGCGGGATCGGGCAGATTGGCCACCTCGTCCTGAAGGTGGTGCATGGTGCGATCCGCTTCTTCCATCAACTCCTGGCGCCAGGCCAGAAGAACCTGACGGAAATGAGCGCGCTGAGCTTCGTTCATGTACTCCTCGCCTGCTTTGGCGACATAGGGAGCGACTCCATGAATAAGATTGTCCGCTTTGTCGGCGGCTGTTGCGGGTTTTTTCACCGTCGATTTCACCTGAACTGAAGAAGAGGAACGGGACGGCCTGCGCTCCTGGCTGCCGGGAGCCTTCCTGGCGGTTCCCGATGACGTCGTCGTATTCCGGGTCGGCGCTTTGGCCGGAGCCGGTGTGGCCTTGGCACCGCGTTTGGCGGTGCCGGAAGCCTTGGATTGGGGTGCGGTCGTGGCGCTCGGTTTGCTTTTGGCTGTGCTTTTCACCTGTTTGCTGCGAGTGGGGGATGCCGGGCCCGGAGAGGCTTTCCGGGTCGCCTGAGCTTTCGGTTTGGCTTTGCTGGCGGTCGCCTTGGCGGCGGACCGGGTGGTTTTGCTGACAGCGGCCTTTTTGCTGGCGGCCTTGGCCGTGGCTTTCTTCGCGGCGGGGCGCTTGCTGGCGGCTTTCTTCGCGGTCGTGACTTTTTTCGCCGTCGTCTTGGCCGCCGCTTTCTTGGGCGCGGCTTTTGGGGCTACGGCTTTCTTCTTGGCGGCGGCCGTCTTTTTCACCGCGGCTTTTTTGCTGGCGGTAGTGGAAGAAGTCCGGGCTGCACCGGCCTTGGGTTTGGCGATGGCTTTCTTTTTTGCTTTTTTCCCGGTGGCCATTTTGATCAACTCCCTTAACATAGTCACGACTCGCTATTCGGAGCCCAGTTCCCTGAGCATTCCCTGAGCAAGGCTCCGCCCAACCGGAGCCCGTCAATAGTGTAATCTTCGACCTTACCGCGTTAGTGCCCGCCATGCCACTGTTGGCGATGGCAGTCAACCCGGTGGGCTTTCCTTCGCCCGGTGGCGTTTCTAGACGCCACGAAACCACGGGATTATAGCCACAACATAGCGACAGAAAAGGGGTTTTTCTTGACCGATTCACAAAGAATTTCCCGCCTTGCCAACACCGTTCCGCCTTTTCACGTGATGGCATTGCTGGAGCGGGCCCAACAACTGGCCGCCCAGGGCCGGGATATTATCCACCTGGAGGTGGGGGAACCCGACTTCCCCTGCCCGTCGCCAGTGATGGCGGCCGCCCGCCATGCCCTGGATCTGGGGCGGACCCGATATACTCCGGCGGCGGGTTTGCCGGCATTGCGTGAAACCATCGCCGAAGACTACCGCGACCGCTTCGGCGCGCGGGTGGATCCGGCCAGGATCGTGGTCACACCGGGAGCCTCCGGGGCCTTGCAACTGGCTCTGGGGGCATTGCTCGACCCCGGTGACGGCGTGTTGCTGTGTGATCCGGGCTACCCCTGTAACCGTCAGTTCGTCCGTATGTTTGGCGGCGTCCCGCAGCCCATGCCGCTACAGGCATCGACGGGGTTTCGTGCCAGCGGCGATATACTGCGCTCCGCCTGGGGGGAAACGACCCGGGCCGCCCTGGTGGCCAGCCCGGACAACCCCACCGGTAATCGTATCCCGGCCGGGGAATTGAATGACTGGGCGCGGTGGTGTTGGGAGCGCCAGGGCACTCTGATCGTCGATGAAATCTACCAGGGGCTCTGCTACGGCGCCGAAGCGGAAACGGTACTGGCCCATGGCGATGCCGCCTGGGTCATCAACAGCTTTAGCAAATATTTCGGCATGACCGGTTGGCGGCTGGGATGGCTGGTGGCACCGGAGGCGGCGGTGCCGGCGGTGGAGCGGCTGGCGCAAAACTGGTTCCTGGCTCCGGGCACGGTGGCGCAATACGCGGCCATGGCGGCGTTCAGTGAGGATACGCTGGCCATCGCGGAGCAGCGACGGCAGCTGTTGGCCCGGCGTCGCACCTTGTTATTGGAGGCGTTGCCGGGGATGGGGCTGCCGGTGGTTGGTGACAGCGAAGGCGCCTTCTATATCTATGTGGACGTCAGCGCCCACACCCGGGACAGCTTCGAGCTTTGCCGGCGCTTGCTGGAAGAGGCGGGCGTGGCGGTAACACCCGGGCTGGATTTTGGTGAGACTCACCAGCCCGAGCGGTACATTCGTCTCGCCTATACTTGTGACGAGGAGCGCTTGCATCAGGCGCTGGAGCGTCTGGCCCGCTTTCTGGAGATGCCGTGAAATTCGATCCCCCAATGCAGGCGGTGACCCTGTTGCGCCGTTACAAGCGTTTCCTGGCCGATGTGCGTCAGGCTGATGGCAGCGAAATCACCGTGCACTGCCCCAACACCGGGTCCATGAAGCATTGCGTGCTGCCAGGGTGGGAACAGGCGGCGCTGATCTCCGACAGCGGCAACGACAAGCGCAAGTATCGCCACACACTGGAAGCGGTGCAGGTGGCCCACGGTCATTGGGCCGGGGTCAATACCGGCCGCCCCAATGCCCTGGTGGCGGAAGCCATCGCGCAAGGGCGGGTGCGGGAGCTGGAACCGGGCGCTGGGGTGCTGCGCGAGATCACCTTCGGTGACAGCCGCTTTGACCTGGCCCTGGGCGAGCGTGCCGCTCCCCATACTTTCATCGAAGTGAAGAACGTCACTCTGGGGCCGGGCCCCGACGATCCCGATGATGGCGTCATCGCCTTTCCGGATTCGATCACCGAACGCGGTCAGAAGCATTTGCGGACCCTGATGTCGGTGGCGGCGTCGGGCAAGCGGGCGGTGCTGTTTTTCTGTGTACAGCATTCCGGCGCGGTGGCGGTGCGCCCGGCGGACGAAATCGACGCTCGTTACGGCGAGCTGTTGCGGGAGGCGATGGAGAACGGCGTGGAAGTCCTGGCCTGGAAAACCGCGATGACGGCGGCCGAGACCCGGATGGATACGGCATTGCCGCTCAGATTGTGACAGGCGCTCATGCCGTCGGTATGCGCGCCTTGGCGGAAAGAATCATGCGTGTCAGGATGACAGCCGCTGAACCTGCTCCGCCATGGTGGTGACCCGGTCCTGCCAGTAGCGCGGGCTGTCGAACCAGGGAAAGGCGGGAGGAAAGGCCGGATCATCCCAGCGCTGGGCCAGCCAGGCGTCATGGCAGATCATGCGGCGAATACGCAGGGGTTCGATCAGCACGCTCTGATCCCAGGGGAAGGGCAAAAACAGCTCATAGCCCCGGGCCACCACCTGCAGTTGATGGCGCTGCTCTTCCTGCTCACCGGAAAGCAGCATCCACAGATCCTGCATGGCGGGCGCTCGCACGCTGTCGTCCAGATCGACGAAGTGAGGGCCACCTCCGGTTTCTCCGTATTCGCGCCAAAGGATATTGCCGCCATGGCAGTCGCCATGAACGTTGAGCAAAGGAAAATCACGATCCGCCAGGCGCGTTCGCAACAGAGATACCAGAGTGGTGGTCAGGTCCCGGTACTGACCGCGATAGTTCAGATCCACCACTTCTTCACTGAGCAGGAGGGCGGTGGCCCTTTCGATGTCGGCGATCACGTCCAGGGTGGGGCGTTGCTGGTAGGGGCGGTCATTGCCGCACGCGTGCCAGCGCGCCAGAGTCCGGCCCAGTTGCTCAAGATGAGCGTCGTTGGCCAACTCCGGTGCATGACCGCCGGCACGGGGGAAAACGGCAAAGCGGAAGCCGCAGTATTCAAACAAAGTGCGGCCGTCACGTTGCAAGGGCGCCACCACCGGCAAATCCCGTTCCACCAGAAACAGGCTGAAACGGTGCTCTTCCAGGATCTGTTCATCACTCCAGCGCTGGGGCCGATAGAACTTGACGATCACCGGCGGCCCTTCTTCCTGGCCGATCTGATAGACCCGGTTCTCGAAGCTGTTGAGCGCCAGCAGGCGGCCGTCAGTGAGAAAGCCGACGCCGTCCAGGGCGTCCAGCATGAGATCCGGGGTCAGATGATCGAAGGGGTGACTCATGCCGGTTGTGGAACCTCGCCCAGCCAGATCTGCTCTTCGCGGATTTCCAGTGGTACCGGCAGCAGGGCGTCGCCGCTGCAGGGGCCGGACAGGCAATCGCCGGATTCAATTTCGAACAGGGCGCCGTGATTGGCGCAAATGATGAATTGGTTGTCGCTGTCCAGGAATTGATCCGGCATGAAATTCAGCTCGATGCCCAGGTGCGGGCACCAGTTCAGGTAGGCATGGAACTGCCCGTCCCGTTTGACGATCACCACCGGCTGGTCATCCACCTGGAATTCCCGGGCGCTGTCGTCCTCGATATCGTGAATACTGCATACGGCCTGCATCGCGGTCTTGCTCTCCTTTGGCTTGCCTACTCACCCAGAACGCGCTGGCGGATTTCCGCGTGGGCGCCATTGGGCAGTCGCGGGCCAAATTCAACGATCAGGCGGCCGGCGGCGGCGTTGGCCAGACGGGCGGCGGTGACCGCGTCGTGCCCATGGGTGATGGCATAAAGATAGGCGCCGGCGAACATGTCTCCAGCGCCGTTGGTATCAATCGGTTTTACCGGGTCGCAAGGGATATGGTGTGCCTGCTGGCCGTCCCACAACAAGGAGCCTTCCGCGCCCCGTGTCATCACCAGGGTGCGGCACAGCGGCTTCAGAGCCTCAAGGGCGGCTTCCGGAGTATCGGTATCGGTAAAGCCCTTGGCCTCGTCTTCGTTGCAAAACAGCAGATCGACACCGTCGCCGAGCATTTCCGTCAGGCCATCACGGAAGAAACGCACCATGGCCGGATCGGAAAACGTCAGAGCCGTGCCGACGCCGTTCTTTTCCGCCAACTGACGCAGACGGATGGCGGCGGCCCGGGCACTGGGGGAACTGACCAGGTAGCCTTCCAGATAGACGTAGCGGGAGGCCGCCACGATCTCCTCGTCGACCTCGTCTTCGGAAACCTGCTCGGAAATGCCAAGAAAAGTATTCATGGTGCGCTCGGCGTCCGGGGTGATCATCACCAGGCAGCGACCGGAAATGCCCAGAGGGCGGTTGCCGTTCATGTTGGTGTCGACGCCGGCGGCCAGCAGCTCGCGTACGAAGATGTCGCCGGTGTCATCGCTGGCCACCTTGCAGGCGTAATAGCCGCTGCCACCGAACTGACGGGCCGCCACCACGGTATTGCAGGCGGAACCGCCGCTGGTCAGTTTGTGGGGTTCGGCTTCGCCCGCCAGTGCTTGAAGTAATTCCGCCTGACGCGCCTGGTCCACCAGGGTCATCAGCCCCTTGCCTACCTCCATGCGTTCGAGAAAGGCGTCACTGACCTCGATTTCCGTATCCACGAGGGCATTGCCAAGGGCGTAGACGTCGTATTTCTTTTCCATGGAGGCTCCGTTGGGGCTGTTCCCACCTATGATTATCCCTATTCCGTATGGCACGGAAGGTGGCCCGGGTGGGTGGGCGGGCCTGGCGGGGCCTATTAT
>NZ_AQPF01000079.1:0-9855 GCF_009846745.1 Alcanivorax xiamenensis | reverse complement strand
GGCGAGAATTCGCCAGCAAGCTGGTCTCCCATGGCTTTTCTACAGAGCCGCTGTGGGAAGCTTGCTTGCAAGCGAATGCGCCAACGCCGGAGGGAGAGAATTCGCCAGCAAGCTGGCCTCCCACGGATCACCATCAACACTCAACAATAAGGATAACCACTATGTTCAAGTCCCTCGCCAAATGGGCGGCGCTGGCCGCTCTGCCTCTGGTCACCGCGCACGGCGCGCTGGCCGACGACGTCAACCTGGAACGTTCCATGCTCTGGAGCGCCTACGATGTGGGCTCCTCCGGCTATACCGAAGCGTCGATGATCGCCGATGCCTTGATGAAAGAGTACGGCGTGCGTATTCGCATCATGCCCTCCGGTACCGCCATCGGCCGTCTCAAGCCGCTGGAAACCGGCCGGGTCAAATTTGCCTTCCTCGCCACCGAAACCTATTTCGCCGCGGAAGGCATCTACGATTTCGCCACGCCGGATTGGGGCCCCCAGGATTTGCGGGTGCTGCTGGGCCGTCCGGCCTCGGTGTCGCTGGCCACCGCCGCCGACGCCAACATCAAGACACTCGAGGATCTGCGCGGCAAGCGCGTGGCCTATGTGGAAGCCAACCCTTCCGTGAACATCAAAGCCGAAGCGCTGATGGCGTCCGCCGGTTTGACCTGGGATGACGTCCAGCAAGTGCGCCTGCCGTCCTATGGCGCTTCTCTGCGCGGCATGATCGAAGACACCGTGGATGCCGCCATCGTCTCTCCGGGAGCGCCGACGCTCTATGAGCTGGCTTCCAGCCCTCGCGGTCTGGCCTGGCCGCGCATCCCTCTGGATGACAAGGACGCCTGGGAACGCCTGAACAAGGTGGCGCCGATCTTCGAAGCCGCCATGGAAACCGTGGGCGCCGGTATGTCCGAGGACAAACCGGCGTCGATGGCGGCGTATCGCTATCCGATGATCGTCAGCTATGCGGCGCTCTCCGATGACGAGGCCTACAACATGACCAAGGCGGTGGCTTCCACCTACGACCTGTATAAGGACTCGAACCCGGTGATGCCCCGCTGGGACGTGAAACTGTCCGGCCGTCCGCCGGTGGATGCGCCTTTCCATCCTGGAGCGATTCGCTATCTGAAGGAAATCGGCGTATGGACCGCCGAGGATGACAAGTGGAACCAGAAACGTCTTGAGCATCTGCAAAAGGTGCAGGCCGCGTGGAAGGCCGCGCGTGACGAAGCCAAAACCAAGGGCGTCAGTGACGACGCCTGGCCGCAATTCTGGATGGATTACCGCAAAGAGGCCCTGAGCGCCGGCTGAACCGGCTCAGGCTTGTGAGCGAACCGGCCATGCGGCGATCCCGCGACGGCCGGTTCGTTGCCATCGATTGAATGACGGAGAAACGACCATGCAGGCCGAATCCAATCCCGGCGCCACCCCGGCCAAGAGCCCGGAAGGGGAAGGCAAGAGGGTTTCCGGCGCCGCCTATGTCGCTGTCTTGGTATTGTCCGCCCTGGGTTTGACTCTGGCGGTTAACCAGGTGTTCACGCTGAATCTGTTCGGTTTCCAGCCGCTCAGTACCGCCTTCTATTATCTGTTGATCGGCCTGTTCGTGGCGGTGGCTTTTCTGGTATTTCCCGCCACCAAGGGCAGTGGTGACCGGGTGCCGTGGTATGACTGGTTGCTGGCGTTGATAACACTGGCGGTGGGCATTTACTTTTCTTCCAACGCGGCCACCATTATCAACAGTGGTTGGGATATCGACGCCCCGATGTTGCCCACGGTGCTGTCCGGGGTGCTGGTGTTGATCGCGCTGGAAGGCGTGCGCCGTTGCGGCGGTACCGTTCTGTTGCTGGTGTGCCTGGTTTTCAGCATCTATCCGCTGTTCGCGGACAGCATGCCCGGCGTGTTGTGGGGCTCCCAATACACCCTGGAGGAAGCGGTTCGCGCCAACGCCATGGGTGTGGAAAGTATCATCGGTATTCCCATGCGGGTGGTGGCGGACTTGCTGATCGGTTTCATCGTCTTCGGCGTAGTGTTGACGGTGTCCGGTGGCGGTGACTTCTTCATGAAGCTGGCCTACGCACTGATGGGCTCCCGTCGTGGCGGGCCAGCCAAGGTATCGATTCTGTCCTCGGGCTTCTTTGGCAGCCTGTCTGGCAGCGCGGTGTCCAATGTACTGTCCACCGGTCCGATGACCATCCCCACCATGAAGCGCTACGGCTACCCCGGCACTTACGCGGCCGCGGTGGAAGCCTGTGCCTCCACCGGCGGCACCATCATGCCGCCGATCATGGGCGCGGTGGCGTTCATCATGGCTTCCTTTCTCAATGTGCCGTATCTGGAGGTGGCCTCCGCCGCTCTGGTACCGGCGCTGTTTTTCTATTTGATCCTGTTCCTGCAGGCGGACGCGCACGCCGCGCGCAAGGGGCTCAAAGGGCTGCCCAAGGAGGAACTGCCGTCGGTGGTGAAAACCCTGCTGGAAGGCTGGATCTATCTGTTCAGCCTGGCACTGCTGGTGTTCCTGCTGTTGGCCTGGCGGATTGAGTCCATGGCACCGTTTTATGCTTCCGTGGCGTTACTGGTGACCGCCCTGATTTTGCATCGCGGCGGTAACCGCAAACGGGTGATCCTGGACGTGATTGTCGAGTCCGGAAAAAACGTGGCCAATCTGGTGGCGATTCTGGCCGGTATCGGGCTGGTAGTGGGGGCGCTGTCATTGACCGGCGCCGGTACCGCCTTCTCCCGAGAACTGATCCAGTATGCTGGCGACAACGTGGCATTGTTGCTGGTGCTTGGGGCGCTCACCAGTTTCGTGCTGGGCATGGGCATGACCGCCAGCGCCTGCTACATCTTCCTGGCCATCGTGCTGGCCCCGGCGTTGGTGAAGATGGGGCTGGATCCGGTGGCCAGCCATATGTTCATTCTCTATTGGGGCATGCTGTCCTACATCACGCCGCCGGTGGCGCTGGCGTCGATTACCGCCGCCGGTGTGGCCGGCGAGCCGGCGATGAAGACCGCGTTCCAGTCCTTCAAATTGGGATCGGTGCTGTTCATTTTGCCGTTCCTGTTCGTGGTGGAGCCGGAACTGATTCTGCGCGGTGAACCGTTGCTCATCGTCCGCTATGTGATTACCGCCGCCATCGGTGTCTGGATGTTGTCCGCGGGGCTGGAGCGCTACGCCTATTTCCACGGTGCCTTGAGCCGCTTCAAAGCGCTGCTGTTCCTGGTCGGCGGCCTGCTGATGATGGTGCCGGGTTGGGAAACGGACGTGACCGGCGTGGCACTGGTGGGGCTGGTTTATCTCAGCGGTCTGTTACTGCCAGGAACCCGGAAGGACGCGCGCACCGAGCTCTGAATCATCGCTCTCTCACGGACCGGTCTACGAAGCCGCTGTGGGAAACTGTCCGGGCGGCGCTCCGCTTGGCAGTGAATGGGGCCTGAAGATATGTCTCAGGCCAGTTCGCTGGCAAGCCAGCTTCCCACAGTACAGGAGTCACGAAGCTGCTGTAACGCGGTCCATTCTTTCATACCAACGAACCCAAACGAGGAAGTCATCATGGCTCGCCAAAACAAACCAATTCGCTCCGACATCGCCTGGAGCACCCGTGACCGCATCGAAGTGCGCGGCAAGGACCTGCCCAATGAAATTCTCGGTCACATGAACCTGGGTGATCTGGCCTACCTGCAACTGACCGGCCAAGCACCCACCGAGCAACAATCCAAGGTGTTCAACGCCATCGTCATCACCCTGGTGGAACATGGCATCACCCCGTCCGCCCTGGCCGCGCGCATCACCTATGCCGGCGCGCCGGAATCCCTGCAAGCGGCGGTGGCCGCCGGTTTGTGCGGTCTCGGCACGGTGTTCGTCGGCAGCATGGAAGGTGCCTCGAAAATGCTTTATGAAGCGCTGCCGGATCCGCAAGCCGATGTGGATCTGGATGCGCTGGCGGATCAAGTGGTCGCCGACTTCCGTGGCCGCAAGCAGATCATCCCCGGCCTTGGCCATCCGCTGCACAAGCCGGTGGACCCGCGCACCCCGCGTCTGTTCCAAATCGCCGAGGAGAACGGTTTGTCCGGCCGCTATGTGGACCTGATGCAGCGCATTGCCGCCAAGGCCGAGGCGGCCTCCGGCAAGCAACTGCCGATCAACGCCACCGGCGCCATCGGTGCGATCTGTTGTGAATTCGGTTTCCCCTGGAAAATCGTGCGCGGCTTCGGCGTCATGGCGCGCGCCATCGGTCTGGTGGGGCACATCCTGGAAGAATCGGAAAACCCCATGGGCGTGGAAATCTGGCAACGCGTGGAAGACGAAGCCACCGCCCATATTCGCCCGGAATAAGTCAAACCTTCCCTTGCAAGCAAGCTTCCCACAGCCATGCTACGACGCCGCTGTGGGAAGCTGGCTTGCCAGCGAATAGGCTCTCGGTCGCGTAGCCACCTCTGAATCATCCCTCGTTGGCTAGCGTCTCCACGATCACCTCGGGGTGGCGAAAGGCAATCGCGATCAGTGTCCGGGCGGCGCCGGACGGCGTGCGCCGACCCTGTTCCCATTCCTGCAGAGTGCGATGGGAAATATTCAGAGCCCGGGCAAATTCAGACTGGGACAAACCGGTCCGGTGACGGGCCTGGGCCACTTCGTTGTCACTCACTTCGGTTCTGCGGGCAACGTAGCCGGCTTTCATCTCCCGAACCGATTGCAACAGCTTCTTACCCAGTTCCTCTCCGGTCAGAGCTTTATCCTTGGCCATTTTCCAACTCCTCGCGTATGGCTTTCAGCAAGTGCGCCGGGATAGTGCTGATGGTGTTTTTGGCGTACATCACCAGCAGCCAGATTTCTCCATTGGCCAGGCGGGTAAAGTAAAGAACGCGTACTCCGCCTCTTTTGCCCATGCCCGGCCGGGACCAGCGGACCTTGCGACAGCCGCCACTACCAGGGACGACATTATCGGCATACGGGTGCGCTGCGATCCAGGCGCAAAACTCGGCTCGTTCTTCTGTGCTCCACAATTTGTCCGCATCCGCTGCGAAAGTGGGCGTTTCAACTACCGTGTACATTTGGCCAGTATACGTCTCGGACGTATTGCGTCAAGAGGACGGAAAAAGGGGGGCGCTTACCCCAGCAGCTCACCCCAGAAAGGCATGCAGCACGAAAACCCACACGCACAGCGTCGGTACGATAATCCAGAAGAACAGGCCGTCCCAGCGCCAGGCGATCATGTAGGAGGAGCGCTGTAACAGTTGTTCGAGCACCTGCATGGCGGCGGTGAAAGGGGAGGTGATCATCGCCAGCGACCAGGCGCTCATCAGCGCCACCGCCAGCACCACTGGTTCCAGTCCGATCTCATGGGTGTCGGCGAAGATGCCGGCGATCAGGGTCACCGAGACGATCGGGTTGAGGCCGATCTGCGAGAGCAGGATCACCGCCAGCATCGCCGCCACCGCGAACCAGGGGCCGTACAGGCCGGTGTGCAGCAGCGCCTCGGCCAGCATGTCGCGATCAATCACCGGTACCAGCAGTGCCCCGAGAAAAGCGGAGCCGCCGAGAATCGCCACTTCGTTACGGTTGGCGCCGAAGATCAGACGGGAATGCCGGTACAGCAACATGGCCGCCCGCCGGGCACCGGTACCGCCGCCCAGCCGTCGCCGTTGCAATGACAGCCAGATGAAAGCGCTCAGCGGGCAGGCGATCAATACCGCCACCGGCAAGCGCACATCCAGTATCCAGCCAACCACGAACACCGCCGCAGTGATCACCGCCGCCAGGGCGCTGAACTGCCAGAGCGGTTTCGAAGAGCGCCGGTCCACCGGTGGCACTTTCAAATTACGCGGGCGCAGCACCCAATCCAGCAACCAGCCGACGGCGAACATCAGCACCGCGGTGGGCAGGGCCACCGGCGCGATCGTGCTCCAGCGCAGCGATGGCATGTTCGACAGCATCACCGCCATGGTCACGCCCAGTGGGGACAACAGCGGCACCAGGGCGAAGCCGCGCAGTATCGACAGCATCATGCGCCGCTCACGCACCGCCTGCACCCGCCGCTCGCCGCCGGCGGCACTGAGGCTGTTGCTGCGTTGCACCATGGCGCCGAACAGGCCGATAACGCCGATGTTGATGATCATGCCGAACACCGCGGTGCCGATGGATAGTGTCGGATAACGCCAGGCCGGACGCTGGCGGATCAGCACCTGACCAGCATGGCGCACCAGGCGCGAGCGCATGGCCGATACCCGCAACAAGCCGAGGGCGGAGACGAAAGTGGCGAAGAAACAGAAGCGATCCCAGGCCGCCAGAAACTGGGGCAGGGGATCATCACTCTGGGTTGATATCAGCAGCGAGAGAACGGCGATGAACAGCAGCAGGCCCTTGGCCAGTTTGCTCTTGCGGCGCCATTGGACCAGCAGATAAATCAGCAGAGTGGGGCGTGCGAGCCAGGGTGAGACCGGATTGGGAAACAACAAGGAAACCAGGGTAGCGGCCATGCACAGCGGCAAGGCGTAATCCAGCAGCCGGCGTAAACGCCGGGGCCATTCCCTGTTCAATTAATGTGTCCCCCGATTGCAAACATTCGCTTGCAAGCAGGCTTCCCACAGCCGTGCTGCGAAGCCGCTGTGGGAAGCTGCCTGGGCAGCGAATAGCCGCGGTATTTACCGCGCCTCGCGCACCATGTTGCGAGCGATCACGATCTGCTGGATCTGAGTAGTGCCTTCGTAGATCCGGAACAAACGCACATCACGATAGAAACGCTCCACCGCGTATTCTGACATGTAGCCGGAACCGCCGTGAATCTGTACCGCGCGATCCGCCACGCGGCCCACCATTTCCGCGCAGAACAGTTTACAGCAGGACGCGTCCAGGCTCACCGGTTGGCCGGCATCCTTGGTGCGGGCGGCTTCCAGAACCATGCAACGGCCGGCGAACGCCTCGGCGCGGGAGTCGGCCAGCATCGCCTGGATCAGTTGGTGCTCGGCCAGCGGCTGGCCGAACTGCTTGCGCTCCATGGCGTAGCGCAGGGCATCCTCGATCAGGCGTTCGGCCACGCCCACGCACACCGCCGAGATGTGCAGGCGGCCACGATCGAGCACCTTCATCGCGGTTTTGAAACCCTGGCCTTCCTTCAGGCCAATGATGTTTTCCGCCGGCACGCGGCAGTCTTCAAAGGTGATGTCGCAAGTATGGGCGCCTTTCTGGCCCATTTTCACGTCCGGTTTGCCACGGATCAGACCGGGAGTGTCACCTTCGACAACGAAGGCGGTGATGCCGCCGGCGCCCTTGTTGTCCGGGTCGGTACGGGCCATCACCGTGTACAGATTGGCCTTCGGACCGTTGGTGATGAACCGTTTGGTACCGTTCAGAATGTAGTGATCGCCATCGCGCACGGCGCGGGTCTTCAGGCTGGCGGCGTCGGAGCCGGCGTCCGGCTCGGTCAGACAGAAGGAGCTGATCACTTCACCGGTGGCCAGCTTCGGCACGTACTTGCGCTTTTGCTCTTCGGTGCCGTCGATGAGAATGCCCTGAGCGCCGATGCCGTTGTTGGTGCCGAACAAGGAGCGGAAAGCGGGGGAAGTTCGCCCGATTTCAAATGCCACCATGGCCTCTTCTTCCATTGTCAGGCCGAGACCACCATACTCTTCCGGGATGGAGAGGCCGAACAGGCCCATCTCTTTCATTTCCTGGACGATGTCATCGGGAATGGCGTCGTTTTCGGCCACGGATTGCTCCGCGGGCACAAGACGGTCACGGACAAAACGTCGAATGGTATCGACGAGCTGATTAAGCACTTCAGGGTCGCGAATCATGATTCTGTCGTTTCGATCGGCAAGAGGGCTTTGCGGAGGATGAGCCTGGCGCGCGATCTCAATCGCGGCATGGACGCCTCCCTGGAAAGGGCGGACCGGACGGTCACCCGACTTGCAACGCACTCTGTCACGGCCTATCCTTTCCGTCAAGTTTCAAAACAACATTCCGCACAGCGGACACGCCCTCGGGCGCGCCCGGCACTGGCGTTCGGCCGGTGTTCCGGAGTCGTTCGCCCCCGGCTCACAGAGGACCTCACAGCATGCTTGACGCCTATATCTACGACGGTTTGCGCACTCCCTTTGGCCGCCACGCCGGCGCCCTGGCTCCGGTTCGCCCGGACGACCTGCTGGCTTCCGTCATCAGTACCCTGGTTAACCGCAACGACTTCCCGCTGGAGAAGTTCGAGGATGTGGTTGCCGGCAACACCAACCAGGCCGGTGAAGACGCCCGTAACGTGGCGCGTCACGCGGGTCTGCTGGCCGGTCTGCCGGACTCGGTGGCCGGTGTCACCGTGAACCGCCTGTGCGGTTCCGGGCTGGCCGCCACTCTGGATGCCGCGCGCATGGTCACCGTCAATGAAGGCGATCTGGTGATTGCCGCCGGCGTGGAATCCATGAGCCGTGCCCCGTTCGTCATGGCCAAAGCGGAAAGCCCCTACAGCCGTAATATGAAGGTGTTCGACAGCACCATCGGCGCGCGCTTTCCCAACCCGCGCATCCTTAAGGAATTCGGTGCCGACACCATGCCGGAAACCGCTCATAACGTGGCCGCCGAACTGGGCATCAGCCGCGAGGAAGCGGACGCCTACGCGGCCCAATCCCAGGCTCGCTATGAAGCCGCCCGCGCCGACGGTTTCTTCAAGGAAGAAATCATGCCAGTGGAAGTGCCCCAGGGGCGCAAGAAGCCGCCGCTGGTGGTGGACGCCGACGAGCACCCGCGTCCGGGCACCGGCGCCGAGCAACTGGCCAAGCTGCCGGCCATCGTTGAGGGCGGCATCATCACCGCCGGCAACGCCTCCGGGGTCAACGACGGCGCCGCCGCGCTCCGGCGAAGCCGCCGGTATCGCGCCGCGCGCCCGCATCATCGCTGGCGGCGTGGCCGGGGTGGCACCGCGAGTCATGGGCCTGGGTCCGGTGGACGCCTGCAAGAAGGTGCTGGATCGCGCCGGTCTGACCCTCAAGGACATGGACGTGATCGAAATCAACGAAGCCTTCGCCGCTCAAGTACTGGGTTGCTGCAAGCAACTGGGCCTGAAAGGCGATGACGAGCGCCTCAACCCGAACGGTGGCGCCATCGCCGTCGGTCACCCGCTGGGCGCGTCCGGCTCCCGTCTGGCGCTGACCGCGCTGCGCCAGCTGGAACGTACCGGTGGACGCTATGCTCTGGTGAGCCTGTGTATCGGTATCGGCCAGGGCGTGGCCATGCTGATCGAGCGCCTGCCGCGCTAACGTCCTTATCGCGAGCAATCCTGCTTCCCTCAGCACTGCTACGAAGCCGCTGTGGGAAGCTGGCTTGCCAGCGAATCCAGCGTGAATCCAGATCTTCAGCCCCATTCGCGGCCAAGGCCGCTTCCCACAGCGGTTCCATAGTCCCCTTCCGTGGGAAGCTGGCTTGCCAGCGAATCCAGCGTGAATTCATATCTCCAGCCCCATTCGCGGCCAAGGCCGCTTCCCACAGCGGTTCCATAGTCCCCTTCCGTGGGAAGCTGGCTTGCCAGCGAATCCAGCGTGAATTCATATCTCCAGCCCCATTCGCGGCCAAGGCCGCTTCCCACAGCGGTTCCATAGTCCCCTTCCGTGGGAAGCTGGCTTGCCAGCGAATCCAGCGTGAATTCATATCTCCAGCCCCATTCGCGGCCAAGGCCGCTTCCCACAGCGGTTCCATAGTCCCCTTCCGTGGGAAGCTGGCTTGCCAGCGAATCCAGCGTGAATTCATATCTCCAGCCCCATTCGCGGCCAAGGCCGCTTCCCACAGCGGTTCCATAGTCCCCTTCCGTGGGAAGCTGGCTTGCCAGCGAATCCAGCGTGAATCCATATCTCCGGTCCCATTCGCGGCCAAGGCCGCTTCCCACAG
>NZ_AQPF01000078.1:0-10381 GCF_009846745.1 Alcanivorax xiamenensis | reverse complement strand
CCCGCCGGTACCGTCCTGGCTTGCCGGCCCCGGGGGGCGGTCATAAACCGGTAACAGAGAGTCCTGAGCCTGTTGCTCTGAAGCGCAGGGAGCAGGACCCCATGCCGATTTCTGTCGAACGGAACACGGCGCGCCGGGGTTTGCGATGGCGAAATGAGCAGGGCCTCGGGCCGGGCAGGATCGGAGAATCGCTGCTGGCATAGCCATCCGGTGGTAAAGTCGATGTAAAATGCCGCCTGCCGCCGTATTCACGACGTAACGGCCGGGTCATAATCCCGCTCCGGAAGGAGTGTCACAACGGGTTGGAAAAGGATCCCCAGTGGTTGATTGGGCTAAGTGGTTAAAAGGCAGCGCCATCGTCGCGCTGGCCGGATGGGTGTCCGGGGTGCACGCCGCGCCCTGGGTGGAAACCGGTGATTTGCGAGCCAGGCACCATGTGGAAGCGCTGTCCGCCATGGGCTGCTTCAAGGGCCTGACCCTGACCTGGCCCCTGAACTGGTCGGCGATTGCCGTGGGTATGTCCGGCATGCCGGAAGAGTGCGGGAGTTCCGATCACGCCGCCTACTTGCGCGCCGCCATGGATCAGGCCAAGGGCCAGACCCGCACCGCCACACTGACACTCGGCGGCGCCAACCAGGAACCGTTGTTTTCCCATTTCGGCTCCCAACCCATGGGTGAAGCCGATGCCCGCATGGCCGTCAGCTACACCGGCCGGCGCTGGGCCGCCAACATCGAAGCCCAATACATCGACAACGACCGTGATGAGAGTGAAGTGCGCGCCGACGGCAGCTACGTGGCCGGCCGCTTCGGTAATTGGCAACTGGGCGTCGGCGCCATCGACCGTTGGTGGGGCCCGGGCTGGCACAGCTCCCTGGCCTGGTCGTCCAATGCCCGCCCGGTGGCGGGCTTCTGGGTCAGCCGCCAAACCCCGTACGCACCCCAGTCCCGATGGCTCAACTGGATTGGCCCCTGGGATCTGCAAATGTTCGGTGGGCAACTGGAGCAGGACCGTACCATCCCTGATGCCAAACTGCTGGGGGGGCGCCTGACTCTGCGTCCGGCCTCCTTCCTGCAAATCGGCTTCACCCGATTGTTCCAATGGGGTGGAGAGGGCGGCTCCGAAAGCTGGGATTCTTTGGGGGATGCCATCATCGGCAAGGACAACGGGCAGCAGGATCAAGACCCCAGTAACCAGATTGCTGGCTTTGATTTCCGTGCAAACTTTCCGCTGTTCGGCGTGCCCACCAGTTTCTATGGCCAGGCCATGGGCGAGGACGAGGCCGGCTATATGCCGTCCAAATACGCCACCCAGTTCGGCTTCGACTTCCTCACCCATATGGGTAAGGGCAGTCAGCGCTTCTTTATTGAAGGCGCCAACACCGTGGCCGGCGATCTGTTCGGCAATGCCCGTGAAGGCGTGATGTACGAACATTCAAGATATACCAGCGGCTTCCGATATTATGGACGCAATCTGGCCAGCACCTGGGAAAGCGACGCCAAAGTGGCGACCCTGGGGATGCAGCAGTTTTTCCGCGGCGGCGTGGTGTTCACCGCGGCCCTCAGCAGCGCCACCCTCAATGTGGATGGTGGCAAACGGGCCCAGGTGCACCCGGACGGTGCTGAAATCCTCCAGGCCGTGGAGGAGCAGGATGTGCTCCTCGGTGAGCTGCGTCTGGAACACGATTTTCTCGGGGGGCGGCTCACCTGGGCTTTGGCCGCCACCGACGATCCGGTGGAAACCTTCGCTGGCGAGAGCGAACGGTTGACCGCCATGGCGCAATGGCGCCGTACTTTTGACTGGTAACAGGACTTTCCGGTGACTATGACGACAACTATCAAGTCCCTGCCGATCTTTGCCCTGCTGGGAGTGCTGGGCGGTTGTGCCTTCGCGCCGGGCGCGCACATTTCCAATGCGCCGGGCTGGTTCAGCGAAGACGACGGCGTGGAAGCCGAGGCGCTGCCCGACGTGGTGGAAATACATCAAATCAGCACCGCCATCCTGCGGCGGACGGGACAGGAAGGGCCCCTGATGCCCCCGGAAGAACTGCTGCGGGAGCCGGAAGACTATGACTACCGGGTGGGCCCCGGTGACGTACTGCAAATCACCGTTTGGGACCATCCGGAACTGACCATTCCCGCCGGTTCCATGCGTAGCCCTTCCGAAGCAGGTAACTGGGTGCACAATGACGGCACCATCTTTTATCCCTATGTGGGTAAAGTCGACGTCAACGGTCTGAAAGTCACCGAAATTCGTGATCTGATCACAAGCCGCATTTCCCAGTATATCGAAGACCCGCAAGTGGACGTCACCGTGGCGGCGTTCCGCAGTCAGAAGGTTTATGTCACCGGCGAGGTTAAGCAGCCGGGGGCTTACCCCATCACCAACGTGCCCATGCGTTTGTTGGACGCGGTGAACGCCGCTGGCGGCCTGGGTGAAAAAGCGGATTGGACCGATGTGGATCTGAGCCGGGACGGTGCTGATTATCGTTTGAGCCTGAGAGCGGTGTACCAGCAAGGCAACCCGGCCCATAACGTGCTGATGCGCCCCGGTGATGTGGTGCATGTGGCCCGCAACGAAGATAACAAGGTGTTCGTGCTGGGTGAGGTGAAGGAACCGAAACCGGTACCCATGACCCGCAATGGGCTGACCCTGGCGGAAGCTCTGTCCACCGTGGGCGGCTTCAATCAGCAGAGCGCGGACGCCTCCGGCGTCTTCGTGGTGCGTCGCGCTCAGCCCGGAGCCGAGCATCTGGTTGACGTCTACCAATTGAACGCCAAGGATGCGACGGCCCTGGTGATGGCGGATGCATTCAATCTGCAATCCCGCGATATTGTCTATATTACGGCGGCGCCGGTGGCCCGTTGGAATCGGGTGATCCAGAACATCCTGCCAACCGTTCAAATGATTTACTACGGGGCCTTGGCCGAAGACCGGCTGAGGGATCGGGACGACTGATGTTTGAGAACATCCTGGTCGTTTGTGACGGCAATATCTGTCGCAGCCCCACCGTGGCGGCGTTATTACGTGAGCTGAAACCGGAAAAGGCAGTCAGCTCCGCCGGCCTGGTGGGCCTCGAAGGGCACGATATGGACCCGACGGCCCGGGACGTGGCCCGGGCCAACGGGCTCGATTGCGGTGAGCACAGCGGTCGCAAGCTGACCAGTGCCCTGTGTCGCGATGTCGATCTGATTTTGGTGATGGAGACCCGCCAACGCGATCGCATCATCAGTGAGTTCCCCGAAGCCAGTGGCAAGACATTTTTATTGAGTCATTGGAACGGCGGCCACGATATTCCCGACCCTTTCCGCCGCGGGCGGGAAGTGTTCGAACGCATCTACCCCATGCTGCGGCAGGCCACCGAGGCCTGGGCCGGCAAACTTTGATCAAAAGGAACGATCTTTCCCTATGAGCAGCCCGCAAACCAATAATTCCGGCCGCCTCAACGTGATCAACGACGAAATCGACCTGCGCCGCCTGTGGGGCCTGTTAATGGACGCCCGCTGGCTGGTCATCGGCACCACGGTGTTGGCGTTACTGTTGGGGCTGGCCTACGGCGTGGTCGCCACGCCGATCTACAAGGCGGATGGCCTGCTTCAGGTAGAACCCAAAAGCGGTGGTATGGCGGGGTTTGGTGAGCTCACTGAGTTGCTGACACAAGACTCATCTTCCGAAGCGGAAATCCAACTGATCCGCTCCCGTATGGTACTAGGGCAGGTGGTGGATCAGTTGCACATGGATATCGGTGTCGCACCAGACCGATTGCCGTTGATCGGTGCTTTTAGCGCACCGGAGCCAGCACCGGAAGGGACCCAGGTGCCGCTGTTCGCCGGTTTCCGGGATAGCCAAACCTACGTCACCGTGAACCACTTCAATGTGCCGGACCGCTTGCTGGATGAGCCCTTCACCTTGAAGTCCGAGGACGGCCAGCCGGCGCTTTATTATGATGAAGAATTAGTGGCCAAGGGCCCAGCGGATCAACCTCTGCGCAGCGAGGACGGCGGCATCCATCTGGAGCTGGGCGAATGGCAGCCCGGTAACGAAGAGCTCCTTCTGATCAAATACTCCAAGCTCACGGTGGTCAATGGGATTCGCGCTAATCTGGGCGTGAGCGAGGTGGGCAAACAGACCGGTATCATTAGTATGAGCTACACCGGTACCAATAAAGCTCGCATCCGGGCCGTGCTCAACGCCATCGCCGATAACTATGTGCTGCAGAATATTCAGCGCACCGCCGAGGAGGCGGAAAAGAGCCTGGAATTCCTGGACCAGCAGCTGCCGGAAATCAAGAGCACGCTGACCAGCGCGGAAGAAAAGCTCAATGCTTACCGCCTCAAGAGCGAGTCCGTGGACCTGAGCCTGGAAACCCAGTCCGTGCTGGAGCGGCTGGTGGCCATCGAAGCCAAGCTCAACGAACTGAAAATCAAGGAAAGCGAAGTCTCCGCCCGTTTTACCCGTGAACACCCAGCTTACCGGACCCTGCTGCAGCAGCGCCGTTCCCTGGAAAACGAGAAAGCGGAAATCAACAAACAGATCAATCAACTGCCGGAAACCCAACAGGAAATTCTGCGGCTGATGCGCGACGTCGAGGTGAACCAGGAAATCTATGTGGCGCTGCTGAACAAGGTGCAGGAGCTGCGCATCATGCGGGCCAGTACCGTGGGTAATGTGCGTGTTATCGACAATGCCTTGGTGCAACCAGAGCCGGTGAAGCCCAAAAAAGGCCTGATAGCCGCCCTGGCTGGTGTGCTGGGCTTGATGATGTCGGTGGGTTATGTACTGGTCCGTGCCGCCTTCAATCGCGGCGTGGAAACTCCGGATCAATTGGAAGAGCAAGGCATCTCCGTTTACGCGGCGGTGCCGTTGTCCGAACATCAGCAGAAACTGGACCGGGTGATGGCGGCGTTGCGCCGCCGTAAAAAGGGCAAGCACGAGCCGATTTCCCTGCTGGCGGAAAAGGATCCGGGCGATCTGGCCATTGAGGCGCTGCGCAGCCTGCGCACCAGCCTGCATTTCGCCATGATGGAAGCGGACAACAAGGTGCTGATGATCTCCGGCCCCAGCCCGGGGGTGGGTAAGTCCTTCGTCACCGCCAACCTGGCGGCGGTGCTGGCACAGGTGGGGCAGCGCGTGGTGGTGGTGGATGCGGACATGCGTAAGGGCCATTTGCACCGCTATTTCGAGAATGACGGCCATACCGGATTGTCGGCGTTCCTTTCCGGGCAAGTGGACCTGGATCAGGTACTGGTGCAAACCAAGGAAGCAAACCTGTCCTTCATTTCCCGTGGCCAGATTCCACCGAATCCGGCGGAACTGCTGATGCACAAACGCTTCGGCGAGCTGATGGACAAGCTCTCCGAGCAATTCGATCTGGTGCTGGTGGATACACCGCCGATCCTGGCGGTAACCGACGCCGCCATCGTCGGTCAGATGGCCGGCACCAGCCTGATCGTGGCCCGCTACGGCCAGAACTCGGTGAAGGAAATCGACGTCACCATCAATCGCTTCGAGCAGAACAAGGTCACCATCAAGGGGGCCATCCTCAACTGCATTGAACGCCGTGCTTCCAACGAGTACGGTTATTACAGCTACTATAAGTACAGTAGCGATAAGAGCTGAGGCGCTTTCCGTGGGAGCTGGCTTGCTCGCGAATGTTTTTATTCATACGTAAGGGCAATTCGCTAGCAAGCCAGCTCCCACAGCAAAGCCACACTCAGACCCAAGCGCTATATGCCCATAGCCAATCAATCATTGAATGGAATATGCGAGCCAGTACCATGGGGGGCTTTACGGTAATCCGCTACCTGACCACGGGCGCTCGCTGACCAATGACTCCGGAAATCCTGTTCACACTGCTGATTGTTCTGGGTGTACTGATTGCCCTGGCCAGTAACCGGGTACCGGCGGAAGTGACCATGATGGGGGCCATGGTGATTGTCCTGGTCACCGGCATCATCACCCCGCGGCAGGCCCTGGCCGGGTTCGCCAACCCGGGGTTGATGACCGTCGGCGTGCTGTACATCGTGGCCGCCGCGCTGCGGGATACCGGCGCCATCTATTGGGTGGCCCATAAGCTGCTCGGCCAGCCCAAAACCGCCTTCGGCAGCCAGCTGCGTCTGATCGCGCCCACCGCCTTGCTCAGTGCTTTCCTTAACAACACCACGGTGGTGGCGATGATGATCCCGGCGGTGCAGGAATGGGCTCAGCGTCTGCGTTTGTCCGCCTCCAAGCTGCTGATGCCGCTCAGCTACGCCGCCATTCTCGGTGGCACCTGCACCCTGATCGGCACCAGCACCAACCTGGTGGTGGACGGCCTGGTGCAGCAAAAAGGGCTGCCCGGGTTTCATATTTTCGATCTCACCTGGGTGGGCTTGCCGCTGCTGGTGATCGGCTCCGTGTTCCTGCTGTTGTTCGGGCGGCGCTTGCTGCCCAGCCGGGAAGGGCTGGTGGAACAACTGGAGAACGCCCGCGAATACCACGTGGAAATGCGCATCCCCGAAGGCAGCCCGCTGCACAACAAGACCATCCAGGAAGCCGGCCTGCGCAATCTCACCCACGGTTATCTCACCGAGATCCAGCGCGATGGCCATCTCTATACCGCGGTGGGCCCGGACATGCAGCTGCAAACCGGCGATCAGTTGGCCTTTATCGGCGCTCCGGAGACCGCCCGGGAACTGCAGCGCATCAACGGTCTGGTGCCGGCCCACGGCGCCGTGCACAAACTGAACCTCAACACCCATCAGCGCTGTCTGGTGGAAGTGGTGATCGGCCCGGAATTCCCCGGCGTTAACCAGACCGTCAAGGAAGCGGCTTTCCGTACCCGTTACCAGGCCGCCATTCTCAGCATCAGCCGCCACGGCCTGCGCCTGCCCGGCAAGGTGGGGGAAAGGGTGCTCAAGGTGGGCGACACGCTGCTGCTGGACACTGGCGAAAGCTTTATCGAGCAGTACCGCTATCGTCGCGACTTCATGCTGGTCAGTCCGCTGCGGGATTCCACGCCGCCGGACTTCCGCAAGGCGCCGCTGGCCACCGGTATTCTAGGGCTGATGATTCTGATGAACGTGCTGGGTTGGTTCTCGGTACTGGAAGCGGCGTTTCTGGCCGCCGGTCTGCTGCTGATGACCCGCTGTGTCACCGTCAACCGCGCCCGTATGAATGTGAGTGTGAACCTGCCGGTGCTGGTGGTGATTGGAGCGTCCTTTGCCCTGGGCACGGCGCTGGAAGAGAGCGGGGCGGCGGGCTGGATCGTGGACGGCCTGTTCCGCGCCCATATCACCTCGCCGTGGATGGCGTTGGTGTTGATCTATGTGATCACGGCGCTATTCACCGAGCTGATCACCAATAACGCCGCCGCGGTGCTGGTGTTTCCGCTGGCGTTGGGGGTGGCGGAGCAGTTGGGGGTGAGCCCGACGCCGTTCATCGTCGCGGTGATGTTTGCTGCCTCGGCGAGTTTCATGACGCCGCTGGGTTATCAGACCAACCTGATGGTGATGGGCCCCGGTGGCTATCGCTTCACTGATTACCTGCGCATCGGTGTGCCCATGAGCCTGCTGGCGGGGGCGGTATCCATCACACTGATCCCGCTGGTCTGGCCGTTCTGAATTCTGTCGAAACAATATTCGCGAGCAAGCTCGCTTCCCACAGCGGCTCCGTAGTCATGCTTGTTGTGTGAGACAAACTACGGAGCCGCTGTGGGAGCGGGCTTGCCAGCGAATTTAAACCCCAATCCCTTCAATCAACTGCTTCACACAGGTCTCGATATCATTCTCCGCGGTGTTGATTACCACCTCGGGCTTCTCCGGTGCCTCATACGGACTGTCGATACCGGTGAATTCCTTGATGATGCCCTGGCGCGCTTTCTGGTACAGCCCTTTCGGGTCACGCTTCTCGCATTCTTCCAGCGGCGCGTCCACGAACACCTCCACGAACTCGCCGTCCTCGAACAGCTCGCGGGCGGCATCGCGGTCGGCGCGGAACGGGCTGATGAACGCGGTCACCACCACCAGGCCGGCGTCCACCATCAGCTTGGCCACTTCGGAGACACGGCGGATATTCTCGGTGCGGTCCTCGTCGCTCATGCCCAGGTTCTTGTTCAGGCCATGGCGCACATTGTCCCCGTCCAGCAGATAGGTGTGCTTGCCTTGCTGAGTCAGAGCCACTTCCAGAGCGTTGGCCAGAGTGGATTTGCCGGAACCGGACAAGCCGGTCAGCCAGATGCACTTGGGGGTCTGGCCTTTGGCCTTGGCCCGATCGGCCTTGGTCAGATGGGACTGGTGCCAGATCACCTCGGCCTTGGCGTCGTGCTCGCGCTTCTGATAAGGACTGTCGCTCATTGAATCCTCCGTTGCTGATGAATGCCGGCTGGCAGCCGGTATGGTAGGGCTTTGGCTGGGGGCTTCAATATCTATTGGTTCTTTGCTTAAGCAATCGCTAGCAAGCTCGCTCCCACAGCGGCTTCGTGGATCGCCGCGGGAGCGAGCTTGCTGGCGAATGTATACCGCGCCCCCTCGCATAATAATCACGGAAATAATAAAAAAGCATTGTCGTTTTCTTTTTATTAATTCTTTAGGGTTAGATAAAAGAGTACGATCGTCCAACCCAACCCCTTGAAGCGGCAACACTTTTAGCGAAAACGTCGTGGTCAGGAAAGGGTCAAGAAAGACTACTAAAATAGCCCTCCGACAATAATATTGTGAACGAATCCGGGTGCCGGTAGTATCGTGCCCCTGGCGGGCTAAACGTGATGAAACCTGGTGCGGTGTTAGCAGCGGCGGAGTGTTACAGAGCTGTAAAAACTTCACAAACCGGTATCCGCTCAATATCCAGGGTCAGGGGGATCTCAGTACAGTGCGGAGCGGCTGGCGCGATTGGAATGGTCGTGGGCCAGGCCGAGTAGTTCGTAATCAGTGAAGACGTAAGGATGCGATCGGCATGAGCAGGCAAACAATTTGGGACGCCCGGCGACAGCCATGGGCCGCCACGCCATGCCGGCCCGCCTCCAGAGGCCACGGCTAATTATGTTGGACCCCAGCTCATCCGCCATGAACACCGCCGCCAGTCAGAATGCCTGGTATGTGGTGCAGTGCCGCGCCAACCAGAACTACCGGGCCCGGGAAAACCTGGAAAACCAGGGTTTCACCTGCTTTCTCCCGGAACTCTCCGTGGAACGCCTGCGCGCCGGACGTCGTATCCAGCGTGAGGAACCGTTGTTCCCCGGCTATTTGTTCATCCGTCTTGATCGCGCCGGTGGCTGGCACACGGTGCGCTCCACTCGTGGGGTGCAAAAATTGGTCACCTTCGGCAACCAGCCGGTGCCGGTGCCCGACCAGGTGGTGGAAGAACTGCAAACCCGTACCGAAAGTCAGCACCAGGAGCAGGCCTTTGCTCCTGGCGACACCCTGCGCATTGAAAATGGTCCGTTCAAGGATCTGGAAGCGGTATTCCAGCGCTTTGATGGCCAGGAAAGAGTAATTGTTTTGATGGGCATGCTGCACAAGCAGCACCAGTTAATCCTGTCCATCAAGGACGTCAGTCGCCATTAGACCATCCCCCAAATGGGGAATGGCCAACCGGATCGGCGGCCATACAATGCAACCGGGCCAACACTGCCCACCCGTTCTCAGGGAACCGACGGTAAACCCTGTGGCGGTAGCGTGCCTGGAGAGGGTGAATAGCAGCTTCACGGCATACCCAAATTCGCGCTATATTCATAACTGCTCAATATGAATAGGAGTCAGCCATGGCTACGACAAGTTTGACCTTGGGCTCCCATTGGGAGCGCTTTGTTAAAGAAGAGGTCGCTAGCGGTCGGTACGGATCCGTCAGTGAAGTGATCCGGGACGGGTTACGTACTCTGGAAATGCGCCAGACAAAATTGGCGACTTTGCGCGCTCATCTCTTGGAAGGCGAAGCGCAGGCGGCTCGTGGTGAATACGTTGACAACTTCAGCATGGATGAGCTGATCAGGGATCAGGATGATGCCAAACAGCACTCGATATCGGGTAACACTCCGGGCCAGGGATGACCTCATTGCTATTGCCCGATATACAGCAGCCAATTGGGGCCGGGCGCAGCGCGATGTATACATGCGGAACATGGAACAACGTTTTGTATGGCTTGCGGAAAATCCGGCGCGGGGGCGTCATCGACAGGATATCAAGAAGGGCTACCACTGTTATCCTCAAGGAAGCCATTTAATCTTCTATGTAATCAATGAGTGGGGAATCGACATCATCGGCATTCCCCACAAACGCATGGATATAGAAGAGCACTTCTAGCATTTCCTGCTGGCCCTCTACATCGCCGCTGTGGGAGCGGGCTTGCCAGCGAAGTAGGCGGACGCCGAACGCCGCATTCGCGGCCAAGGCCGCTTCCCACAGCCGC
>NZ_AQPF01000077.1:0-10535 GCF_009846745.1 Alcanivorax xiamenensis | reverse complement strand
GGGACTGTCAGGTAATAACCATCACTGTACACCCATTGTAGCTGTATTCAACAACACGTCGATATTCGGGCTGATCAGGCTCAATGATTTCCTTTCTCAACATCCCCATAAAGGGACCCGAACCATAGTATTCCCAAGCAGAAGTACGTGTACCGCTTGGAGCGGTAACTCCCTGATAGGTGGCGGAGCTTGTGGTGGAGGAGCGGATTTGGCGGCCAAGCAGCCAATCTGCTTCATTATTATCGAAATTCGAAATCGTAGTCTGAGTAAATTTTTGACCGGTTCCCGTTGTCGTTACTACTTCCTCTACCAGGTCCCCATAGTTATTGTATGTGTTCTCAGACTGCACCCTGCTCAGCAAGTCTCCGGATAAATCCAGTTCACTCACATTGCTTGATTTCAAGCGTACCGCGTAGCGTAGTGACTGAGTTGTGTTTCCATTCAGAACGCTTACAGCTCCAGTGACCGGCAGGAACCCCTCTCCCCCATAGATGATCGTTTCCCAATCATATTGAACCGCTCTAACAACCTTGAATGAGCCTGACACTTTATAGCTAGTCGTCTCTCGGCTAACCTGGCCAGCCAAATGTTCATATCCATCCTGTTCATACCAGGTTTCGTGGCGTTTATTTCCATTCTCGGAATCAACACGAATGTAACGGAACCCCATGGGTCCTAGCTCATTGTGATAATAACCATAATCTTCATAGTAGTAAGCTTGTTGACTCATACCACCCACCCCATTTGAGGTGTCCAGGTGCGACACGACACGCATAGCTGCATTTATTCTTAGCAACGGGTCCTTCGGGATACTTGAGGTGGTAGTAGCTTGCAGAGCTTGGGGCGATAGTAAAGGTTCCGCACCATAACCAAAGGCACTAGCGTCATTGGTGTTCGCGTAACGCACCCGGTATTCCAGGCCCAGTCCGTTGGTCACCCCAGTCAAATAATCCGGAACTTCCGGATTGTTCGAGTTCCAACAGAGAACACTGTTTACATTCATCGCACACAGTCTGGGGATACCATCTCCAACCACATCCACCCAAACATGGCCCCGGATATCAGTCGGCGCCTGATTCAGCGCAAAGGACTTCACCTCCCCGGAGAATGAACCATGCTGGGACAGCTGGCATTTAAGGGCCTCTTGATCTTGCAGGCACCAGTCAAGATGGCCATCCTGATTGATATCCGTGAAACTGAGCCCCCGTGGCTTGTCACCCTGAATGGTCAGTACCGGAGAAGCCAGATCCTCGACCCAATTCTTCCCATTGTTAATTAAACATCGGGCCTGATACTGCTTGCTTCCACCTCCTCCTACCCTGAAGATCCGACAATAGTCTTGGTAACCATTCCCATTAAAATCATAAAAGTCCGATTTAAAGATGGCCGAGTCAGGCTCTAGATAGGGAGGTTCCTCTGGCGCTTTGAGGTTTGAAGTAGTGAAGTTCCACTGCGTTTCAGGAGCAGCCAGGCTCCCATTGTTATTCTTGTAGCAGCGGGCCAAGCCGCTCGCTCCCTTTGTAAACCAGCAATACTCGCTGTGGCCATCACCGGTAAGATCCACCCAGGTCCCGTCTGTTGATGCTACCGTCGTCTCCGGTATTACCCACTGACCTTGGTAGTTTAGTCCAACTGTTCTATCATAGCTCCCTTTCGCACATTTTACTTTCTTGCTTCCACCACTAGCGTAGGCATAGCAATAGTCTTGAGTTCCATCTCCATCTGTATCTTGCCAGTACTGGCTATTTATTTTTTCCCTAGCCACTGGAGGTGTCACTGTGGATGACCAGCTCCCATAAAACCCTCCTCCAGAGCTATTTCGATAGCAGCGAATTTCATCAACGTTATTCTTGTATTTTCTGAAACAGAAATTGGGGTATCCGTTTCTGTCCACATCGAACCAAGTAGTCGACAAGTTAATAGGAGGTGTAGAGCTAACAGGAGAATAATCAGAATAGAACCCTTGCAACCGAGCCCCATTTACAAATCCCCCCGAGCTTCCTTCACGGTAACACTGCAGGGAGTAGACCCTTTTATATCTGGTGTGGGAATTATAGGTAACTTCTCTCTCAACCCGACAGAACTCAGTCTTTCCATCGCTGTTCATGTCCACCCACCAGCGGAGCGGCGAATTCCAATCCCCTGTTTCAACTTGAAACTGCATTGAACTGGAAAAGACCGCATTACTGCCATGGTCCCAATCAAAATCCGTGGGAGCGAGGCATTGCCCGCCCGCTCCACACTCCTGCACTTGTTTAAGCAAAGACCTTTTTGTGGAGGGGTTGGTTTGGTATGAAAAGTTCCAGGTCTTAACAGATGTTTCATTAGCCGTCATCGCCAATATTTTGTGTATCCGGTAGGCATTATCATATTTTCCCCCAAAGACGTATGAAGGTTTCCCATAAGGATCTGGGTGATATTGAATGGATAGCAAATGTGAGTGCCAACCATTACCAGTTGTATAGGTAATATTGGAAAGGAACATACCTCCCGGGAGGTAAGCCATTTTATAACCGTGACCTAGCCTGTCCTCTACCGTTTCGAGTGCCCACCTAGAAATCCGGTTATCAACGGCAGGACCACCAGCGACACGGGTCGCGCCACTGGCACCATACCTGTAGATATCCCCGTTCTTTTGGTAAACGATGAAGGTGCCTTTATCACGGTTCCATGCACTCCATATAGGACTGCCGCCTAGTTGATATACCACCTTCACTCCGGATTCAGCTTCCGTTCTGTATACGGAGCCATCTCGCCAATAACTACCGGACACCAATATCAAACGCTGCCCATCCAAACATGCCAAGTCAGCGGTAGTACCCGCAACTCCAGCGGAAATACCATCCCGCAACAACGTCCGCCGCATCGGGCAGCGCTCGATCGCGGACAGTCCCGAAATATGAAAGCCCATGCCGGCGTGGCCGTAGCCGGAGTCACTGGAATAATCCAGGGAGAATGAAGGGTTGATGCCACCAGGTCCGTCTGGCAGCTGGATCGGGATGGAATAACGCAGTTGCCCTTGCACCACATCCAGAGCCCCCGGAGAGGCCCCAACCAGTTGACCCGTCAAGCTTTGGCTACTGGCACTGTTTGATGTCGCCGCCAGACTCATCACTGCCGCGCTGTTCTCGGTGCCGTTCTCGTCCTCCTCACCCAAATCCGGCATACCGGAAACACGCTGCCCACCCAATCCAATAAATTGGTCCATCAAGGCCAGGTTGCGCTTTTTTTGACTGCGTAAGTACAAGCTCCGGGTATTGAGGTCATGGGCTTGAACCAGCAGGTCAGGCAAGCCATCACCATCACCGTCGCTCCAGATCAGCTCGAAGTCATCACTCGGCTCGGCTGGAATCGCGGCCCCGTCCTTTAAGGTACAGGGCATGAACTCCCCCGAGGCCGTGCCGCAGAAGAGCAAGTCTGGCAAATTGGAGGGCAATGGAACCGGGATGCTGACACCAGCTGAAATCCAGGTGTAATCTCGCCGCGCCCGTAGCAACAAGTCTGAGTAACCGTCCAGGCCGTATTCCCGGCTGTCCATATCACCGTAATACACTTCGTAACGGTTTAGATCCGGCTCCGGTGCCGCTTGCGCGCTCACCGCCCCAATCAATAAAACAACACCCCAAACCCATGCCACCAACCAACGAGCAGCCATAGCCCCGCCCTTCCCTAGAACGTATTAAAAAGAAAATGTATAAGCCGGTGATGCGACCGAATCAGCGCTGAATATCGATGCCCCGCGCCAGACAATGGCCATCCGCGCCCGTAGCACTGAGCTCGACCCCCACCGCTTTGCCCCCGTGCAGGGCGGACAAGGTAATTGACAGAGCCTGCCCACGGCGCTCGGCGTTATCGTAGTGGGTGCCACTAAACTCGATCAGGTGATCCCGGCAGTCTTGCACTTCCGGATCCAGGGCAATGGAAAATTCGCCTTGTTCTCCGTGTTGCCAGATGCGGGTGATTTCCCCACGCGACCAGATGTCCGCTTGGGCCGCGGAAGTAAAGGCACAGGAGAGAGCAAGCAGAACAAATCCTTTTTTCATTATGGGTTCCCCAATGAAAGTTCTATTTTGTTGTTCACCGGGCGCCCCCAAAAGTCCTTAGCGCCCGATACGTTCTTGTGATCTGGTTCTCACAAGTCTCGAATATAGAACCAACGCAAAAAATATCATGTGAGCCATTTCAGATAGTTCGTGTAAGTTTTTTCCTCTCTTTTGTGTAAGCCTTGGCTTACAACATAAAAGGTCATCGCGGTTTAGCGGAGAGGCGTTATGCTTTTGCGGGCCTGGGAGACATAAACTCGGAGGTCGCGACAACGCCGCTGTGGGAGATTCTATGGTGACTTGCAAGCTCCGCCACGCTAGTGCGCCATTCGGCCAGCAGGCTGGCTCCCACAGGTCATGCTATAAAACCGCTGTGGGAAGCTTGCTTGCAAGCGAATGACCAACGGCCCGGGGACATTCGCGGCCAAGGCTGCTCCCCACAGCAATGGGCTACGAAGCCGCTCTGTGGGAGATTCTCCGGGCGGCGGGCCGCTGCAAGCGAATCTTAGCCCATTCGCTTGCAAGCAAGCTTCCCACAGCGGCTTCGAAGCCCTTCTCTGACAGCTGTCGGAAGACCGTTTGCGCTAGCCACTCACCTCGAAGCGGAGTCAGATCCCCTTTCCTTCACACCAAAGGCGGCGTCCGCTCGGCGAATTGGCCGTTCCAGTACGGATAGTAGGGGTACGGCGGTGTCACCGCGCTGGCCTTGTCGAGCCGGGCGGCCTGTGGCTCCGTCATGGACCAGCCCACTGCGCCCAGGTTGTCGCGCAATTGCTGTTCGTTGCGTGCCCCAATCAGCACCGAGGACACCGTGGGCCGGCGCAGCAGCCAGTTGATTGCCACCTGTGGCACGGTTTTGCCGGTTTCCTCCGCCACCGTCAGCAACGCATCCACCACGTTGTACAGCCGCTCTTCCTCCACTGGCGGGGCAAAGCCGGCGGTTTCATGCAGACGGCTGCCCTCGGGCAGCGGTTGCCCACGGCGGATTTTGCCGGTGAGGCGTCCCCAGCCCAACGGGCTCCACACCAGGGCGCCCAGTCCCTGGTCCTGCCCCAGCGGCATCAATTCCCACTCGTAGTCCCGGCCGATCAGTGAGTAATAGGTTTGATTGGCGACGAAGCGGCTGTAGCCATAGCGGTCCGCCGCCGCCAGGGACTTCATCAGTTGCCAGCCGGAATAATTGGAGGCGCCGATGTAACGCACCTTGCCGGAGCGCACCAGATCGTCCAGCGTCGCCATCACCTGTTCCACCGGCGTCATGGCGTCAAAGTGATGCAGTTGCAGCAGGTCGATGTAATCGGTGCCGAGCCGCCGTAACGAACGCTCCACCGCCCGCACCAGATGATGACGGGAGGCGCCCACGTCATTGGCGCCCTCTCCGCTTCGCAGACTCACTTTGGTGGACAGAATCACCTGGTCGCGGCGGCCGGCGACGGCGGCCCCGAGTACTTCCTCGGAGGCGCCGTCCGAGTACACGTCGGCGGTGTCGAACAGGGTCACGCCAGCTTCCAGACACAGGTCGACCAGCCGCCGCGCCTGCTCCACTCCGGTGTTTCCCCAGGCGCTGAACAGCGGCCCTTTGCCGCCGAAGGTGCCGGCGCCAAAGCCCAGTGCCGGCACTTTGAAGCCGGAGTGTCCCAGATAACGGTGTTCCATGATTGTTTCTCCTTGGTCTGATGTTGGTCTGATGGAATTCGCCTGCGAGCAGGCTTCCCACAGCGGCTCAGGCACAGTCCCCGGTTTCAAGCAGCGGCGCGCGCTGGCGTTCCCGCCGCAGCGCCCACAGCGCCAGGGCAAGGCCGGACAGTGTGACCGCCGAAGCCACCCAGGGAATGCCGGTCAAACCGGTGCCGGAGTGAATCACCGCGCCGCCGAGCCAGGCGCCCAGGGCGTTACCCAGATTGAAGGCACCGATATTGAAGCTGGAAGCCAGACTGGAGGCGCCCTCGGCACGGCTGAGCACCCACAGTTGCAGCGGCGCCACGGTGGCGAAACTGGCGGCACCAAGCAGGCCGACGAACACCACCGCGGTGACCGGGTGCCGCAGCGCCGGGCCGGTCATTGCCAGCACCAGCGCCAATATCGTTAATGTCACGCCGATGGCGCGCGGCAGGTTACGGTCGGCCAGCCGGCCACCGGCCAGATTGCCGGCGATCATGCCCACGCCGAAGACCAGCAGAATCGAGGACACCTGCGCTTCGGAAAAGCCGGCCAGGCGGACCAGCATGGGCTGGATGTAGGTAAAGACGGTAAACACGCCGGCGTAACCCAGAACCGTGGTGAGCAGCCCGAGCAACACAGTGGCGCGCCCGATCACCCGGAAGCCGTCACGAAATGATTCCCCGCCCTGCCCGCCCTGATCGGCGGGCACCAGAGCCAGGATCACCAGTGTGGCCAGCACGCCGACACCGGTGATGGCCCAGAACGAAGTGCGCCAGCCGTACTCCACCCCCAGCCAGGCCCCGGCCGGCACGCCCAGCAGAGTGGCCACGGTGAGGCCGGTGAACATGATGGCGATGGCGCTGGCGCGCCGGTGCGGTGCTACCAGGGAGGTAGCCACCACCGAGCCGACGCCAAAGAAAGTGCCATGCGCCAGGGAGGTGATCACCCGCGCCACCATTAGCACGGTGTAGTTCGGCGCCAGGGCACAGGCCAGGTTGCCGACGGTGAAGATCAGCATCAGCCCCACCAGTATCCGCTTGCGGGACAGGCCGCCGGTGGTGGCGGTCAAAAGAGGCGCGCCGACGAACACGCCCAGGGCATAGCCGGAGATCAGCAGGCCGGCGGCGACGATGCTGACGCCCAGATCGTCCGCCACCTGCTGCAGCACGCCCATAATCACGAATTCAGTGGTGCCGATGCCAAAGGCACCGATGGTCAGCGCGTACAGCGCCCAGGGTATACCGCCCTGTCGCGGGTCTTTCATGACCGTTCTCCGTTGGAATGGGATAGAGAGACGGCATGCTAGGGCTTTACCTATTTCACAAAAACAATATAGTCTTTTATTCACTTTCAATATTTCATTGAAAATAACGCTCCAATCCTGCCTTGGACGAACCATGGAAAGACTCAGTGACATCGCGCTGTTCCTACGCGTGCTGGATCAGGGCTCGATCAGCGCCGCGGCACGTACCCTCGACCTTTCCGTGGCGGTGGCCAGCCAGCGTCTGAAGCGGTTGGAACGGGATCTGCAGGTACGTCTGCTGCACCGCACCACCCGCCGTCTCCACCCTACCCCCGAGGGCCGGCTTCTGGCGGAGCGGGGGCGGTTGCTGGTGGGAGACCTGGAAGCCCTGGCCAACGGGCTCCGGCAAAGCGCCAACGAGATCAGCGGTACCCTGCGTCTGGCGCTGCCACCGGCATTCGGGCGTCAGTATATTTCCCGGCTGCTGCCCGGCTTTTTGCAACGCTACCCGCAAGTGCGCCTGGACGTGCATCTGAGCGATGACCAGGTGGACCTGGTGGGGGAAGGGTTTGATCTCGCCATTCGTATCGGTGTGCTCAAGGACTCCTCCCTGGTGGCGCGACGACTGGCCGACGACAAGCGGGTGCTGTGCGCATCCCCCGATTACCTGGCCCGCCACGGGGTGCCCACCCATCCCCGGGAACTGGCCGATCACCCCTGTCTGCTGCTGACCAGCCATCCGGACCGGCAGGACGTCTGGGATCTGCGCGACCCGGACGGACGGCCATGCCCGGTCAGAGTCAGCGGCCCGGTCCGCGCCAATCAGGGGGAGTTGCTGACCGAAGCCGTGCTCGCCGGCCTGGGCATTGCCCAGCATTCGCTCTGGCACATCCACGAACACCTGTGCCAGGGCCGTCTCAAGGTGGTGTTGGCGGATTATCAATTGGCCGACACCGCCATCCACGCGGTGATGCCGCAACGCAAGCAAGTGCCGCCAAGGGTGCGGGCCTTCGTGGAGTTCGTATCGGAAAGTCTTGGAGACGCGCCGTTGTGGGAGCGGCTGCCGGAGGGAAGCCGGGCGTGAAAGGTAATCGCGCCCGGCAGAGAGGGATAGAAAACCGCCGTAGGAAATTACTCTCGAGTAAATCCTCGGACGCCAGGGGCACCATTCGCCAGCAAGCTGGCTTCCCACAGCCTTACTACGAAACCACCGTGGGAAGCCGCCTTGGCGGCGAATGGCGTACTACGTTCAGCCGGCCAGTTTGGCTTTCAGTTCACGGCGACGGCGGTGCAGGACCGGCTCGGTGTAGCCGCTGGGCTGCTCGCAACCCTTGAACACCAGATCACAGGAGGCCTGGAAGGCAATGCTGTCATCGAAGTTCGGCGCCATGTCCATGTAGGTCGGGTCACCGGCGTTCTGCTTGTCCACCACTTGCGCCATGCGCTTCATGGACTCCATCACCTGTTCCTCGGTGACGATGTCATGGTGCAGCCAGTTGGCGATGTGCTGGCTGGAGATACGGCAGGTGGCGCGGTCTTCCATCAGGCCGACGTTGTTGATGTCCGGCACCTTGGAACAGCCCACGCCCTGATCTACCCAGCGCACCACGTAGCCGAGGATACCCTGGGCGTTGTTGTCCAGCTCCTGCTGGATTTCGTTGGCGGTGAGTTCGCCTTCCAGCAACGGAATGGTGAGGATGTCGTCCAGGGACGCACGGCCACGGCTGGCCAGCTGCTCCTGCACTTGCTGCACGTTCACTTCGTGGTAGTGCATTGCATGCAGGGTGGCGGCGGTGGGTGACGGCACCCAGGCGCAGTTGGCGCCGGCTTTCGGGTGACCGGCCTTGGTGGCCATCATTTCCGCCATTTCGTCCGGCTTCGCCCACATGCCTTTACCGATCTGGGCCACGCCTTGCAGGCCGCATTCCAGGCCGATATCCACGTTCCAGTTTTCGTAGGCGTTGATCCAGGGCATGCCTTTCATATCGCCTTTGCGCGCCATCGGGCCCGCTTCCATGGAGGTGTGCATCTCGTCACCGGTACGGTCTAGGAAACCGGTGTTGATGAAGATCACCCGGTCCTTGGCCTGGCGGATACATTCCTTCAGGTTGACCGTGGTGCGGCGCTCTTCATCCATGATGCCGATCTTCAGAGTATTGGCCGGCAGGCCTAGCGCTTTTTCCACCCGCTCGAACAGTTCCACCGCGAACGCCACTTCTTCCGGGCCGTGCATTTTCGGCTTCACGATGTACACGGAGCCGGTGCGGCTGTTGCGGAAATCGGCGCCGTCCTGCTTCTTCAGATCGTGGATGGCGGCCAGCACGGTGACCATGGCGTCCATGATCCCTTCCGGGATTTCTTCACCGTTGTGCAGGATCGCCGGGTTGGTCATCAGGTGACCGACGTTGCGCACCAGCAGCAGGGAACGGCCCGGCAGCACCAGCTTGCCGCCGTCCAGCGCGATGTATTCACGGTCCGGGTTGAGGGCGCGGGTCAGGGTGCGGCCGCCCTTGTCGAAGCTTTCCTTCAGATCGCCTTTCATCAGGCCCGCCCAGTTGCGATACACCTCGACTTTGTCCTCGGCGTCCACCGCGGCGACGGAGTCCTCGCAGTCCTGAATGGTGGTGATGGCGGATTCCAGCAGCACGTCCTTGACGTTGGCCGGGTCCTCGGCGCCGATCGGATGTTGATCGTCGATCTGGATTTCCGCATGCAGATTGTTGTGCTTGAGCAGCACGCCGCTGGGGCGCTCGGCGTCGCCCAGGTAGCCGCGCAGCTGTCCTTCGTCGGCCAGACCGGATTCGCCCTCTGTCAGGCTCACCACCAGCTTGCCGTCGCGGATCGCGTAGCCGGTGCTGTCCTTGTGGGAGCCGTTGGCCAGCGGGAAATAGGTGTCGAGGAAATCACGGGCAAAGGCAATCACCTTGTCACCGCGCTTCGGGTTGTAAGCGCCACCGCGCTCGGCGCCGTCTTCCTCGGAGATGGCATCGGTACCGTAGAGCGCGTCATACAGGCTGCCCCAGCGAGCGTTGGCGGCGTTCAGCGCGAAACGGGCGTTCTTCACCGGCACCACCAGCTGCGGGCCGGCGATATGGGCAATCTCGTTGTCCACGTTCTGGGTGGCCACTTTGAAATCATCGCCTTCCGGCAGCAGGTAGCCCAGCTCGGTGAGGAAGCGCTTGTATTCCGGCAAGTCGATCTGCTTGCCCTTGCGCTCCAGATGCCAGCCGTCGATCTTCCGTTGGATTTCGTCACGCTTGGCCAGCAACGCCTTGTTGCGCGGCGCTAGGTCGGCCACGATCTGTTCCAGCTGCGCCCAGAAGTGTTCCACATCCACACCGGTACCCGGCGCCACTTCGTTGACTACCAGATCATGAAGTTCAGCGGCGATTTCCAGTCCGCCCTTTTTAATGCGATCGGTCATGTGCTCCTACCTTCTGGTCGAGTCAAAAACAAGGCCCGGGCGGCGCGGTGCGCGAGGCCCAGAGGCCGGAAAGCGGCGGCATTTTACCTGAAACGGTCCGGCCTTACACGTTTGACCGGGGGGTCAGTTGCCAGATGACAAACCGGACGCCGGACGCCGGACG
>NZ_AQPF01000076.1:0-11154 GCF_009846745.1 Alcanivorax xiamenensis | reverse complement strand
CCGTGCCCATGATTGAAGCGCGGTGGCCCGCTAAACCGCGATGAGCCTAAAAGAAGGCGTTTTAGTGCTTGCCAGGGCGTTGTGTCTGGTTTTGCACGTCCGGCGTCCGGCGTCCGGCGTCCGGCGTCCGGCGTCCGGCGTCCGGCGTCCGGCGTCCGGCGTCCGGCGTCCGGCGTCCGGCGTCAGGGCAGGCTGACGCCTTCCGCCGCCAGGAAGTCGGTCAATAGAATCAGCGGCAGTCCCACCAGAGCGTTGGGGTCGCGACCTTCGAGCGCCTTGAACAGAGTGATGCCGAACCCCTCGGACTTGAAACTGCCGGCGCAATTGAAGGGTTGTTCCTTGTCCACGTAGCGGCGGATGCGGTCCTGATCCAGGGTGCGAAAATGCACGGTGAAGTTCTCGCAACCGCTTTGATAGCGGCCGGTGGCGCTGTTGTACAGGCACAGACCGGTATGAAACACCACGCTGCGGCCACTGGCATTGCTCAACTGCTTGATGGCGTTGTCGCGGTCGCCGGGTTTGCCGAGAATGGTGTCATCCAGGACGCACACCTGGTCGGAGCCGATGATCAGGGTATCGGGATGGTCCGCGGCCAGGGCCTGGGCTTTCCGCCGGGCCAGGCGCAGTACCAGCTCGGTGGCGCTTTCGCCGGGCAGAGCGGTCTCGTCGATATCCGGGCTGGCGGCGCTGAAAGGCAGCCCCAGTTTGCCCAGCAACTCACGGCGAAACGGAGAGGAAGAGGCCAGAATCAGAGTCGGCGGAATGTCGTTCACCATGGTCTCCTCGGTTTTCAAAGCAGCGAGTGTAAAAGAGGTGGGCATGGCAGTGCACGAAAAATCCAAATTTCTCAGACGGTTAGGTCTTGGCCACTGGCGTGATTTTCGCTTTGACAGCGCCGCGGCGCGGCCCTAGAATTGCGCGCTTATGTTTTCAGGGCAACTGCCACCGTACCTGGAACCGCGCAAGTTCGCGGATCAGGAGCGCGTCATCGAGGGCGAGGCCCGGGTTGGGGATCTGCCCCGGCTGCGGGAATATCGCGAGAGCCTGGACCAGCCGGTCCGGGTGTCGCTGGCTTTTGGCCGCGATGAGGACGGGCACCGGTGCGTTCGGGGCCAGGTGGAAACCACGCTGGTTTTGATCTGCCAGCGCTGCCTTGAACCCGTGCACCAGCGGATCCTCGCCAATGTGGACCTGACCATGGTCTGGAGCGAGGAACAGGCAAAGGCGTTGCCCGCGCACCTGGATCCTCTGCTGGTCACCGAAGAGCGCCTGCCATTGGCGGATGTGCTCGAGGAAGAGCTGCTATTGGCGATGCCACTGGTGGCGCTGCACGATCAATGCCCGAATCCGCTGCCGGATACCCGCGACGATGGGGAAGACGGCGAGGGCCGGGACAAAGACAATCCGGATAACCCTTTTGCCGTGCTGGCCCAGCTCAAGGGTCGCCGCAAGTAACACGCCGAGGAGCTCGACAATGGCTGTTCAACAGAATCGCAAAACCCGTTCCAAGCGCGGTATGCGTCGTTCCCACGATGCGCTGTCCGCCGCCACGCTGACCGAGGACAGCAACACCGGTGAAGTGCATCGCCGTCACCATATCTCTCCGGACGGCATGTACCGCGGCCGTCAGGTTCTGCGCACCGCGGACCTGGACGAAGAAGAATAAGTCGAACGGCGCCCGTCACCCGGTTTCATCCGGCGTCTGACGGGCGCCGTTTTTCGTTCTGGGGCACTGGCCTGTGTCCGGCCTTTACCTGGGCCGGATTAGGAGTATTCTGGGTGCCGCCATGCCTCTGAGGAATTGAGTGGCCATGTCAGACGTGACTCTGGCGGTGGACGCCATGGGGGGGGATCACGGGGTACCTGTCACCGTTCCCGCCGTCAGCCGTGCGCTTTCCCGTCATTCCAGTCTCCACATCATCCTGGTTGGTAATCCCGACGTTCTGGCGCCGGCACTGGCCAAGGCCGGTCTCGAGGGCCATGCCCGCGTTGCCATAGAGCCCGCTTCCGAAGTGGTGGCCATGGACGATCCGGTGGCGGTGGCGCTGCGCCAGAAAAAAGACTCCTCCATGCGGGTGGCCATCAATCTGGTCAAGGAAGGCCGTGCCCAGGCCGCGGTCAGCGCCGGTAATACCGGTGCCCTGATGGCGGTCAGCCGTTTCGTGTTGAAAACCCTTCCCGGCATCGACCGTCCCGCTATCTGCACCGCCATTCCTTCCGCCAAGGGCCATTGTCACATGCTGGACCTGGGCGCCAATGTGGACTCCCAGCCCGGGCATCTGTTGCAGTTCGCGCAGATGGGGCAGGCCGTGGTTCGCGCCGTCGACGGACTGAGCCAGCCCCGCGTGGCGCTGCTCAATATCGGCGAAGAGGACATCAAGGGCAACGAGCAGATCAAGGAGGCCGCCGCTTTGATGCAGGCCGCCGAGGACCTCAATTACGTGGGGTTCGTCGAAGGCAATGGCATCTTCCTCGGTGACGTGGACGTGGTGGTCTGCGATGGCTTTGTCGGTAATGTGTCATTGAAAACCATGGAAGGCGTGGCCACCATGATCGGTGGGATGATCCGTGAGGAGATCGGCCGTTCCTGGTGGCGCAAGCTGAGCGGCCTGTTTTCCCTGCCGGTGTTGAACGGCCTCAAGCACCGTATGGATCCGGAGCGCTACAATGGCGCCAGTCTGGTGGGGCTTAACGGCGTGGTGGTGAAAAGCCACGGCGGCACTGGCGAAGCCGGCTTTACCAGCGCTCTGGAAGTGGCCCTGCTGGAAGCCCGCCGCAACGTGCCGGCGTTGATCCGCGACGCCGTGGCGCCGTTGGCCCAGGTCTCTGAACAGCCCGCCTCCTGATCGATGCCGCGCCGGGGTCATTCATACTTTGTTGCAGCCCGGAACGGACAAGCCGGGCGGGTAAAGGCATACTGCCGCCAAATCCGATAACCCGACGCCCGGGGCGGGCTCTCGCGGAGTCCCACCGGCCGTCCTTCGCGAATCAGGGAAACGCATGTCAAAAACCGCTTTCGTTTTTCCCGGTCAGGGCTCGCAGAGCCTGGGTATGCTGGCCGATTTCGCCGATCACACCGCCGTGCGCCAGGCTTTCCAGGAAGCTTCCGGCGCCCTCGACATGGACCTCTGGGAATTGGCCCGGAACGGCCCCGAAGCTGATCTCAATCGCACCGAAAATACGCAGCCGCTGTTGCTGACCGCCGGCGTCGCCCTGTGGAAGGAGTGGGAGCAGAGCGGTGGTCCGCGCCCGGCGCTGCTGGCCGGGCACAGCCTGGGTGAATACACCGCCTTGACCTGTGCCGGGGTGATCAGCCTGGGGGACGCGGTGCGCCTGGTGCGCACCCGTGGCGAGCTGATGCAGCAGGCGGTGGCGGAAGGCGAGGGCGCCATGGCGGCGATCCTCGGTCTGAATGACGATCAGGTGCGTCAGGCCTGTGCCGAAGCCGCCGAGGGTGAAGTGGTGGAAGCGGTCAACCTCAACGCGCCTGGCCAGGTGGTGATCGCCGGGCAAGGCAGTGCCGTGGAACGCGCCATTGCCGCTTGTAAGGCCGCCGGCGCCAAGCGCGCCATGCCGCTCCCGGTGAGCGTGCCCTCCCATTGCGCACTGATGAAGCCGGCGGCGGAAGCGCTGGCGGAAACGCTCGCCCAGGTCCGTTTCCACGCCCCGGAACTGCCAGTGATCAATAACGCGGATGTGGCCCGGGAAACCGACCCCGAGGCGATTCGCAGCGCCTTGATCCGGCAATTGTATTCCCCGGTGCGCTGGGTGGAGACGGTGCAGGCCCTGGCCGCGGATGGCGTGACCACGCTGTACGAATGTGGCCCCGGCAAAGTGCTGTGTGGCCTGGCCAAACGTATTGACCGGGGGTTGGACGCCAAGCCCCTGGAATCCCTGGACGCCTTTCAGGCGGCTTTGAACGGTTGAGGACGCCTCATGAGCGACGAACGTAAAGTGGCCCTGGTCACCGGTGCCAGCCGCGGTATCGGCAAGGCCATTGCCGAAAACCTGGTCAACGCCGGTTTCTTCGTGGTCGGCTCCGCCACCAGCGAAAACGGCGCCAAGGCCATCGCCGACGCCCTCGGAGAGAACGGTGACGGCGTGGTGCTGAACGTGTCCGAGGATGCCTCGGTGGAGGCCGCGATCAAGTCCATCGTGGAAAAGCACGGTGCGCCTCTGGTGCTGGTGAACAACGCCGGCATCACCCGGGACAACATCATGTTGCGGATGAAAAGCGATGAATGGATGGATGTGATCAACACCAACCTGAACTCGCTGTACCGGGTCACCAAGGCCTGCATCAAGGGCATGACCAAGGCCCGCTGGGGCCGGGTGATCAATATCAGTTCCGTGGTGGGGACCATGGGCAACGCCGGCCAGGCCAACTATGCCGCGGCCAAAGGTGGCGTGGAGGGCTTTACCCGGGCCCTTGCCCGCGAGCTGGGCTCGCGTAACATCACGGTGAATTCGGTGGCGCCGGGCTTTATCCAGACCGACATGACCGATGTTCTGCCCGAGGCTCAGCGCGATGCGCTGCTGCGGGAAATCCCCCTGGGCCGCCTCGGCAGCCCCGATGAAGTGGCCAGCGCGGTAGCGTGGCTGGCCGGAGACGGTGGTGGCTATGTAACCGGTACCACGGTCCACGTTAACGGTGGCATGTTCACCGGGTAGGGACAAATCCTCCCGAAACCGCTAAGCTGCCGGTTCCGGTTGGAATGCGCCGGTCTTTCGAGGCCGGCCTGTGCAATGGATTCGCCCGGGCCGCAGCTTCAGGGTGGCCCCCACGGAGAGGGTACTGCCGTCTCAGTGGTGGGTGGGGTTCAACATATTTGGAAACGTATCCGTGAAAACGGGCACCGGCGGCGGCTTGCAAGCGCAAATCGCGTTCACCTAGAATAGCCGCTCATAGGTGCTTGCACACCATTAATAGGAGAGTAATAGGATCATGAGCAGCATCGAAGAACGGGTCCAGAAGATCATTGTCGAGCAATTGGGCGTTAAGCCGGAAGACGTGAAATCCGAAGCTTCCTTCGTGGAAGACCTGGGCGCCGATTCCCTGGACACCGTTGAACTGGTAATGGCCCTCGAGGAAGAATTCGAGACCGAAATCCCCGACGAAGAAGCTGAAAAAATCAGCACCGTACAAGCAGCCGTGGACTACATCAAAGCCCACAGCTGATTTCGGTCGTAACGCTGCGTCAAGGAAAACCGCAGGCTCGGTATGGGCTTGCGGTTTTTTTGTGATCACCATCCATGGTGATCACCCTGCGGGCCGTCGCTGGAGCGACGTCAAAAATCGTTCCGGACGATTTGTTTGTGATCACCGCCCGTGGTGATCACCCTGCGGGCCGTCGCTGGAGTGAGGTCAAAAATCGCTCCCGGCGATTTGTTTGTGACCACCATCCGTGGTGGTTACTCTGCGTTTGTTGGTGTTGGAGATATGAAGTTGCGCTGCATTCGCGAGCAAGCTCGCTTCCCACGGAGAGCGCTACGGAGCCGCTGTGGGAGCTGCCCTGGCAGCGAATCGGCACGCTATAATCCGAGGGCGCCGGCGCTGACTGTCCGGCCCTGGAATCGTCATTTTGGGAGGAATACAGGTGACACGACGTCGAGTAGTGGTAACCGGCCTGGGCATGCTCACGCCCCTGGGCGCCGATGTGAACAGTACCTGGGAGGGTATCAAGGCGGGCCGTAGCGGCATTCGCCCGATCGAGCACTTCGACACCTCGGATTTCTCCACCAAATTCGCCGGGCTGGTGCCGGATTTCGAACTGGGTGATTACCTGTCCGCGAAGGAAGGACGGAAAATGGACCTGTTCGTCCAGTACGGCATGGTGGCGGCGATCCAGGCCATCGGCGACGCCGGCCTGGATATGGACAAGGAAGAGGGTGAGCGCATCGGCGTGGCCATTGGTTCCGGCATCGGCGGGCTGACCAATATCGAGGATAATCACCGCAAGCTGCTCGACTCCGGGCCGCGCAAGCTGTCTCCGTTTTTCGTGCCCAGCACCATCATTAACATGATCGCCGGTAACCTGGCCATCATGTACGGGTTCAAGGGCCCGAACTTCGCCACCGTGTCGGCGTGTACCACCGGGACCCACAACATCGGCTTCGCCGCCCAGCAGATCCAACTGGGCGTGGCCGACGTGATGATCGCCGGTGGCGCCGAAAAGGGGTCCACGCCGCTGGGCATGGGCGGTTTCGCCGCGGCACGGGCGCTGTCTTCCCGCAACGACGATCCGCAGGCGGCCAGCCGGCCCTGGGACCGCGACCGCGACGGTTTCGTGCTCGGTGACGGTGCCGGCGCGGTGGTGGTGGAGGAATACGAAAGGGCCAAGGCCCGGGGAGCCACCATTTACGCGGAGCTGGTCGGCTATGGCATGAGTGATGACGCTTACCACATGACCGCGCCCTCCGAAAACGGCGCCGGTGCCGCGCTGTCCATGCGCAACGCCTTGCGCGACGCGGGCATGGACGCCGGTGACGTGGACTACATCAATGCCCACGCCACCTCCACCAAGCTCGGCGATCTGGCCGAACTGAACGCGGTGAAGCAGGTGTTCGGCGAGCATGCCGACAAGCTGGCGGTGAGTTCCACCAAATCCATGATTGGCCATCTTCTGGGCGCTGCCGGTGCCGTGGAGGCGATCATGTGTCTGTTGGCCATGCGCGACAATGTGGCACCGCCGACCATCAACCTGAATGATCCGGACGAGGGCTGCGATCTGAACCTGGTGCCCAATCAGGCCCAGGACCGCCAGATCGACGTGACCTTGTCCAACTCCTTCGGTTTCGGCGGCACCAACGGCACCCTGCTGTTCCGTCGCGTCTGAGCGGAGCGCCATGCTGTCCCGCAGTGACCGCGGCCTGGCTTACGGGGATGGTCTGTTCGAGACCCTGAGGGTCAGCGCCGATGGCCGGGTGCCATTGTGGCCCCGGCACCGGGCGAGAATGCTGGCCGGTGCCCGCCGGCTGGCGATTCCGCTGACGGAGGACAGACTCGAACGGACGCTGGCGGCGCGACTGCGCGATCATGACGGAGGCGCCGGCGTGATCAAGCTGGTGCTTACCCGTGGCAGCGGCGGCCGGGGGTATTTGCCGCCGGAGAGGCCGCAACCCACCTTGTTTGGCCAATGGTTTCCGTTCACGGAGGAGCCGTGCGCCCACCTTCGTCATGGCGTTGAGATCGGCCTCTGCGATACCGTGTTGCCGGACGATCCTCTTGCCGGACTCAAGCATCTGAACCGCCTGCCGCAAGTGGTGGCGCGCGCCGAGGCCGGGCGGCGTGGCTGGCGCGAGGGGCTGCTGCTGGATCGCCACCGGTGCCCGGTGGAGGCCACTTCGATGAACCTGTTCGCCGTGTTTGGCGACCTGTTGTGGACACCCTCCCTGGAGCGCGCCGGGGTGGCCGGCGTGGCGCGTGGCTGGCTGCTGGACGTCGCCCGTGATCAGGGTTGGCGGGTGGAAGTGAGGGCGAGGCCCCTGTCACATCTGCGTCGGGCGGATGGCATTTTTCTGACCAACAGTATTGTCGGCCTGTTACCGGTGCGTAAACTGGCGCAGTGGACGTGGCCGGTCGATCCGCAGGTCCCACAATGGCAGCGGCTCTGGCAGGCGCGGTTCAACCACTGAGCGCGCGGTGACGCGCTGGCGTCAGGCTCTAACCCCGATCCCGCTCCATGGCCTGGGATCGCCAATACAGGCATTAGCATTCAATCCATGCGTCGAAAAATACGAATTTTTGCTCTGCTACTGGTGTTCGTCATCGTGGCAATTCCGCTGGCGGGCTTTTGGGTAAGTGGGTATTTGCATCGCCCCTTGCCGGTGACCGAGGCCCGGCTGGTACAGGTACCGGCCGGCACCGGTTTCAGCCACCTGATGAGCCGTCTGCAAGGGGAGGGCCTGCTGGGTGGTGAGCCGGAGTCCACGCTGCGTCGGGTGGCGGGACGTTTGTACAGCCGTTTCACCGGTATCGAAGGGCGCATGCATGTGGGGGAATACCAGTTGTTCCCAGGGGACTCTCTGTTGACGCTGTTGGAGCGCATCGACCGGGGCGAGGTGATGCAGCGCAGTGTCACCCTGGTGGAGGGCTGGACCTTTCGCCAGTTTCGCACCCGCCTGGCCGAGCTTGAGGGCCTCACCGTCACGCTGGACGGCGTTGATGACGAGGAGGTGATGGCTCGGCTGGGAATGCCGGATACGCATCCCGAGGGATGGTTCGCCCCGGACACCTATTTCTATACCGCCGGCACCAGCGACGTGGAGCTGCTGCGCCGGGCGTTGGAGCGTCAGCGCAAGATACTGGACGAGGCCTGGCTCGGCCGCGATGATAAGCTGCCCTATGACGACCCTTATCAGGCATTGATCATGGCCTCCATCGTGGAACGGGAAACCGGTGTACCCAAGGAACGTGGCCAGATCGCCGGTGTTTTCGTCAACCGCCTGCGGCTCGGGATGCGGCTGCAAACCGACCCCACCGTGATCTATGGCATGGGTGAGCGCTACGCCGGCCGCATTGGCCGGGCCGACCTGCGTGAATCCACTCCGTACAACACCTATGTGATCACCGGATTGCCGCCGACGCCCATTGCCATGCCCGGCCGCGATGCCATCTTCGCCGCCGTGCACCCGCAGCAGACCAAGGCGCTGTATTTCGTTGCCCGTGGCGACGGCAGCCATACCTTCTCCAATACGTTGGCGGAACATCGGCGCGCGGTACGCCAATATCAGCTCAATCGCCGCGATGATTACCGCTCAAGCCCGGGAGCGGCGCCATGAGCGGCCGTTTCATCACTCTCGAGGGGGGCGAAGGCGCTGGCAAAAGCATCAACCTGGAATGGGTGGCAGAGCGTCTGCGTCAGCGCGGCAAGACGGTACGTGTGACACGGGAGCCCGGTGGCACCGAACTGGCGGAGCGTATCCGCCAGGTACTGCTGGCGCCCAGCGAGGAGCCCATGGCCGATACCACCGAATTGCTGCTGGTGTTCGCCGCCCGCGCCCAACACCTGGACGCTCTGATCCGGCCCGCCCTGGCGCGTGGTGAATGGGTGCTGTGTGACCGTTTCATGGATGCCACCTGGGCTTACCAGGGGGCCGGACGCGGTCTGGACCTGGCAGCCATCGCCACGCTTGAGCGGTTGGTGCTGGCCGGGGTGGCGCCGGATTACACCTTGTTGTTCGACGTGCCGGTGGACGTGGGGCTGGCTCGCGCCGGCAAACGGGGCGAGCTGGACCGCATCGAACAGGAGAGCCGCGATTTCTTTCAACGGGTGCGCGACTGCTATCTGCAACGGGCCCGTAATGAACCCGACAGGTTCGTGCAGGTGGACGCCACCCGGCCGCTGGAACAGGTGCGCCAGCGCCTTGGCGCCTGGGTCGACGCCATTACGGAGGGGGCATGAGTAAAGCGCCGGTACAGGTACCTTGTCCCTGGCATCAGGAGGAGATGGCGCGGCTGCTGGATCAGCACCAGCGTCAGCGTTTGCCCCATGCCCTGTTGCTGGCGGGTCCCGAAGGCATCGGCAAGTACCGGCTGGCGCAGGCCTTGATGCAGACGCTGTTGTGCCGGCAGCCCAGTGCCGGGGTGGCCTGCGGACAATGCGAGGCTTGCCACCTGAGTACCGCCGGCACTCACCCGGACATGCATGTGCTGACGCCGGAAGGCGGCAGCCGGGCGATCAAGATCGATCAGGTGCGGCGGCTGGTGGAGTTCTGCGCCCGCACCGCCCAGTTTGGCGGCGCACGACTGGCGTTGCTGTCCCCGGCGGAAGCACTCAACCGCAGTGCGCAGAACGCGCTGCTCAAGACGCTGGAAGAGCCCGGTCCGGGCATGACCCTGATTCTGGTCAGCCATCAGCCCAGCCTGCTGCTGCCCACCGTCCGCAGCCGTTGCCAGCAACGGTTGCTGCCGGTGCCGGCCGCCGACCAGGCGCTGTCCTGGTTGACGCCGCAGGTCGGGGAGGCGGCGCCGGCGTTGCTGGACGCGGCCCAGGGCGCGCCTTTGAAAGCGCTGATGTTGCAGGATGCGGACTGGTTCAGTGACCGCCGCCGTCTTGCCGAGCAAGTATTGCGGGTGGCCCAGGGGCGTCTGTCTCCGGCCCAGGGGGCCCAGGCCCTGGCGGCGTTCGAGCCGGACACCATGGCGAGGATATTGTATGGTTGGCTGGCCCGGGCGACACGGCTGGCGGCGCTCGGTGGCGCGGCCATGCCCGGCGGTGAGGGGGATGAGCAACTGGAGCCGTTGCTGCGGCAGTTGGCCGATACCGTTCCGGTGGCGCGGTTGATGCGCGCTACCCAGCGGATCCAGGAAGGCCGCAGGCAGATCCTGGCCGGCGCCAACCCGAACAAGGAATTGCTCATGGAGCAATGGATGCTGGTGCTGGTGGGCGTGGACGCTGCCTTGCAGTAATCGCCCGCGGCACTGGCACGCACAACAATACAAGCACTACCGCGACAGGGGGGTGGCATGAAGATGCCGGGGGGCCGTAGTGGCATTCTTTCGCTGAGTATCAAGGACAAGGCGGCGCTGTACGCCGCTTACATGCCGTTTATCGGCAACGGCGGCCTGTTCGTGCCGACCGAGAAAGCCTATCAACTGGGGGAGGAAATCTTTCTCCTGCTCAACATCATGGATGAGCAGGAGAAAATACCGGTGGCTGGCCGGGTGGTCTGGATCACGCCTCGAGGCGCCCAGGGCAATCGTAGCGCCGGTATTGGCGTGCAGTTCTCCGATCAGGACGACACCGCCCGCCGCACCATAGAAAATCACCTCGCGGGCTCGCTGCAATCGGACCGGCCCACGCATACGATGTGACGTTTGAAGCCGGACGCCGGACGCTAAAGCCGAAACCCGGGGCGGCGGGCATTGCGGGAATAAAAAATTGCCGGGAGCAATTTTTAACGTTGCTGTGCGACGGCCCGCAGGGTGACCGCCATGGACGGCGGTCATAAAAAATTGCCGGGAGCAATTTTTAACGTTGTTGTGCGACGGCCCGCAGGGTGACCGCCATGGACGGCGGTCATAAAAAAGGTTCATCGCGGTTTAGCGAGAAGGGTCGCTCCGGCGGGGGCTCCCGTATTGCTCGGTTACCTCGCAGATATCCATTCAGAGGTGGCTACAGAGCCGCTGTGGGAAGCGGCCCGGGCGGCGCT
>NZ_AQPF01000075.1:0-11756 GCF_009846745.1 Alcanivorax xiamenensis | reverse complement strand
CGTTTGGTCGGGACGGGAGGATTCGAACCTCTTTCAAGTTAGCTCTCTAATTCTCAATAATCCATAGTTCCTTGTTTATAAAGACTTTTCCTAAATTGAAAAGCTCATGCCTCCACACTAAGAAGGGATATCATCGTCACTTCGTCGACTCTTTGATATGCTCTCCACCCACGTTCAGAGTGATTAAAAAGCAACCAATCAAGATATGGTATGTCAGCCTCTTTAGTTGCCTTGGCGGCAAAATGGGGCCTTGCGACACGACGACCTGCGCGTCGGTTACAACAGACTTTGAGGGCAACGAGATCGCCCGCATCGGCGATCCGAAAGCTTGCTCAAAATATAAGCAACCAACCCGAATCATCGCCGGGTCCTACTATTCAGATTGATGAGCAACTAGTAACCGTACATGACAGCGCAACGGCCTAATACAGAAAGCCCCCTGCTAAGGATAGCGCAAGCTATAGGAAGGAAGTCACCAGAAATCATAGTTCGGGCAAACAGGCCATTTTCAAGCTCTAGACACTTAGATGAGTTAAAGTCAATATTCCGGAGAGAAGAGACATAAAGACTTTTACTGATCGGCATCTGACAATCTTTGATGTCTCGGTCAGATGCTTTATAACAACAAAGGAATTATTTTATTAAAATAAAAATGGACTTTCTTGAAAAAGACCTCTGACCGGAGAACTTTTTCACTTGGTGCCTTTCTAGGCGAACATTCATCATTCATTGGGCGGTTAATAATTGATGGCCAGAAAAAAACGAAAAACACCAAACTCTGCTCAGGTAAGAGAGGCAGAGAGTCAGATTAGAGAATATTCACGCGCTGTTAAATTCGCAGTTACGGAATACTCCTTTGAGTTTATTGTTCAAAAATTTAACAGCGAAAGATATTATGTTCCTGAATACCAAAGAGAACTAATATGGACTCTGGAAAAACAATCAAAATTCATTGAATCAATTTTTATGGGCCTTCCTATTCCCTTTGTCTTCTTCTGGCAGGACGATAACGGTCGCATGGAGATCGTCGACGGATCCCAAAGAATTAGAACTGTCAAAGGCTTCATGGAAGATGAGTTCTACCTGAAGGGCCTGGAAACGATTCCAGCAGCTAATGGGCTTAAATATTCAGATTTACCGCATGCGCGCCAGCTAAAGTTCGCAGAAACGCCAATTCGAGTCATCATTTTGGATAATTCGACGGATGCCATTACTCGCACCGAGATGTTTGCAAGAATTAATACAGGCGGGACAATTGCCAATGACGCAGAAATTAGACGTGGCAGCCTTCCTGGGCCGTTCATGGATTTAATTATAGAGCTCGCAGGGTCTGACCAGTTTGTTGAACTCACCCCAGTTAGCACCTCATTAGCCAATAAAAGAGAGCGGGAGGAACTCGTCACCAGATTCTTTGCTTATTTAGAAAGCTTTGATCAAGGAGAAGGACTTGGTGCGGGCGACATTCCAGGATATAAAGATGACCCCAGGAGATTTTATTTCAACTTCACGGAATCCATGAATAAAACAATCCAGGAAGAAATAGATACCTCAGGACAGTCAAAAATAAGAGAAAATCTTTCTGAAGAATTTCTTCACGTTCTGGACTTTGTGCGCCAGACATCTCCTTTTGGATTCACAAAGTCAGCCTCTGGAAAACAAGTACCAAGAGTTAGATTTGAATCAATTGCTATTGGCTCAGCATTAGCCCTAAGAAAAGATCCGACCATCTTTCAGCGGGTCCCCAACATCTCCCCGCTAATAAATTCAGACGATTTTCTAAAGGTAACAAAGTCGGATGCCGCCAATGTTAAAAGCAAGCTATTGGGACGAATCATATTAACAAGAGACTGGCTGCTTCAACAATGAAAATAATTTTAGATTATTTAAAAGAACGAGAGGAAGAGTTTTCACGCCACTATTCCATCGCAAGAATGCTAGAGGAACGGGTAGACAGGGCTACCGATGAAGGAGAAACTCAGGTTGAAGTTAGACACATCAATACACTGAAGTCAGGCCTCCTCATACATCTTTATAATATTGTTGAAGCGGTCATGACAAGAGTTTTGCAGGAAGTCGGCCGAAATGTCGTTAATCAAGCTCCAGGGAAATGGAAGGCAAACGTTCTCAAAGAATGGATAAGATCAGAAATTTGGAGTGGCGAAGGTAACATTAGTGACCGTGTATTAACGAGGTTAACAGATGTCGGCGTCATTCTCGTCTCTGGCGAAAGCCTACCCGAGTTTGTTGTAAAAGGAGAGCCAGGCAGCTGGGATGATGAAGCGATAAAAAAGGTCGCAAACCGGCTAGGCTGTGGGTTAGAATTGCCGCCCAAGATCCGTCGTGCAGCATATGAGAGAGCATATAGGAACGACACCTCTGCTTTTAAGTATCTGGCTTCGCGCCGAAACGATATAGCTCATGGAGTGATTACGTTTGAAGATGGTGTTAGGGACTTGACGCTTGAGGAATTGCATCGTTTGTCAGAGCGAATTTTCCCTTATTTAGAAGCTGTCGTAAAATGTTTCTCTTCGTATCTGCACAGAGGCGATTACTTATCTGAAGCGGAGGCTGTTGATGCAGAGTGAAGATGCCATTGTTGCTGTGGATCTTTTCTGTGGAGTGGGAGGCCTCACAAGAGGGCTCTTGAATTCTGGAATTAAGGTTACAATGGGTGTTGACCTCGATCCGGCGTGTCAATTCCCCCTGAAAAAAAACAATGGTGTAAACTTTGTCGAAGCTGACGTGGCGACCTTGAAGTCTAGTGATATCAAATCTGCTTTCGGCTCTTCAAAGATTACTTTGATGGCAGGTTGCGCACCTTGCCAGCCATTTTCCACCTATTCCAGATCCGCGAAGAGAGAAAAGCCCCATAAGGACTGGGGCTTGCTATCTGCTTTTTCAAAATTGGTATTACAGGTTCGTCCAACACTAGTTACAATGGAAAATGTTCCGCCTCTGGAAAAGCAAAAAATATTCAAGGACTTCATCACTGATCTTGTTAATAGTGGGTATGCTGTCGACTATTCAGTCGTAGACTGTAGATCCATAGGTTTGCCCCAGAGCCGGAAAAGGCTAGTTTTAGTAGCCTCTTCTTTGGGTGCAATCAACATACCTTTGTCTAATCGTCCAATGCGTACTGTTAGGGATGCTATCGGCGATCTGCCTCCTATTTCGGCAGGGATGACCCACCCTGATGATTCGCTTCATATGGCCGCTTCGCTGAGCAAAACAAATTTAGATCGCATTAGAGCCTCTAAGCCTGGTGGCACGTGGAGAGACTGGCCAGACAGTCTGATTTCCGGGTGTCATATGAGAGAGAGTGGAGCCACTTTCCCCTCTGTTTACGGCCGAATGCAATGGGATGAGCCTTCTCCGACAATAACGACCCAGTGCTTCGGATACGGGAACGGCAGGTTTGGACACCCAGAGCAAGATCGTGCAATAAGTTTGAGGGAGGCAGCAATGCTTCAGGGCTTTCCTAGGGAATACGTTTTCGTTCCAGAGGGTGAGTCTGGTACTTTTAGTACTCTTGGGCGCTTGATCGGGAACGCTGTTCCCGTTTCTCTCGGGGAATTTATCGGTGAAGTCTTGGTTAACCATGTTGCAGAAAACCGACGCGCTAGCGAGATTGGTGCGAATCACTAACACTGATTACCATGGCTAATGATACGGATAACGCTTTTCAAGCCTATTAATCTTTCTCTCCGCCTGAAGAGATGGCTTTTCTAGAGCTAAAACCCCATTTAATCGAATAAATTTTTCAACCAACGGGAGGAGTTCTCACTTTTCTCTTAGTTGTGAGCTGCCCTTACGCTTTCTTTCTAACATTGTCAAAATACTCTCAAAAATTTTTTGATTGACATTTTCTTTCCTTATCTGCAACGTCCTCCCGCTGGTGCAAATTCACCAGCCGGGTTTGGCAGCCCGAACCGAAGACCCGTCCATGACGTATTCACGTTGTGGCGGCTGCGTGTGGGAGCCCTTCGGGGCTGCCGCCCTTCGGTCGGTCTGCCAACCTGCACGCAGTCCGCCTCCATGTTCGGAGGCCTCACTACGAGGACATGACATGACGGAAGAGCCAGCCAAGGAACTACGGGATACTCTTGATCTCGCCGTAGAACATCTAAACTACATACAAGCCTTGTTCTTCGCGGTCAATCGCGTTTTAGATACCGGCAAAGACACCCCTCCCTATGTGGAACAGGCCAAGCTGCTTAGCCGCTTGGGGCGCTTTCATTCCATTATGTGGCGGGACTTGTTTTACTCAGATCGGGAGAAGATCAAGACACTCCATTGATCTCCCCCCGATTCAAGTTGACACCGACCCAGGGGCACCGCCAAAGCGACGTTAGAACCAGATACTTGATGGACTAGGCGGCCTTCCAAGACAAACCGCTCCCCTATTTATCTGGCTTACTCAAACACCCGGCGGCCCGGTTCGGAATAGTCAGTACCTCTATGAGGGAGGTTCTTGGCTACTATCCAGTTGCTTACCAGCGCTTGGCTCTGCTTCAGCTTCGTTTTCGAGACCCATATGGCCTTTCTCGATCTTCGCCAGGGCAGCAACCCGGGAGCGAATCTCCTCTAGCGACACATCGTCGGGAAGCGTTTTCACCAGCGCTGCGACCTTTTCCTTTGCGGTCATACATCACTCCCTTTAGCGGTATACACGGCGGCGCTTACCGCGGCTGTCCAAGGCGCGATCCGTGCCTTTACGCATGTTGATCAGCTTTCGACCTTGCGCCAATGCACGGTCACGGGCCTTGCCGGTCATTTCGTAGGCGTGTTTGTAGCTGCCTGGTGGTTTGTGGCACTCCGCGTAGCGTTTTGCGCGCTCGTAGTCACTACAGATGGGTTTGTACTTAGCGATCCGGTATTCCAATCCACTATCCGCCCAAGCGGTATTACTTACAGCGTGGATCAGACCGGCAATGAAGACAGTAGATATGATTGTGCATCTCATGCACTTCCCCCCTTTTGTGTGGTTTAAGTTTGCGCTCCTGCAAACGTGACCCAGCTCGTCTTGTTGTTATTCCCCCCTTTTCTTGAACCAGGCTTTAGCGGCTCTCTGCGTAAGCTTTATCCCTCTCCTCGTTGCTTAAGCGTCGCGTTTGCTTCGTCATAGTCCGGGCTGGTCTGCCCTGCTTCGGGTGCGATATCACCCGTTGACAACCAAAGTGCGTATTCAGGCTTAACGGACAGTAGTGCGGACACTTCCTTGGTGCTGATTCTTGTGCGTTTGTCGTAACGCACAGTCCGCCATCTGGTGCTCCCGATATCGGTTTGCCGCACCAGTTCATCAATACCAATCAGATCAATAAGGGTTCTAATTCTTTCGTCCATTATTCCAATAAAGTATAGATGTAATATACAGCCGTACTTTACGCTCCAGAATTGTTTATGTAATCTACACTTGTAATATACAAACGATAGAGTGGTACACAGTGATGATACCGGAATTGGGGGACGCCATCAGCAACCGGCCGGAGTGGCCGCCGATGATGGCCTGGAGCGAGTTTGCGGAGTGGATCCGGCAGGAACCGGATGTGGTCCGGGGCTGGGTGGATAAAGGCTATCTGCCGACGGTAAAGGTCGGTCGCCGCCGCATGATCAATGTCGTTCTGCTGGTCGAGCAGTTGCGGGAGAGCGAGGTATGAGCAAGCGCGCCAGTAAACACCGCCAGCGGCAATTGATCTGCACCACCACCCATGACCGGGACAGCGGCCAAACCGTAGTCAAGGTGGAAGGTCTGTTCGACGGTGAACGCACTTTCCAGGTGGAAAAGACCTTCGACGATCCGGTTAAAGCCTGCTCCTGCGCTGTGGACTACTGGGTGAGGGTGTTCCTGTGATTTGCGCCACCTACAAACGCCGGGGCCGCCGCTACCGCTATCAACGCATAGCCGACAAGGCTGTTTCCCTGAGCATCGCTCAAATCTCCCTGCTGCGCCGGGCCGGTATTCGCCTCCTCGGCATCATCGTTTCAACCGGAGAAACGCTCCGTGTCCACGCTCGTAATGCTGTGGGCGTTGTGGATTACGCCGAGTTCCCCGCTGACCGCGCCGACGCCGCCAAAGCCTTTGTTTACGGCGCCGCCCGCAACCGCTCCCCGCAACTGTCCTTGTTTCAGGGGGTGCTATGAGTACATCTGCGATGGTGCCGCGCCGCCCTACTCCCACACCTATCGTTTCTGACCGCCAGGCCGCCGCTTTTGCCGTCCTGGGCACCGCCCCACGGGCCGCCCCGCTGTCCCGCTCCGTCACCGTCATCCTCGATCGCGAACTCTTGGGGCGGTATGGATTAGCAGGCGCAAGGCTCGCCCTAGCGACGCTCGCGCTTGGCCTTGCGCCTGCTAATCCATGCCGCACCGTTCGCACCGGATCGAGGGGGACGGTGACGGAGCGGGTCAGCCCCCCGCTCTTGATCCTGATTCCGAGAGAGCAGTTTTGCCCGTCAAGAACAGCGCCTTTGCCGACTTGTCGGCGCCTTTCTTCTTTTCTGCTTGAGGTCCGCTTATGAGCCGTTGGGGCCGTTTTTTGTGTGAGGAGTGCGGTGATTTTTTCCCGGATTCCATGATGTCCGAAGAAGAGAACGTTTGTTACGGCTGCTTCGATGCGCCGGAGCATGGCGACACCGGCGACAGCAACGAACGTGGCTATGACGATGACGACGATTTCGAAGATCCCTTCGTGGATTGAAGGGTGTTGCCAAGCGGAGCGCGGAGGGCCTTGGCCCGGAGGTGCGAGGGATCGTTACCGGCAGGCCGGTACCGCGTACCGGTGAACTTGGTCCGCCCTGTGGGCCATCTCCGATGACCCGCACGGCTGACTTAGTGAATAGAGCCCGGTCCCCCCTGGGGACGCACACGGCTTTTTTGATTGGGGGTTAACCATGCACGTAAAGGAATGGGCACAACAACACGATGAAAAGCCCCTGCTTGGCGCCTTACACGACCTGGAAAACGCAGTCAGCAAGCAGTGGGTGATGGAAATGGTGTTCGCCGCCAAGGCGCGCTGCCTGGGCTACATCAGCGCCCTGTTCTGGCGCGACCTGATTACCGGCCCGGAACACGAACGCTTTTGCCAGGACATCCTAGCCCTGGCCCGGCAGGGGAAGCCCCATGCGGTTTCACCGTAACGCCAGCGCCCCCACACCGGAAAGCCGGAGTGAGTGCGGCCTGTATCGCACCCGCCGCCTACGCCCTGGCCTGTTCGTCGCGGAACGTCTCTGGCACCCCGGCGAGAAACCCCGGCACCTGTACGCCCCCTGGCGCTTTATCGGCTTCGCCAAGGACGAACGCCAGGCCCGCCACCTGTGCCGCCAGGCTCGAGGCCCCATCACCGATGCCCGCGCCATCCTGCACGACCTTGGGCTGACGGCCCTGGCGAACGATGCCCGATGTTCAACACCACCACCAAAGCACACCGCCCCCGACAACGGGCGTCAACACCTAACCACTGGAGATCGACACCATGCAATTTGAAATGACCCTCACTGTCCTCGGTATCAACCGAATGAACATTGAAGGCCGCACCTTCTGTTCCGTCCACACCGGGCAAATGCCCGTGGGCGATGCCGCGAACGATTGCCGGGGCTACGAAGTCACCAAGATGGGCGCCGAGCCCGCCGTCTTTGACCAGATCGCCGCCGACTTCCAACCCGGCGAGGACGTGCATTTCATCGCCCAACTCAAAAAAGCCGGCGGCGGCAAAAGCCAGCCTTACCTGATCGGCGTGGTGCCGAAAGCCACGCCCCCGGCCTCTCAAGCCACTAAGACCACCGGTACGGCCAAGGCCGACAGCAAGTAACGGGCTGCTTAAAAAATGGAAATGATTGTGTGCAGCGGGCAATGGCAACAGGCGCCGGACGGCGCGGTGTATTGCCTGGGCACACTGGAAATGGCGAGCGTTGGCCCCTTCGGGTTACCGGCGCTCACCTACGGGGAGGCCAACGCCATCCTCGGCGCCGTGGCGGGTCTGTACGCCACGGTGTGGTGCCTGCGGACGCTGGCTTGGTACATCAAGACCAATACCGACTAGGCGCCGGTACGACAAACCCTAAACCATCTGAAAGAAGGAATGTGCTATGAAACGCGCAATGCAAAAACACCGCCGTGGGGGCGGTGCCACTCTGGTCCGCGTGGGCCGCACCGGTCTGATCAGCGGCGGTATCGCCGGTGCCGCCGCGCTCGGCACCACCACCGCGCACGCGGCTATTGATGTCAGCGGTGTCACGCAGGAGATCAACGACAACCAAGGCAGCGCCACCGAGATTGGCCTCGCGGTCATTTCGTTCCTGGGGCTGATCCTGGCGTTCTTCTTGCTGCGCCGCGCCGTGCGCTAACTCCACCACCACCGGGGCCTTCGGGCCCCTTTTCAATGTCGGCGCTTTGCTTTTCAGAGTGAGCCGGGTAACGGGTCATTCTGAAAAGCAAAAAAGAGGACCGCACCATGGGAACCGAGTGGGATATAGGGCCGTGGCTTTACTTATGCGTCAGCCTGTCCGCCATGTACATGCTGTTTCAATCATGAGTGATCGGCTGGGCACAGGTGGTAAGGCGGTGCCGCTGTTGCTGGTGATGAGCGTCGTATTGATGGGAGTAACGGTCCTGTTCAACCCGGCTCAAGCTCAGCTACCGCGAAGCGGGTATCCCGATGTCAGCAAACCCCACACGGACCCGACTCGAAAAACGTTTCCTTATACGGATGCCGGGAACCGTGAGTGTCTGAACGTGGCTCGGGAGATTGGGCCGGAATCGACCAACAATCGTATTTGTGTCAGGGACCGTGCCCTGAATGTTTACTATTTCGATCACTGTGACCCGGCTTCTGAGGCGCGCTATTTTGCCGACAAGCTTGATTATGACCTTGGACCATGGGAATGGGATTACCCCTTTACCGGCGCGTGTTACCCCCCTGTTCGGACTGAGTGTGATATCCCGCAAGGCGAGTCCAAACCTTTAAACACCACCAGCCGATTGGGCTCGGTCTGTTATCAAAGCTGCCAGTTCCAGGATCCGACGAAACGGATCTGTGTTTACAACGACGACGGTTCCCTGAAAGGCTGCCGGGCGGACTACATCAGCACCGGCGAATACTGCGACGAGTCCGACGGCGCCTCGGATCGCCCTTTTGACGACTACACCGATGCCGAAGGCTGCTATCACGATTCCGGGTTAAACCGGTACTGCGCAACCCCAGCCGGTGACTGTCCGAATGAAGTTGTGGTGGACGGGGTGCGCTATTGCCGGATGCCGGGTGAGGACGACAGCGATCCGGACGATCCCACCGACCCGGGTGGCCCCGATGATCCCGAAGATCCCGAAGATCCCGAAGATCCAGAAGAGCCAGAGGAGCCCGATGAGCCAGAGGTCTACTGCGACGAAAACGGCGGCTGGAACGGCAGTTCTTATTGTAACGCCGGTGATGATGGCCATTGGGGGCCCGGCTGCGGCTGGCACTGCGGCGGTGATGGCGGTGGTGGCAATGATGGCGACGGGGATGGCGATAACGGCGGCGATAATGGAGGGGGAGACAACGGCGGCGGCAATGGTGGCGGCGGTGACTCCGGTGGCGATGGTGATGGGAAAGGCGATGGTGACGGTGACCAAGGCGACGGAGACGGAGACGGAGACGGCGGAAGCGATGGCATCGGTTCCGGTACTTGCAACGTCGATGGACAGGAAGCCCCGGAGTGCACCGATGACCAAGACGGCGTTCAGTGTGCCATCGTGCTGCACACCTGGTATCTCAACTGCCGTGACAAGCTCTGGAAAGAGGATACAGAAGGCACGGACGAGTACTTGGCCGGGGATAGCCTGCTGACCGACAGCGAAAAAAACACCGTCCGCGAGCAGGAAATCGATATCAGCGACCGGCTGTCCGACCTGGACGACAGCGGCGCGGGCCTGGGCGGCTCGGCCTCCTGCCCGTCCGATCTGAAAGTGGACTTGGGCCGGTTCGGCACCCTCACCATCCCGATGACCTTCCTGTGCAAACTGGCCACCACTATCAATCCCCTGGTGCAAGCCCTCGGCTGGCTAGTGGCCGCGCTGATCGTCCTGGAACGTTTCTCCGATAACTGACAACGGATGGAGTGCTGCCATGCCCGCGTTTCTCGCGCCTATTGCGGTTTTTCTGGCCCAAATCATCGGCCCGCTCACCAGCCGGGTACTGCTGGCCCTGGGGATCGGTGTCATTTCTCTGACCGGGGTGCAGTCCGGTATTAACGCCCTGCTGAACAAGGTCACCAGCCACTTCGGCGGCGTCGCCGGGGACGTGGCGTCGCTGATCACCCTGGCCGGTTTTGACGTGTTCTTCAGCCTGGTGATTTCCGCCTATGTGGGCGTGATCAGCATGAAAACGCTGTATGGCGCCTATAAGCGCTTTGGTTTTGGTATGGGGGGAGACGGATAAATGTTCTGGCTGATTACCGGCAAGCCGGGCTGTGGCAAAACCAGCCACGCCATTGATTTTGTGCTCCACGACAAACGCTTTGCCGTGGAGGGCAGTGAGACCCGCCGCCCCGTCTACTACCGGGGCATCCGGGATCTGGCGGTGGAATGGCACGAACTCACCGACAGTGAGACCGAGAACTGGCCCGAGCACCTGCCGGACGGGGCCGTGCTGTTGGTGGACGAAGCACAGCAAATCTGGCCAGTGCGCCCCTCCAGCAAGCCGGTGCCGGGCGGATTGACCGCCCTGGAGACCCACCGGCATCACGGCTGGGACATTATCTTCATCAGCCAGGACCCGTCCTTACTCGATACCCACGCCCGGAAGATCTGCAACGAACAATTCCACTACTCCCGGCCCTTCGGCGCCCCCTTCGTTATCGAGTACCACTCGGGGTCCGGCTATGTGAACCCGGCCAGCCGCACCGACCTGGCGTCCTGCATCCAGAAGAAAAAGAAGCTGCCTAAACGGGTGTGGCACCTCTACAAGAGCGCGGAGATCCACACCCACAAATTCCGGTTACCCAAGCTGGTCTACATCGTCGGGCTGCTGGCCTGCCTGGTGGTGTTCTTCGTGTACCGGTTCGTGACCGGACTGGGCATCAGTGACGACACCAGCGTCATCACCGGGGAAGGTCCCGTGGCGGAACAGTCGATGCCCGCCACGGCCCCTACAGGCAACCCGGCAAGCGGGATTGGCCGGTACGTGGCGGCGGTACCAGCCGCCTGGTCTGACTTGGTGACACCGGACATTCCCGGCCTGCCCTACACCGCGCCCCTTTATAACGACATCGCGCGCCAGCCCACCACCGCCCCAGTCATTCATGGCTGCATGGCCTTCGAGAACGATCAGAGCGATTGCCGGTGTTACACCCAGCAGGGCACCCGCATCGCCGACATGCCGCACGCCCTGTGCCTCAAGGCGCTTAAAGATGGCGTCTTCAATCATCTGGCGTCGCTGGGTCGGGAACCGTCCCGTAAAGCGGAACAGCCAGGAAAATATGACCCAACAGAGGATTAGGAGGGCGGATGGACTATCGCGTCGGATATCGGAGCGAGTTCGGCGAATGCCTGTGGCTGGCTGATCAAGCGCACGAGTGCAACAGCGGTGAGTGGTACACGGTGGTGCCCCCGGAAGCCAGGCTATTTCCGGAGTCAGAAGCGTGGGCCGCCGTCCAGGAACTGGCCCTAGGGCATGACGTTGTCGTCGTCGAGCGGGTGGAAGGCTCGGAAGTGCCGTCTATCGGCAAAGGGCGCGGCGCGCCACGGCGGGATGAGGGCGCCTCGGGCGTGCCATCTGGCGG
>NZ_AQPF01000074.1:0-11802 GCF_009846745.1 Alcanivorax xiamenensis | reverse complement strand
CGAATGCGGCCTCTGTTGCGGGTACATTCGCCTGCCAGCAAGCTTCCCACAGCGGCTTCAGTGCACGGCCTGTGGGCCACACGCGATTCCCGTTTTCCCTTTCCGGAGGGCAACCGCTACCATGTCGCAAACCAGAATTCCGAGGTTATCCATGCGAGTCCTGTTGTTGGCGCTGTTGCTGGTCGGACTGGCGGGCTGCGCGTCCACCCCGACCCGGACCGAAAACGTTTGCGCCGTGTTCGATCAGAAAGGGGGGTGGTTCAATAATTGGTACAAGGCCGCCAAACGTACCGAGAAGGAGTACGGTGTGCCGGTGCCCATTCTGATGGCGACCATTTACAAGGAATCCGGCTTCCAGGCGCGGGTGAAACCGCCACGGACCAGGTTGTTGTGGATCATTCCCTGGAAACGTCCTTCCAGCGCTTACGGTTATCCGCAGGCGCTGGACGGCACCTGGGCCTGGTATCAGAAGGAAACCGGCCGCCGGGGGGCCAAGCGCTCCGACTTCTCCGATGCGGTGCACTTCGTCGGCTGGTACCACCACCAGAGCCACATGCGTAACGGCATCCCGTTGAACGATGCCTACCACCTGTACCTGGCTTATTATGCCGGCCATGGCGGCTACTCTCGCGGCGTATGGAAAAACAAACCCTACATGCAGCGATCCGCCCGCCGGGCCGCGGCCATGGCTGACCAGTACCGGGCGCAGATGGCCGGTTGCGGGCGTTGAGGAGGGGATATGCCAATCGAAGTGCCCTGGCGGGAAGTGAGCGCCGAGACCCTCACCAATCTGATCGAGGAATACGTGACCCGCGATGGCACCGACTATGGTGAACAGGAAGTGCCGCTAACCACCAAGGTGGAGCAGGTGCGGCGCTTGCTGGAAGGGGGCGAATGCAAGTTGATGTTCGATGAAGCCACCGAGTCCGTGGACCTGGTTATGGAGTCCTGAATTCAGATCGGTGCTATATCGATGGCATCTGGAGACAGGAATTCGCGAGCAAGCTCGCTTCCCGCAGCCGCTTCGTAGCCCTCTCTGTGGGAAGCGAGCTTGCTCGCGAATCGGCGTGTAGACGTGCCAGCAGATCGTTCCTATGTTCGCCGTGGCCGCTTCTTGCGCCGCTGACGGAGCAGGAACCGCACTGGCGCCAGTGCTTCCTCCAGGGTGTCGTCCACCGGCAGCGGCAGATCACTGAGCCGGTCCGCCAGCAGATCCGCGCACAACGGCGTGCCGGTGATACCCCGGCTGCCATGCGCCAGGTTCAGCCAGACACCAGGCGCCTGATCCAGAATCGGCCCCAACTCCCGTGGCTGCGGGCCGCACAGAGGCAGGAAATCATTACTCTGGCAGCGGAACGCCACCCGCCGATCCACCACTTCGATGTGCTTGCCGCCCAGTTCCCGCCACGCTTCCGGTAGATATTGCTTCAACTGCAGCAGATTCATTTGGTCATGATGGTCACTGGGCCGTGGATTGTCATCGTGCAGATCGAAAGTGGCTCCGACGCAATGCAGGCCGTCCACCGCCGGGGTCAGGTAGCCGCCATGACAGCGGGCCTGTTGCCAGTTGGCGCTGGCTTCGGTGGCGCGGCAGTAACTGACCTGTCCACGAATGATCTTGAGCGGAAGCCAATGCAGGTCGTCGAAGCGGCGGGCCTGGGCAGCGGTGGCCAGGATCAGTGTGTCGGCTTCCAGTTCATCGCCGCCCTGCAGGGATACGCGCACCGGATCTCCGGCCACATACCCGGTAACCTTGTCCCGGCGCACGGTGATGGCCGGATGAGCCAGCAGTGTCTCGCACCAGGCGCCCGGGCGCAGATAGCCGCCGCCGGCGAGTAGCATGCCGCCGTCGTCCCTGGGCATCAGCAGGGTATCGGGCCAGGCTCCGCTTTCCAGGGCCCGGTCCAGTTTGTCCTTCTGACGTTGATCCACCGGATACTGCACCACGCCGTTCAGACGGCCTTGCTCCGGCCCGGGGAATTCAAACCGGTTCAGCCAGCGCAGTGCGTGCACGTAACTCATTTGGTAGAAGCGGTTCTGCGGTGTCGGATGACCACTGGGTGTTGAATAGACCACGCCGGCTAGATTGCCGGAGGCCCCCTGGGCGATGCCGGCCGGATCCAGCACGGTTACCCGCCAGCCGCGCTCGGCCAGGGCCCGGGCGCTGCTGGCCCCGGCCAGGCCGGCCCCGGCGATCAGGGCGTGGCCACGCTGCCAATGCCGGGCGGTCCAGTTGTCGTCGCCGAATTCGCCAACAGCCATGTGGCGTTTATGACCGAAGCCGTCGATGCGGCGCACCTGAAAGCCCGCTTCCTGCAAGCCGCGGCGCACCTCACCGGCGGCGGTGAAGGTGGCGAAGGTGGTGCCGGGGCGGCTCAGCCGGGCCAATTGCCGGAACAGCTCCGGCTGCCACATGTCCGGATTGCGGGAAGGCGCGAAGCCGTCCAGGAACCAGGCGTCCACCTCGCTGTGACAATGCCGCCATTGCGCGGTGGCCTCGCCGTACATCAGAGTGAGGCGCACCCGTGGGTGCAGTTGCAGGCGATGGTAGCCGGGGCAGGGCGGTGGGTACTGCCGCTGCAAGGGCGCCGTCAGATCGGCCAGATCCGGCCAGTGGGCCAGGGCGCGGGCGAGATCCTCGGCGTGCAGGGGATGCTTTTCCACCGACAGCAGATCCAATAGGGTGTCTTCCGGCGCCAGCCGCAGAAACAGGCGCGCCGCCAACAACATGTTCAGGCCGGTGCCGAAACCGGTTTCGCCGATAACGAAATGCTGCCCGGGGAGCAGCGCCCGGAAGCGCTGGTCCAGACGATTGCCCTTCAGGAACACATAATCGCTTTCCGCCACGCCGTCCTGCCGGGAAAAGTACGGGTCGTCGAAATCCGTCGCCACCGGCGTGTCCGCCTGCCAATCCAGCCGGGCCGGTTGCAGGGGTTCGAAGTCACCGTTGGACATGAGTGGAGGCACTCCCCAGAATTGGTCGTTTGATTGCGCTGGCGAGTTTAGCATGATGCGGGGCTGGCGTTTGCTGTGTCCGGAACCGGGAGCTACTACGAAGCCGCTGTGGGAGCTTGCTTGCAAGCGAATGGGAGTATCCGGGCCATTGGCAATATTCGCTTGCAAGCAAGCTTCCCACAGCGGCCTCATAATGCGTGTTTCCGCTAGTTTTTGAACTCGGGAGAGAGCTTTGATCTGGTCAGTGATGGCGCCGGTGGTGGCCTGTGCCGGCGTGGGTTATTTCTGGGGGCGCAGCGGCCGCCCCTATGACATCTCCATGGTCAGTACCCTGGTCACCACCATCGCCACGCCATGTCTGATCGTTGCCACGCTGGGTAAAACCGGCCTGTCGCTGGCGGCGCTGATGGAGGTAGCCGGCTTGTACGCCGCGGTGTTCGCGGGAACGGCGCTGGTCGCGCTGGCGGCGATTCGTATCAGTGGCCGCTCACCACGGGTGTTTCTGCCGGCCATGCTGTTTCCCAACACCGGCAACATGGGGTTGCCGTTGTGTCTGCTCGCGTTTGGTGACCACGGCCTGGCGTTGGCGCTGGCCTGGATGATGCTGTCGTCGGTGCTGCAGTTCTCGTTCGGGCTGGCGGTGGTCAGCGGTCAGGGGCTGTCGCGCGGATTGTTCATGCACCCGATTTTGATATCGGTGGTGATTGCCCTGATTATGGTCATATTCCGCATTGAGCTACCGGAGTGGCTGTTCAACAGCGTCGATCTGATCGGTGGTCTGGTGATCCCGATGATGCTGATCACTCTGGGTGTCTCGTTGTCGCAGCTACGGGTACATGACCTGGGCCCCGGCGCCGCTTTTGCCGTGTTGCGTTTGGGGATGGGGTTCGGATTGGCCTGGCTGGCCTGCGAACTCACCGGCACCGAGGGAATGCTGCGTGGCGTGGTACTGATCCAATCCACCATGCCGGTGGCGGTGTTCAATTACCTGTTGGCGCAGACGTACCGCCAGGGCCCGGAGCAGGTGGCGGCCATGGTCATGTGTTCCACCGCCTTGTCGTTCGTGACTCTGCCGCTGTTACTGATGGTGGCGATGGGTTGAAAATCCCCACGGGGTAACGTGGGTCTTGGCACGGATTAACCGGGCAGTGGCCTACGGTTTCACCACCGTCTCGTTGGCCACTGGCAGTACCGTTGCGTCTGAAGCGAACCATGCACCGATTGATGTTTGCATCTCCTGTGTGGCTGCCGCGGACGCTGTCGGATCGACCAGAGAGGCATGTGTCCCCTCGACAAAACGCACCGCGCCGGAGACGCCGGCACCGCCGGTGGCGGCAGTGGTGGTGCTGATAGCAGGCAATTGCAGCAGGCTGATCAACGGTTCGGTACCCGCCAAGGGGGCACCCTCTACGTTATTGGGAATTACCTGGTCCGAGCTGCCCTGGTCGCCATTACCGGCGATTTCGATCAGATGAACAGGTGTATTATTGGCACCGATCATGGCCGCATAGTTTACCGGATCCGCTGAATCCACTACCGTTTGAGCTGCAAAGGCGAACTGCTCGAAGGTGGCGTTAATCCGTGCTAATTGACGATCACTTAGCGAACTGATGAATTGTGGGTAAAACGTCTCCAGAACATCGATAAAGGCCGTTGAGCCGGGAGTAACCCCCTGCTGTTCCGCCGCGGTGTTGGCCGCCGCTTTGAATTCCGTACTGGAAGCGTAAAGCAGCTGACTCTTGATCGTGGCCGAGAACGAAGGTGACGCCAATAAGAAGTTGGCGATACTGCCGCCGGGCATGGCCAGCGTACTGGCGCGAACCGCGAAGAGGTCATTGGCTTGCTCCGGGAACGTATCGGGTAATGCACTATTGGCCAGAGCAGTAAAGCCCGTGCCCGTGATCGCGCCGAGTGAGTGGCCGGCAAAGTAGACGCGGGAGACATCAATGGTCTCGCCGTCGTTGGCGACGAAGCCATTCAGGCTTACGCGCAGGCCCAGCACGTCAGCGATCGACTGGCGCAGGTTATCACGCGTCACCAGCAGGTCATCCAGGTTCATGTAGTGGGTAACACTCAGGGTCGAGGCATTAATCTCGTCGGTGCCGTCCATATCGACATCAAATCCGCGCTCGCCATGAAGGGGATGGTCAATTGCCACAGCGGCGAAACCATTCAATGCCAGCGTGCCGGCAATTGGTAACAGACTATCTTTATTGGCGGTGATGCCATGCTGGAAAATCACGACTGGCCAGCCGTCGGTGGGGGCCGCCGAAAATGGCTCCAGGCCTTGCGCCTGACGAACCGCGTTAACCGTTGCCAGATCGGGAATAGTAACTCGTGCAGGCACGACGACATCACTTTGCCGCCGTGGAATCGGGTTGGCTTTGGTTAAATGGCGATCGGTATCGATGCCGGCATGGATACAGTTGTTGGCGGGATTATAGGTATCCGGATTATTCGGATCGACACCCACTGTGCCAGGGTCCAATTCACCGGTGCGGATAGCATTCAACACGGAGATGGGGCTATCGCAAGAGGCGCGCCAGCGCTGATTAAGCGGAGCCGCTGGGTTTTCAGCGGAGGGTGAAGCTGAGTAATAGTGCAGCGTCACCTGGCCGCCATACAATCTGGCGGTTGAGGCGATGGCATAAGCTGGATCGATCGGGTCGTTCGGTAATAAACCGGTGAGAACCAACGCATCGGCCACTGTTATACCGGTGTTCATGGCCTGCAGCGCTGGTGTTCCTGTGGTCGAATACTGCCGCGCATAGCGGGCTTTAATTACCCCCAGCGCTTCCCCCACTGATTGTGTGGTGAAATTACTTGACATGATCACCGTGTCGGTATCAACGCCATAGGCCGCCATGGCATTTTCATAGCTATTGATCAGCGCTCGCAGATTCCCGGTATGGGTATTATCTGAATCCGGCGATTCCGACAGAGGCTTTTTCATCTGACTATACGTTCGTGATGGCTCAACATCGCGTCCTAGAGAATCCTGAATCCGACTGGTCAGCGCTACCACGTAGCCGGTTTCCGGTTGTAGTGGGCGCAACGGAATGATCGCCAAGCCGCTCGGGCCGGTTGCTGACACGGCGAAATCCTCGCCATAAGTCAACTCGCCGGTAATGGCACAGACCGTTGCCGGGGAGGCTGCCGCGCAACCGCCGCCCACATCGCTGCCTCCCTGCACCGCGCTGAACAGCCGTACAGCGCCGGATCGCGTCAGGCTATCGGCGTCGATGCGCACTGTATTGCCGTGTTTATCGACGGGCACAGAGAATGAAAACGTTAATGTTGAGTGTGTACCCCATCCATCCAGCCCATTGATGGCGACCCGCGGATCCGCGCTGTCATCAGGATTGTCCACGGGAAGGTTCAAGGTCGAATCGGTGCTGTCGACGAGCAGGATGTTACTGGGTATGGGAAGCACGTCGTTGGCCGGATCAAAGGCCGCACGCGTTGCCGCGACAGGAGAGTCCTCTTCAGCCGACAAGTCGACGTCGCTACCGCCACAACCGGAGAGCCCTAATGCACAGCCTATTGTTAGTGAAATTGAAATTTTTTTTATATGGTTTCCGAAATCCATAAAACGCCCCCCAAGGCGCCCTGTGCATTTAATGTTTGGCGGTGTCTATTCCGCTTTGTCTTTACCACTTTGCCAGGGAGAGAACCGGAAGGGCATACCCTGAATAGGGAGGGTCATTGGGGGCGAGTATTGGCGTGGCGGTGAGAAACCCGGCTACTTATGGGGTTTGGTCTGCGCGGCGCGAAATTCCGCCTGGGCCCGCTTGAGCAATAGCAACAGCCAGCGACTGTTCTGGTCCCGCGAATAACCCTCGAACAGCAAAAAATGGTCGTCCATGTGCATCAACAGCATCGCGTGATCACGGCGGCGACCGTCGTTGTCCAGCCAGTGCCAGCGGCTGCTGGCGCTGGCATGGCCTTCCAGATCGAACAGCCGTTCCTCGTCCACGGTCAATGACAGCTCGGGGCGTTTCATCAGATGATCCAGACGCCGCTGCCGCAGCTGGCCGTAGCGGCCAGACACTGCCCGTTGTGGTGACATCCGGTCCCAGCCCCCGGGCATCGGCACCACCGTCACGGTAACACGCTCGCTGGCTGGCGCCGGCAGCCGGTAACGCCACTGGCGCCGCCGTGGCGCGGTAATTTCGCCGTCCGCTTCCAGACCGGCCAGGGTATCCGGCGTGCGGAAGCGATGCACATCCCAGTCGGGATCGCCCGCCAGCAAACGTGGCGGCGACGAGGTCCGGGTAATGTTCTGGCAACCGCTCAATCCCAAGGCGAACAGCAGGAAAGTAAAAAAAAGAATCTTCAGGGGCACGGTGGTTTCGTTGTTACGAAAGGAATGCCTATGATGACATAGGTGGCGCCAGTATGACTGTCTGTGTGTGCACAGTCTTGGGCCTGGAGGTATGTCTCGGGCCAATTCGCTGGCAAGCCAGCTTCCCACGGAAAAGAAGCTACGGAGCCGCTGTGGGAAGCTGGTTTACCAGCGAATTGATGTGTGGGCATGCAGCGTGCCGCGAATAAACGGGCTGTTCCAACGGTGGGACAGCAGTGGCCGTGAATGGCACAATGGAATGGCTCGGGAAGAGCGCCGGTTGGCCCTGGATGGGAGAAGCGGTTGGCCAGTAAAAAAACAGCCTTTCCCGCCATTGCGCTGATGGCGGCCTTGATCACGGTGCCGTTCGTGCTGCTGGCGCTGTTGATTTTGCAACACCGCCTGTCGGTGCACGACAATTACCAGCGCATGCTCGGTGATATCCACGCTTTCGAGGCGGGTCTGGCGGTGGCGCCGGTGTTGGAAGAAGTTCGGGATCTGGCGGTGGGCATGGTCCACCTGGAATCCGCTGAGTTGAACATTCGCTATCGCGGTGCCCGTGAGCGGACCGATCAGCGGATCACCGCGTTCCTGGATGCGCTGGTGGCGCTGCCATCGCCGGGACTGCTGGATCAGGGGGGCGTGCTGCGCCGGGAGTGGCGCGATTCGGCGGTGCGCACCGGCATGTCGGTGGAGGATGTGGCCGGGCCTTTCGATAATGTCGAGCACATCAATGAGCGCCTTTATGCCACCCTGGCGGCGGTGCTGTACATGTCCGATCTGTCCACCGGCACCCGGCCACAACCCAGTGAAGCACTGTCGCTACCGATCAACGGCCTGCGCGAGTTGACGCTGCACGTTGGGCTGATCCGTTCCATTGCCATGTACACCAGCCTGCGCGGCGGCTATCTGAGTGGTGTCGATGCGCTTCGTCTGGAATCCGCCCGGCTCAAACTGGAAGAACAGATTCTGCTGCTGGACGGGCAGGTAAAGGCTCTGGCGGCCCGCGCCGGGGACACGGCGTTACGTCAACAGTGGCGGCCGTTGCGCGATTCGTTGATGAGCTATTTACAGTGGGTGGACCAGCACCTGGTGGCGACTCCCCGCGTCACCGTGCCTTGGCGCGAAGCGTTGGAGCAGGGTGGTGCGAGGCAGCGGCGGGTGCATGAGTTCGCCGGACTTACCGTGGATCTGGCCCGCCGCTTGGTATTGCAGGCTCACCAGGGGGCCCGCCACGACACGCTCTGGACCATGGGCGGTATCGCCATGCTGTATCTGGCGGTGTTGGTGCTGAGTGGGGTCTTCCTGCATTTCACTACCAAGGCGATTCGCGGACGGGCGGAGTTGCGTGCCAAAAGTCGCTTTCTGGCGCGCATGAGCCATGAGATCCGCACCCCGCTCAACGGTGTGCTTGGGCTGGCTGAGCTGCTGCGGGAGACTAATCCATCACCGCGTCAGCGGGAGTACATCGGCCTGATCGAGAACGCCGGCCGTACCCTGACCACGTTGATCAACGACGTGCTCGACTACGCCAAGTTGGAAGCCGGCAAACTGGAATTGGAACCAGGGCCGTTCGATCCGGCGGAGGAAATGAGCGATTGTGCCCGTATGTTCAGTCTGCCGGCCAGTGATAACGGCAATCTGATTCTGGTGGACGTGGATCCGGCCATGCCCTCTCAGGTGATCGGGGATGCCCCCCGGCTGCGCCAGGTGTTCACCAATCTGCTGTCCAACGCGGTTAAATTCACCCGCCAGGGGCGGATCCGGGTCACCGCCCGCTGTCTGGAGCACAGTGATGGCCAGGTCCTGCTGGAGTTCGCCGTCAGCGACAGTGGCATGGGCATGAGCCGCGAGGAGCAGAAGCGGTTATTCCAGCATTTTTCCCAGGCCAGCGCTTCGGTGACGCGGGAGTTTGGCGGCACCGGCCTGGGGCTGTCCATTAGCCAGGAACTGGTCCGGCTGATGGGAGGGGAGATTCATGTGCGCAGCGCCATGGGCAAAGGCTCCCGGTTTCGCTTCCGTGTACGCCTGCCGGTCTCGGCGAAGCCGGTGCCGATGGCGGAAATTCCCATGCGGCCGGCGCTGATGTGGGATCGTAGCGGGAATCTGGCGGCACTGTTGGAAGGGGACTCGCGCTTCCAGTCGGTACGAATACTGGATTCGCTGGCGTCATTGTCGGCATTGCCCGTGGAAAAGGACACACCGCTGTTGATCAACGGAGTGCGTGACAGTGCGCAACTGGATAGCGCTCTGCAGGCGGTCCGGCGCAGCGGCGCCGGTCTCCAGGTGGTGGTGTTGTGCGGCATGCGGCAAAGCGATGACCTCAGCATGCGGGACGACGTTACCCTGGTGCGCCGCTCCGTGCTCAGTGTCAGTGAGTTGCAGGAACTGCTGTGTAATCGTGACAGTGCGGCGGCACCGTTGTCGTCGTATGCATTCGATGAGGACAGGCGGCGGTTGCGGGTGCTGGTGGCGGAAGACAACCCGGTCAATCAGATGGTGACGCGCGGCTATCTGCAGCGCTTGGGCGTGCCGGCGCCACATCTGGCCGACGACGGCGCTCAGGCGTTGCAGGCGTTCACCACCGCCGCCGGCGGCTTCCGGCTGGTACTGATGGATCTGGACATGCCGGTCATGGACGGCTTCACCAGCGCCCGCCGGATGCGACAGTTGGAACGGGAACAGGGCTGGCCGCCGACGGTGATCCTGGCGCTGAGTGCCCATATTCTGCCGGAATACGCCGACCGTCTGCGGGACGCCGGCATGAATGGCCAACTGATCAAGCCGCTGACGCTGAGCGCGCTGCAATCGGCATTACAACAATACCTGGGGAGCGTGTCTGCCGGCCCGGCAGACCGGCCTTGACGCCGACATCGCGGCTCGTGAGCCTGGGCACTACGAAGCCGTTGTGGGAGCCCAGCTTGCTGGCGAATTACCGGACTCTGGCATTGACACATTCGCTGGCGAGCGAGCTTCCCACAGCGGCTTCGTAGTTCGGCCAGTGAATCGATGCTCAGGCTCTAAGCCGCCCCATCCGCAGCCGGCGCCAGCCCACCACGCCGGCCACTTTCAGCAGCGAGCTGAGGCCGCCGGCATCCGGCAACGGCGCTTTGCCACGGGCAATGCGCCCCAACTGCAGGGTGTACCAGGACACTTCCATCATCGCTGCTTCGTCCACCAGGCGGACGCCGGTGCGGATCGGTTTCACTTTGCAATCGCGGGCACGCCCGTCCAGCAAGCGCTGGCTTAAATCCGGCTCCACCACCAGAGGGCGGGCCAAGCCGACCATGTCGGTGGCGCCGTCGGCCAGGGCGCTGTTCATTCCCTCCAGCGTGCGGAAGCCGCCGGTGACCATCAGCGGTACCGTCACCCGTTGCCGCACCTGTTCGGCGTAGTCGAGAAAATAGGCCTCGCGCCGGCGGGTGGACGCCTTCACGCCTTGACCGGCCATGCGCGGCGACTCATAAGTGCCGCCGGAAATCTCGATCAGATCCATGCCTCGTTGCGCCAGTGCTTCCACCACTTGCAGCGATTCGCCTTGCTCGAAGCCGCCTTTCTGGAAATCCGCGGAGTTGAGTTTGATCGACACCGGGAAATCGTCGCCAACCCGCTCGCGGATGGCGTCGTACACCTCCAGGACAAAGCGGCGGCGATTCTCGGCGTTGCCGCCGTATTCGTCTTCACGCTGGTTGGACAGTGGCGACAGGAACTGACTGACCAGATAGCCGTGGGCACCATGAATCTGCACGCCGGTGAAACCGGCGTCGCGGGCGAGAGCGGCGGATTCACCGAAGCGGCGCACGATGTCGGCGATTTCGGCCTGCGTCAAAGCTCGCGGCAGATGGAAGAAACGACCCAGTTTGGGATCGCTGAACGGCACCGCGGAGGGGGCCACCGCGCCACGATTGAGCGCCTTCGGGGCCTGTTTGCCGGGATGATTGAGTTGCATCCAGATATGGGTATCCTGCTCGCGCCCGGCCAGGGCCCAGCGTTCCAGCAGCCGTTTGTCACGGTTGTTTTCCAGCACCACGTTGCAGGGCTCGCCGATGGCGCGGCGGTCCACCATGACATTGCCGGTGACCAGCAGGCCGGTGCCGCCCCGGGCCCATTCGCGATACAGCCGCACCAGGCGTGGCGTCACCCGGTTGCCCGGGGTTCCCAGGGTTTCGCTCATGGCCGATTTGCCCAGGCGGTTCTTCAGTGCCACGCCGCAGGGCAGGGACAGCGGCTGGTCGAGGGTTACGGTCATCTCGGGACTCCAATGGATTCGATGGGCTCATGATGCCCATTGAGGCCGGCTTTGCCGCGTCCTCTCGGGCCAAAAAGAAGAAGCGCCTGACGCTAGGCGCTACAGTCAAAACCCGGGGCTGCGGGGTGTTGCCCGGTTACCTCGAAGACATCCATTCAGAGGGGGCTACAGCGCCGCTGTGGGAAGCAGCCCGGGCGGTGCTCCGCTGCCCTGGGCTGTTGACCATTCGCTTGCCAGCAAGCTTCCCACAGCG
>NZ_AQPF01000073.1:0-12562 GCF_009846745.1 Alcanivorax xiamenensis | reverse complement strand
CTTGCTTGCAAGCGAATTGCCAGCGGCCCGGAGGAGCATTCGCGGCCAAGGCCGCTTCCCACAGCAACAAACTACGAAGCCGCCGTGGGAAGCTTGCTTGCAAGCGAATGACATTGTCTGACGCTCCTCAACGCCGCCCCCGTCGCTCCGCCCGCTCCAAGCGCTGGGCCTGCTGGCGCGCCTCATCGAGCACCTCGCGCACATAGCTGATGTGATTCTGAGCCACCGCGCGGGCATCCTCGGCACGCTGTTCAAGAATGGCGTCGAGAAGCTGACGGTGCTGGGCCAGCAACATGTCACGGGTTTCATTCCGCTGCTCGTACATACCGCCGATGTTGGTGACCACGTTGTGCTTTAGCAGTTCGAACAGACCACGAATGGTATGCAGAAGCACCGCGTTGTGGCTGGCCTCGGCGATGGCCAGATGGAAGGCGGCATCGGCGGCGCCCTCCTCGGCACGGGCCACCTCGGCGTCGTTATAACAGCGGTGCAAATTGTCAAAGGCATCACGCAGGCGCTGGCGATCCAGTTCCGTGGCCCGTTGCGCGGCGTAATAGGCACAGGCCCCTTCCAGGGTATGACGAAATTCCAGCAGGTCCTGCTGGGCGTCGCTGTGCTTTTCCAGCAGATGCAGCAGCGGATCACTGAAAGTGGAGCCCAACTGCTCCGCCACGAAAGTACCGCCGCCCTGGCGGCTGGTCAGCAGCCCCCGCACCACCAGTTTCTGAATCGCCTCACGCAGAGAAGGCCGCGACACACCAAATTGCTCCGCCAGGGCACGTTCCGCCGGCAAACGCTCTCCGGCTTTGAAACTGCCCTCCAGAATCATCGTTTCCAGCTTCTCCACGATCTCATCGGAAAGTCGCCGATGACGAACCTGCCCCGTATTCATGCCACCTCTCAAATTGGTATTACCAATTAAATTATCCTACGACGCTGCAAACCTTCACGCCACCCATTATCCACAGTGGATAGACAAAGGTCGTACCGATCCCCGGCTTGACGCATCAGAGATCAGCTTTTAGGCTAGTTTTTCAATTTGGATAATTGGTAAGACCAATTTACAAGGACCTTGCCGATAATGCAAACAACAATGCCGAGGAGACTGTCATACCATGCAACCCGGCCTGCTTGCTCTTTTCGCTTTCTCCCCCATCGTGCTCGCCGCGCTGCTACTGATCGGCCTGCGCTGGCCGGCCCGCCGCGCCATGCCGGTGGTCTATCTGTTCACCGCCCTGATCGCCTTGCTGGTCTGGGACATGAGCCTCAACCGCTTGCTCGCCTCCACGCTGCAGGGGCTGGTGATCACCATCGGTCTGTTGTGGATCATCTTCGGCGCCCTGTTGCTGCTCAACACACTCAAGCATTCCGGCGCCATTGCCGTGATTCATAAGGGCTTCACCACGCTCAGCCCGGACCGCCGCGTTCAGGCCATCGTCATCGCCTGGTTGTTCGGCAGTTTCATCGAGGGCGCCTCCGGCTTCGGCACCACCGCGGCCATCGCCGCCCCTTTGCTGGTGGCGATCGGTTTCCCGGCGCTCGCGGCGGTACTGATGGGCATGTTGGTGCAAAGTACGCCAGTCTCCTTCGGTGCCGTCGGCACCCCGATCGTGGTGGGCGTCACCAGTGGTCTGGACAGCGCCACCCTGAGCCGCGAGCTGACCGAACGCGGTTCCAGCTGGGAGCAGTTCCTGCAGCAGATCACCAGTGGCGTGGCCATCACCCATGCGCTGGCGGGTACCGTCATGCCAATGATCATGGTGCTGATGCTGACGCGTTTCTTCGGCAAGGAAAAAAGCTGGAAAGCCGGTTTCGAAGTGCTTCCGTTCGCGTTGTTCGCCGGCCTGGCCTTCACGCTGCCCTATCTGGCCACGGGCCTGCTGCTCGGTCCGGAGTTCCCCTCCCTGCTTGGCGGCTTGATCGGCCTGGCTATCGTTACCACCGCCATTCGTCTGAATTTCCTGGTCCCCAAACGGCAGTGGGATTTCGCCGCCCCCGAACACTGGCCACGGCAGTGGTTGGGCAGTCTGGAAATCAAGGTGGCGGATTTGGCCGCCCGCCCGATGGGCACCCTGCGCGCCTGGCTGCCCTATGTGTTGGTCGGCCTGTTCCTGGTGATCAGCCGCGTGTTCCCGGACATCAGCGCGGCGCTGAAGAGCGTGGCCGTCGGCTGCACCGACCTGCTGGGAGAAGCCGGCATCAGCGCCAGCGTCCAGCCGCTGTATCTGCCCGGCGGCATCCTGGTGACGGTGGTGGCCATCACCTTTTTCCTGCACCGCATGAAACCCGCCGCCCTGGGCGCGGCGGTAAAGGAATCCTCCGGCGTTCTACTCAGCGCCGGGTTCGTGTTGTTGTTCACCGTGCCGATGGTGCGGATTCTGATCAACTCCGGCGTCAATGCCTCGGATCTGCCTAGCATGCCGATTGCCATGGCCCGCTACGTAGCGGATAGCGTCGGCGGCATTTACCCCCTGTTCGCGCCCGCCGTGGGCGCGCTGGGGGCTTTTTTGGCCGGCTCCAACACGGTCAGCAACATGATGTTCAGCCAGTTTCAGTATGGCGTCGCCCACAACCTCGGGCTGTCCGGTGCCATGATGGTGGCGGCCCAGGCGGTGGGCGCCGCCGCCGGTAACATGGTGGCGATCCACAATGTGGTGGCCGCCTCCGCCACCGTCGGTCTGCTCGGCCAGGAAGGGGCGACGTTGCGCAAAACCATCTGGCCGACGTTTTATTATGTGATGATAACGGGACTGATTGCCCTGGTGACACTCTATCTGCTCGGCGTCACCGACCCACTGGTTCAATGAAGGAATCGCCCCCCATGAGTACTCCCCGCACCTTCGTTCCCCAGGCCACCCGCGTCGCCGAGCCGAGCGCCGCGCCGCGCATTTACCCGGAGCCCAAACCCGAGCGGATTTATCTGTTCGGCACCTGCGTGGTGGATCTGTTTTTCCCGGAGGCCGGCATGGACGCCATCCGGCTGCTGGAGCGGGAGGGAATCCAGGTGGCATTCCCCCAGGCGCAGAGCTGCTGCGGCCAACCGGCCTACACCAGCGGTTACACCGACCAGGCGCGCGACGTGGCGCGGGCGCAATTGGCGCTGTTCGACCAGGACTGGCCGGTGGTGGTGCCCTCCGGTTCCTGCGCCGGCATGTTCCGTCATCATTACCAGGAACTGTTCGCCGACGAACCGGATACCCTGGCACTGGCCAGGGCCGTGGCTGAGCGCACCTATGAACTGGCGGAATTCCTGCTGTACGTTTGCCGCGTCGAGCTGCGCGATCAAGGCCCATCCACCGAGGTCGCCCTGCACACTTCCTGCAGCGCCCGCCGGGAAATGCACACCCACCACCACGCCCGCGCCCTGCTCGATCAGTTGTCCGGGGTACGCCGGGTGGACCATGATCACGAAAGCGAGTGCTGCGGCTTCGGTGGCACTTTCTGCGTGCGCATGCCGGACATCTCCGGCGCCATGGTGGCGGACAAGACCCGCGCCCTGCGCGACAGCGGCGCCGCCCGCGTGGTGAGCGCGGACGCCGGCTGCCTGATGAACATCAACGGCGCCCTGGAAAAACAGCGGGCGCCCCTGCAAGGTCAGCACCTGGCCAGCTTTCTTTGGCAACGCACCGGAGGCCAGCCATGAGCCAGCCCGCGCGCATCCCGCTACGGGATGAATTCAAGAGCCGCGCCCACGATGCACTGGGGGACGCCCAACTCAGACGTAATTTTCGCGGTGCCATGGACTCACTGATGGAGAAGCGCGCCGCCGCCTTCAGCGACGCCGACGAGCGCGAACGGTTGCGCACCCTGGGCAATCACATCCGCGCCCGCGCGCTGTCCCGGCTGCCGGACCTGCTGGAGCAGTTGGAAAGCAATCTCACCGCCAATGGCATCCAGGTGCACTGGGCGGAAACCACCGAGCAGGCCAACCGCATCGTCCTCGACATCGCCGAGCGCCGTCAGGCCAAACAGGTGATCAAAGGCAAGTCCATGGTCAGCGAGGAGATGGACATGAACCATGTCCTCGCCGACCACGGTATCGAATGTCTGGAATCGGACATGGGCGAGTACATCATTCAGCTCGACCACGAAAAGCCCTCGCACATCATCATGCCGGCGATCCACAAGAACGCCGACCAGGTGGCCAGGCTGTTCGAACGGGAACTGGACGAGCCCTACACCCGCGACGTCAACCAACTGATCCAGACCGGCCGCCGGGTGCTGCGGCAAAAATTCTTCGACGCCGACATCGGTGTCTCCGGCGTCAATTTCGCGGTGGCCGAAACCGGCACCCTGGTGCTGGTGGAGAACGAAGGCAACGGCCGCATGAGCACCACCGTGCCCAAGGTGCACATTGCCGTCACCGGCATCGAGAAAGTGGTCGCCCATCTGCGCGACGTGGTGCCTCTATTGTCATTACTGACCCGTTCCGCCCTGGGGCAGCCGATCACCACCTACATCAACATGATCTCCCGTCCGCGCCAGGACGGCGAGCGCGACGGGCCGGAAGAAGTCCATCTGGTGTTGCTCGACAATGGTCGCAGCCAGGCCTTCGCCGATGGTGAACTGCGGCAGACCCTGAACTGCATCCGCTGCGGCGCCTGCATGAACCACTGCCCGGTGTATACCCGCGTCGGCGGCCACACCTACGGCGAGGTCTACCCCGGCCCCATCGGCGCCATCATCACCCCGCACCTGGTGGGCCTCGACAAAGTGCCGGACCATCCCAGCGCGTCTTCCCTGTGCGGCGCCTGCGGTGAAGTCTGCCCGGTGCGGATTCCGATTCCGTCGTTGTTGCGGCGGCTGCGCGAAGAAAACGTGTCCCGCCCCGACCCGGAGCACGCCGTGATGCGCGGCCAGGGCAGCAAATACTCGGCACTGGAGAGCACCGTCTGGACGCTCTGGCGCACACTGTACACGCGCCCGCTGCTGTACCGGCTGTTCCGCTTTTTCGCCACCCGCTTGCGCGCGCTGACACCCCCGCGTCTCGGCCCCTGGACCGAGCATCGCGGCGCCCCGAAACCCGCCGCCCGTTCCCTGCACGAACTGGCCCGCCAACATCTGGAGCAGTCCCGATGAGCGCCAAAGCCCGCATTCTCGACAAACTCCGGCGCAGCCTGACCGGCACCGAAGCGCTGCCGGACGATTTCGACCAGACGCTGGTCACCGAGCCCTGGCGCTACCCGCCGGAGCAGCGCATTGCCCGCTTGCGGGAATTGATGGAAGCGGTGCACACGGAAATTCATCTCACCAGCCAGGCTCAATGGCCCGATCTGCTGGCCGCCCTGCTCGCCGAAAAACAGCTGACCCGCCTGCTGATCGCACCGGAAACCGACCATGGCCGGCAACTGAGCGAATACTGGCAACGCCGTTCCGATGCGCCAACGCTGCGCGCCTATGACCGGCCGGTGGAAGAGTGGAAGCCCGAGCTGTTCCATGACACTCCGGCCAGTCTCACCGGCACGGTCGGCGCCATTGCCGCCACCGGCAGTCTGATTCTGTGCCCGGACCGCCACGAACCACGCTTGATGAGTCTGGTGCCGCCGGTGCATTTCGCGCTGCTGCGCGCCAGCACCATTCATGACAATCTCTATGAAGCCCAGCGCGCCTTGAACTGGCGCGCCGGCATGCCCACCAACGCGCTGTTGATTTCCGGCCCGTCCAAGACCGCCGACATCGAGCAGGTACTGGCTTACGGCGCCCACGGCCCCAAGGACCTGGTGGTACTGATTCTGGAGGACGCATGACCGCTGCCGACCACGGCCCGCTGCCCGCCCCTTTTCTGCGAGCGGTGGAAACCCTGATTCCCGCCGCACGGCGTTTCGACGACCCGCTGTCCACCCTGGCGTTCGGCACCGACGCCAGCTTTTACCGCCTGATTCCGAAGCTGGTGATCCGGGTGGAAACGGAAGCGGAAGTGGTGGCGCTGCTGACGCTGGCCGGCGAACACGCGGTGCCGGTGACCTTCCGCGCCGCCGGCACCAGTTTGTCCGGCCAGGCCATCAGTGATTCCGTGCTGATCGTGCTGGGCGACCAGTGGAACGGCCGGGAAATTCGCAACGACGGCGCACAGATCCGCCTGCAACCCGGCGTCATCGGCGCCCAGGCCAACGCCTGGCTGGCACCGCTGGGCCGCAAGATCGGCCCGGACCCGGCGTCCATCAACGCCGCCAGGATCGGCGGCATCGTCGCCAACAATTCCAGCGGCATGTGCTGCGGCACCGCCCAGAATACCTACCACACCCTGGCCGGCATGCGTCTGGTACTGGCCGACGGCACCGTGCTCGACACCGAGGACGCGGACAGCGTCACGCGCTTCCGGCAAAGTCACGCCGCCCTGCTGGAACAACTGGCGGCTCTGGGCCGGGAGACTCGTGCCGACAACGCCTTGAGCAGTCGCATTCGCCACAAGTACCGTCTCAAGAACACCACGGGGCTGTCCCTGAACGCGCTGGTGGATTACGGCGATCCGCTGGAAATCCTCACCCATCTGATGGTCGGCTCCGAGGGGATTCTCGGTTTCATCAGCGCGGTCACCTACGACACCGTGCCGGAATACCCGCACCGGGCCAGCGCCCTGATCGTGTTTCCCGACGTGGACACCTGCTGCCGGGCGGTGCCGGTGCTGAAGCAACAGCCGGTATCGGCGGTGGAATTGCTCGACCGCCGCAGCCTGCGCTCGGTACAGGATCAACCGGGCATGCCCGACTGGGTGCCGGGCCTGTCCGACGGCGCCTGCGCGCTGCTGATCGAATCCCGCGCCGCCGCCGAAAGCCTGTTGCAAGAGCAATTACAGGGGATCCGTCAGGCCCTCGCGTCGTTCGCGGTGGAAAAGCAGGTGGACTTCAGCACCGATCCAGCGGTCAACGAGCAACTCTGGGCCATCCGCAAAGGCACCTTCCCGGCGGTGGGCGCGGTGCGCGCCACCGGCACTACTGTGATCATCGAGGACGTGACCTTCCCGGTGGAACAACTCGCCGACGGCGTGCGCGGCCTGCTCACCCTGTTCGATAAACACGGTTATGACGAAGCGATCATCTTTGGCCACGCCCTGGAAGGCAATCTGCATTTCGTATTCACCCAGGGCTTCGACGATCCGGCCCAGGTGCAACGCTACGAAGCCTTCATGGGCGACGTGGCCAGACTGGTGGCGGAGGATTTCGGCGGCGCGCTCAAGGCGGAACACGGCACCGGCCGCAACATGGCGCCGTTCGTGGAACTGGAATGGGGCCACGACGCCTATCAGCTGATGTGGAGAATCAAACGGCTGCTGGACCCCGCCGGCATCCTCAACCCGGATGTGGTGTTGTCCGAGGACCCGCGCATTCACCTGAAACATCTCAAGCCGCTGCCCGCCGCCAACGAGATCGTCGACAAGTGCATCGAGTGCGGCTTCTGCGAACCGGTGTGCCCTTCCCGCGGCCTGACCCTGACACCGCGCCAGCGCATCGTGGTGTGGCGGGACATCCAGGCCAAACGCCGCTCCGGCGCTGGCGCCACACCATTGTGGAACGACTATCTGTATCGCGGCATCGATTCCTGCGCGGCCACCGGCTTGTGCGCCCAGCGCTGCCCGGTGGGCATCAATACCGGCGATCTGGTGCGTGAATTAAGAGCCGGACAGACCCGGCACACCGGCACCGCCGACCGGCTGGCCGATCATTTCAGCGGCGCGCTCGGCGCCACCCGGATCACTTTGCGCGGCGCCACCACCGCGCAAAAACTGCTCGGCGGGGAACGGCTGCAGACGCTTGCCAATGGCCTTCGGCGTTTGTCCGGAGAACGCATTCCCCTGTGGACGCCGGCCATGCCGCAAGCCACTTCCCTGCCCCGACATCAACCGCTTTCCGCCGGGGAACGCCCGCGCGTGGTCTATCTGGCCGCCTGCGTATCCCGCACCATGGGACCGTCACTAAGTGACCCGGAACAGGTACCACTGATCGACAAAACCCGGGCACTGCTGGAAAAAGCAGGCTTCGAGGTGGTGTTTCCGGAGGATCTGGACAGCCTGTGCTGCGGCCAGCCCTTTGCTTCCAAGGGCTACCCGGAACCGGGAGAGCGTAAACAGGATCAATTGGCGGCCGCCCTGCTCAAAGCCAGCCGCGACGGCGAGGATCCGGTGTACTGCGACACCAGCCCCTGCACCTTGCGGCTGGTACAAGGCGGCCTGGATCCACGCCTGAAACTGTACGATCCGGTGAAGTTCATCCGCGAGCAGCTGTACCCCCGGCTCACCTTTTCACCACTGGACACTTCGGTGGCGGTGCACGTCACCTGCAGCACGCAACACCTGGGGGAAAGCGCCGGGCTGATCGAGATTGCCCGCCGCTGCGCCCGGGAGGTGGTGGTGCCGGAAGGGATTCATTGCTGCGGCTTCGCCGGTGACAAAGGGTTCACCACCCCGGAACTGAACGCCCATGCGCTGCGCGATCTGCGCGACACCGTGCAGCACTGCGATGAAGGGATCTCCACCAGCCGCACCTGCGAGATCGGCCTCAGCCATCATGGCGGGATTGATTATCACGGGCTGGTGTATCTGGTGGATCGGGCAACCACGCCACGGCCCTGAATTCCGCTGGCGATTCGCTGCCAAGGCAGTCTCCCACAGTGGGGCAACCACGAAGCCGCTGTGGGAAGATTGCCGGGCGGCGCTCCGCTTGCAAGCAAATCGAACCTATCTATAAACCGGCCACCTACAACCGCCCATCCACGTCATAACACTGCCCCGCCACCAGGTTCTGAGCCAGCATGAAGCGATCCTGGGCGTTGGTGGCCCGCAGTTCGGCCACACTCAGGGACTTCAGCATCCAGGTGTTCCAGACGCTGACAAACTGGGTGTCGATGTTCACGTCTCCCCGGGGCATGGTGGCGTTGAGCGCGCGCACCGACAAGCTGTCGCCCTCCCATTGCGTCTCATAGCCTTCATTGGGATAGGCCACTTCAAGGCAGGAGAGAAATTCCTTCATGGAGCGTTCCGAGGGCTGCCCGATAGCATAGGCCAGTGGCTGGTCCGGCACTTCTCTGAGCACTTGCAGGATATGCGCGTCCGCCATGCGCTCGCGCAGTTCCGCCATGGCGTCGTCAGCGGCGGAGTCGTTGCGGGCCTCGGCCTCTTCCCGGGCCAGGGCTATGGCACGACGCACCTGCTCACGGCGACGTTCCCGCCGCTCACGTTCCAGCCGCGCCTGAATAGTGGCGTCCCAGGCCTCGGACACCAGGCGATCCAGCTCCTGATCCTGTTCACGGGCAGTCAGCGCCCCGCGCACCCCGACACCACAGCGGGCAATCAGACCCGCTCGCTGATCATCGGGCAGCCAGCGATCCCCCCGCCACGCCGTGGCCAACTCGTCACAGGCCGGCTCGTCGATCCCCAGTCGCTTCTGGGTGGCGTAGTCCAGGCCGGCCACCGTGGCCGGCGCCGGAGCCAGGCCGAGCCAGCCGCCGGCGGTTTGCCGCAGACCGGCACACCCCCCCAGCAACAGGACGCACAACGCCAATGCCCCATAGCGAGACAACGCAAGAGTATTCATAGTGGTGTGTCTGACGCGTTCCGCCCCGAGAGGTTCCCCGGAGCGGAAGCGAGACAGGATTATGCCGACTTCTTGGCGGCGATCTTCTCTTTCCAGATCACCGGGCCGGTCTTGTGTACCGATTCGCCATTGGAATCCACCGCCACGGTCACCGGCATGTCTTCCACCTCGAATTCGTAGATCGCTTCCATGCCCAGGTCCTCGAAGGCCGCCACGCGGGACTTGCGGATCGCCTTGGACACCAGGTAAGCGGCACCGCCCACGGCCATCAGGTAAACCGCCTTGTTGTCCTTGATCGCCTGGATCGCGGTATCGCCACGCTCGGCCTTGCCGACCATGCCGATCAGCCCGGTTTCCTCGAGCATGGTGCGGGTGAACTTGTCCATGCGGGTGGCGGTGGTCGGACCGGCCGGGCCCACCACCTCGTCGCCCACCGGGTCCACCGGGCCAACGTAGTAAATAAAGCGGTTGGTGAAGTCCACCGGCAGTTTCTCGCCCTTGGAAATCATATCCACCATGCGCTTGTGGGCGGCATCACGGCCGGTCAGCAGCTTGCCGGACAACAGCAGCGTGTCGCCGGGCTGCCAGGTCTGCACTTCTTCCGGGGTCACGGTGTCCAGATTGACGCGCTTGGCGCCTTCATCATTGCCCCAGGCAATGTCCGGCCATTCTTCGAGATCCGGCGCCTTGAGATCCGCCGGGCCGCTACCGTCAAGAATAAAGTGGGCATGGCGGGTGGCGGCACAGTTGGGGATGATCGCCACCGGCTTGTTGGCCGCGTGGGTCGGATAATCCGCCACTTTCACATCCAGAACGGTGGTCAGGCCACCCAGGCCCTGGGCGCCGATGCCCAGCGCATTGACCTTCTCGAACAGCTCCAGGCGCAGTTCTTCCGCCCGGGTTTGTGGGCCACGGGCCTGCAGCTCGTGAATGTCGATGGGGTCCATCAGGGATTCCTTGGCGATCAGCATGGCCTTCTCGGCGGTACCGCCGATACCGATGCCGAGCATGCCCGGCGGGCACCAGCCGGCGCCCATCTTCGGCACCTGCTCCAGCACCCAGTCAACGATGGAATCGGACGGGTTGAGCATGGCGAACTTGGATTTCGCCTCGGAACCGCCGCCCTTGGCGGCCACGTCGATTTCCAGGGTGTCGCCGGGCACGATGGAATAGTTGATCACCGCCGGCGTGTTGTCCTTGGTATTGGCGCGCTTGCCATCCGGATCGGCCAGCACCGAGGCGCGCAGCACGTTGTCCGGGTGGTTGTAGGCCCGGCGCACGCCTTCGTTGATCATGTCGTCCAGAGACATGCTCTCTTCCCCGGGGGAGGCCTCGAAAGTGACGTTCATGCCGACCTTGGCGAACACGGTGACGATACCGGTGTCCTGGCAGATCGGGCGGTGCCCCATGGCGGACATCCGCGAGTTCACCAGAATCTGCGCCATGGCGTCCTTGGCCGCCTTACTCTCTTCCTTCTCGTAGGCTTCCTTTACCGCGCGGATGAAGTCCACCGGGTGGTAATAGGAGATGTACTGCAGGGCATCGGCCACGCTTTGGATCAGATCGTCCTGGCGAATCACCGTCATTGGGGGCACTCCTGGCTGGAACGAGGGGCGCGCATTATAGCCCATGGCCGGGCGTGGCTCCACGGCATGGGGATATGCAAGGCCGCTGTGGGGAGCTGACTTGCCAGCGAATAGCCCCAAACGCCAAAGCTGATTCGCGAGCGAGCTCGCTTCCCACAGCGGCTTCGTAAGCCGGGCTGTGGGAAGCCGCTTTAGCAGCGAATGGGGTTTCCCAGGAGGCCCGCTCAGGAAAAACGGGGATCTATTCCTACGGAACGTTCGAAGAAAGCGGACATCAATTGAGGTCCGCGCCGACATCCGTCAAGACATCCGTTTGAAACAACAGGGCCAAAAGCACCAAAGCCGCCGCGAAGCCCCGGGTTCAAAAGGATGTTGCCATGACTGTGGTTTATAAACCACAATCTGTTCTGGAAATCAGACAAACCGATGTATTCAAACGCTGGCGGGCCCGGGAATGGAGAAAAACGTGGATGCATTAACCTCCTACGATCCGGCGGAAGACCTTGGCTCTCCAACCGCGATCGCCACTTTCATGACGGAAGCCTTCGCCACCGGCGATGCCGGCTACATTGCCCATGCGCTGGGTGTGGTGGCCCGCGCCAAAGGCATGACGGAAATCGCCCGGCAAACCGGTCTGTCCCGCGAACAGCTTTACCGCTCCTTCAGCCAGCAAGGCAACCCGACGCTCAAAACCACGCTCGCAGTGATGCGGGCACTGGGTATCGATATGACAGTGAAACCCCGCTGATCCCTTCCCTCTCTGTTCGCCAGCAGGGCCAGCTCCAGACCGGGCTACAAAGCCGCTGTGGGAAGCTGGCTTGCCAGCGAATAGCCCCCAAAACGCCAAAGCTGATTCGCGAGCAAGCTCGCTTCCCACAGCGGCTCCGTCATCCCGGGCTTGATCCGGGATGACGTTTTTTCAGAGGCTGCCCATGGCCGCCCCCTTTTCCTGTCCCCTTTTTAAAATACATTTCTCCAATCAATTAATAATCCCGTCACCGCTCTTCATTAAAGGACAGAGCGGCATTGTTTTGTCCGAAAAAGACAACAAAATGGTAGAATAACGACATCACTTTGTTTACTTATCCCTTGTCCTTATCCTTCCCAGCGCTTCGCCCAGCGCCTCTCGCTTTTCCTTAAACCAAATCCAACCCATTGTTTTAAATGATTTTTTTAACACAACCTCAAAAACGTGACCGACCATTCTCAATCGCCGGTTATGGGCGCCGGCCGGCCGCTCCTAGGCTCTGGCTGCCAATCATGAAGATGGCCTCTTTCTTAAAACAAAAAAGAAAACGCGAAAACGCAAATAAAGAAAAAGAGCAATAACGACCACAATAATCTTTGGAGGATTTCCTGAAATGATCTCCCGTTCCCGACTGAAGTCCCATCTCGGGCCACGACGCCTTGGGGCAGCGGCGCTGTTGCTTGCCCCGGCGATCGCTT
>NZ_AQPF01000072.1:0-12608 GCF_009846745.1 Alcanivorax xiamenensis | reverse complement strand
CGGCGTCCGGCGTCCGGCGTCCGGCGTCCGGTAACAACTTGCAACTTTACACCCAGCCAGGTATCTCGACGCTGTCATTGTATTGCGGCTACACTTGAGCGCACTGTGACAAGGGGTAGCACATGAATCCGAATTTCCTCGAATTTGAACAACCTATTGCGGAACTGGAAGCCAAAATCGAGGAACTGCGACTCGTAGGCACCGGCAGCGAGGTCAGTATCTCCGACGAGATCGGCAAGCTGCAGGAGAAGGGGATCACGCTTACCGAGAACATCTTCAGCAAGCTGACCTCCTGGCAGATCTCGCAGCTTTCCCGGCATCCCAAGCGCCCTTACACGCTGGATTACGTCAAGCGCATCTTCGGCGACTTCGACGAACTGCACGGCGACCGCAGCTTTGCTGATGATCCGGCCATCGTTGGCGGCATCACCCGTCTGGACGACCGTCCGGTCATGGTGATCGGCCACCAGAAGGGCCGGGAAGTGAAGGAAAAAGTGCGTCGTAACTTCGGCATGCCCAACCCGGAAGGCTACCGCAAGGCGTTGCGCCTGATGGAGCTGGCGGAGCGGTTCCGGATGCCGATCTTCACCTTCATCGACACCCCTGGCGCTTTCCCCGGCATCGACGCGGAAGAGCGCGGCCAGTCCGAGGCAATCGCCCGTAATCTGCGGGTGATGTCCCAGTTGAAAGTGCCGATCATCGCCACGGTGATCGGCGAAGGCGGTTCCGGCGGCGCGCTGGCTCTGGGCGTTTGCGACCACTTGCAAATGCTTCAGTACAGCACTTATGCGACGATTTCCCCGGAAGGCTGCGCCTCGATCCTCTGGCGCAGCGCCGAGAAGGCGCCGGAAGCGGCGGAAGCAATGGGGCTGACCGCCAACCGTCTGCATGAGCTGGGCATCGTCGATGAGGTGGTGCAGGAGCCGCTGGGTGGCGCCCATCGTGATTACGACCAGGCCGCCGACGCCGTGCGCCGCTCCCTGATCGCGGCGCTCAACAGCCTTGACGCCCTGGAGCAGCCGGAACTGATTCAGCGCCGCTATGAGCGCCTGATGAGCTACGGTAACTTCGTCAGCGACCCCGTGGATGAGTGATGTCCGATGCCGCCGTCCCCCGCGTGTCGGCGGCCCAGGCCCCGCCGGGGCCCTTGCTGCTGGCGTTCAGCGGCGGTCTTGATTCCTCTCTGTTGATGCACCTGCTGGTGGAGGCCGGTCTCGGCCCCCGCTTACGGGTGCTGCACGTCAATCACCAAATACAAGCGCGATCAGCGGACTGGGCGGCGTTCTGCCGGGCCCGGGCGGCGGCGCTGAAGCTGCCGTTCGAGGAAGTCCGGGTGACGGTGCCGGCGGCCGCGAATCCCGGCGCCCGCGCCGTCCGTTACCAGGCGCTGGCTGAACATGCCGCCAGCGCCACCGTGATCACCGCCCATCACCGCGACGACCAGGCCGAAACGGTCATGCTGAACCTGCTGCGTGGCGCCGGCGTGCAGGGGCTGGCGGCGATGACCGAACATTCCTCGCTGGAGGGGATGCCGGCCGTTGCTGGCGTTCGGGCGGGGGCAACTGGAACGTGAAGCCCGCCGTCGGGGCCTGGATTGGGTAGAGGACCCCAGTAACGCTGATGTCGGTCTGCGCCGGAACCGGCTGCGTCATGAAATCCTGCCCCGCCTGGCCGCTACCTGGCCAGGCGCTCCGACGATCCTGGCCCGCACCGCCGGGGTAATGGCGGATGCCGCCACCTTGCTGGACGAGAGGGCGGCGGAGGATGCCCGGGCGCTGGCGGCGCAGCGGGATCGGTTGCCTTTACGGGAGTTGGCGGCATTGAGCCGTGAACGCCGGGATAATCTGCTGCGCTGGTGGTTGGACCAGGCGGGAGCGCCACCGCCCTCCGTGGCCATCACCGGGCAAATCCGTGGCCTGTTGCGGGCACCGTCGGACCGCGAAGCCCGGGTGACCTGGGGCGGACACACTCTGCGCCGTTATCGCGGTGATCTTTACCTGCTCCGTGATGGTGACCTGCAACCGCTCAGCGGCTCTTTGCATTGGCGGGCTGGTGACGAGCCACCAGATTCCGGTCTCTGGCGCTTGCTGCCGGGGGAGGGTGAGGTGACGCTGTGGGTTCCGCCCGGTGATGTGCAACTACGGCCTTTCGTTGGCGGTGAGCGTTTGCGCCGTCACGGTCAGCGCCAGCAGGTATCGGAATTATGGCGCGTGGCCGGGGTGCCGCCCTGGCGACGCCGCCAATGGCCCCTGTTGTATCAGGATGATGAGTTGATGTCGGTGCCAATGATCGGCGTCGCCGACGGCGTGGACCGGCACCGCTGCCGGCCGTGGCAGTTGCGCTGATAGGTCGGCATTCGCGAGTGAACTCGCTGCCCACGGGCGGGCCTGCAAAGCTGCCGTGGGAAGCGGGTTAACTCGCGAATAGCCTGTCTTTCCACGTATCAGGTAGCCAACAACAGTGCCGCCTTTTACGTTTTTACCCGTTTTCACGGTGCGGCGGTGGTTCCCTGGCGGCAGCCGTTCTGTTACTATTTCATCCCATCCTGACGTAGCCCAACTCCCTGATATTTCAGGAATACCGAGACCCGGCGGTACGTCCGTTCCAAGACGAAACAGAACACACCTTTGCCCACCGTGGTGAGCAAAGGTATTTTTTTGGTGTCTGGTTGGCGCTTTCTCACCTCCGGGGCTTGGGGCCCGCGGCAGGTTGTGGAAAGATCGGTGGCACGGTCGATGAAAATGAAATAGCCGGTGACGGCTTGGGCACGTTCAATCCATGACTGATTCTGGTGGGTGCATGGCACGTTATATTTTTGTCACTGGCGGTGTGGTGTCTTCCCTTGGCAAGGGGATTACCTCGGCGTCCCTGGCCTCGTTGCTCGAGGCCCGTGGCCTTAAGGTCACTCTGATCAAGATGGACCCCTACATCAACGTGGATCCAGGCACCATGAGCCCCTATCAGCACGGGGAGGTGTTCGTTACCGAGGACGGTGCCGAGACCGACCTGGATCTGGGGCACTATGAGCGCTTCATCCGTACCCGGCTCAGCCGCCGCAACAGCTTCACCACCGGCCGTGTCTATCAGGACGTGCTGGATAAGGAGCGCCGTGGCGAATATCTGGGCGCCACCGTGCAGGTGATCCCGCACATCACCGATGAAATCAAACTGAAGATCCAGGAAGGCGCTGGCGACGCCGACGTGGCCATCGTCGAGATCGGCGGCACCGCCGGCGACATCGAGTCCTTGCCGTTCCTGGAAGCGGTGCGGCAGATGCGTGTGGAACTGGGTTCCAGCCGGTCCTTGCTGGTGCACCTGACGCTGGTGCCGTACATTGCCACCGCCGGTGAGATCAAAACCAAGCCGACCCAGCACTCGGTCAAAGAGCTGCGTTCCATCGGCCTGCAGCCGGACATTCTGGTATGCCGCGCTGATAATCCGATTCCGCAAAGCGCCCGTGAGAAGATCGCGCTGTTCACCAATGTGGAAGCCCGGGCGGTGATCTCCTCGCCGGACTGCAAGAGCATTTATCAGGTTCCCCGTGGCATGCACGAACAGGGACTGGACGCCATCGTGGTGGAAAAATTCGGGCTCGACCTGCCGCAACCGGATCTGTCCGAATGGGACCGGGTGGTGGAGGCCCAGTTGCATCCCCAGCACGAAGTCACCATCGGCATGGTGGGCAAGTACGTGGAACTGGCGGACGCCTACAAGTCGCTCAACGAAGCGCTGATGCACGCCGGCATCGCCAACCATGCGCGCGTCAACATCCGCTATATCGACGCCGAGGACATCGAACGCAACGGCACCGGTGAACTGGCGTCGGTGGACGCCATTCTGGTGCCCGGCGGTTTCGGCGACCGGGGCACCGAGGGCAAGATCGCGGCGATCCGCTATGCCCGGGAAAACAACGTGCCGTATCTGGGGATCTGCCTGGGTATGCAACTGGCGTTGATCGAATACGCCCGCCACGTGGCCGGCCTGAAAGACGCCCATTCCACCGAACTGAGACCGGACACGCCGGAGCCGGTGGTGGCGTTGATCACCGAGTGGACCCGTGAGGACGGCGGCAAGGAGTTGCGTTCGGCAACCTCCGATCTGGGTGGTACCATGCGTCTGGGTGGCCAGGAATGCGTGCTGGAAGAGGATTCCGTGGCGGCCCGGTGCTACGGTCGTTCTCATATCGTTGAACGACACCGGCACCGCTACGAGGTCAACAACAATTACCTGCCGCAATTGGAAGGCGCTGGCCTGCGCATCGCCGGCCGCTCCCATGACGGCGAACTGGTGGAAGTGATCGAAGTGCCGGATCATCCGTGGTTCGTGGCCTGCCAGTTCCACCCGGAATTCACCTCCACGCCCCGCGACGGCCACGGCCTGTTCAAGGGATACGTGGAAGCGGCGCTGGCCCACAAGGAGAGTTAATCCGTGAGCAGCCAGATAACCATCCAGCTTGACGGTCTGCGTTTCGCCAACGACGCCCCGATGGCCTTGTTCGGCGGCATGAACGTGCTGGAGTCCCGGGACCTGGCCCTGCGGGTGGCGGAGCATTACGCCCGGGTCACCGAAAAGCTGGGGATCCCCTGGGTGTTCAAGGCCAGCTTCGACAAGGCCAACCGCTCCTCCCTGCATTCCTTTCGCGGGCCGGGCATGGAAGAAGGGTTGAAGATCTTCGAGGAGATCAAACGGACCTTCCAGTGCCCGGTGATCACCGATGTACACGAGCCCTATCAGGCGGCGCCGGTGGCGGAAGTGGCGGACATCATTCAATTGCCGGCGTTTCTCGCCCGGCAGACCGATCTGGTGGTGGCGATGGCAAAAACCGAGGCCATCATCAATATCAAGAAGCCCCAGTTTCTGGCGCCCCAAGAGATGCGCCACATTCTGCACAAGTGCGAGGAAGCCGGTAACGACCAGCTGATCCTCTGTGAGCGGGGCTCCAGCTTCGGGTACAACAACCTGGTGGTGGACATGCTCGGCTTCGGCATCATGAAGACGTTCGGTTATCCGGTGTTCTTCGATGTCACCCATGCCCTGCAGATGCCCGGTGCCCGCAGCGACTCCGCCGGTGGCCGCCGCGCCCAGGTGGCGGAACTGGCCCGTGCCGGTATCAGCCAGGGCATCGCCGGCCTGTTCCTGGAAGCCCATCCCGACCCGGACAACGCCAAATGTGATGGCCCCTGCGCCCTGCGTCTGGATCGCCTGGAGCCATTCCTGGCGCAGTTGCAAACCCTGGATAATACGGTCAAGGCATTCCCCGCCTTCGACAACGACTGAATTGAAATTCTGGAGTAGCTCTCCCATGTCCAAGATCGTCGACATCAAGGCCCGCGAAATTCTGGATTCCCGCGGCAACCCCACTATTGAAGCCGATGTGATTCTCGAATCCGGCGCCAGCGGCAGTGCCTGCGCCCCCAGTGGTGCCTCCACCGGCTCCCGCGAAGCACTGGAACTGCGTGACGGTGACAAAGACCGTTATCTGGGCAAGGGCGTGACCCGGGCCGTGGGCAACGTCAATTCCGAGATCCGTGAATTGCTGGTGGGCCGTGACGCGGTTGCCCAGCGTGAGCTGGATCAGTTGATGATCGACTCCGACGGCACCGACAACAAAGGCCGCCTTGGCGCCAATGCGATTCTGGCGGTGTCCCTGGCGACGGCCAAGGCCGCCGCGCGGTTCCAGCAAAAGCCGTTGTACGAATACATTTCCGATCTTCAGGACGATGACAACGAGTACTCCCTGCCGGTACCGATGATGAACATCATCAACGGCGGTGAGCACGCCGATAACAACGTCGACATCCAGGAATTCATGATTCAACCGGTGGGCGCTCCCACCGTGGCCGAGGCGATCCGCTACGGCGCCGAAGTGTTCCACGCCTTGAAGAGTGTGCTGAAGAAGCAAGGGTTGGGCACGGCGGTGGGGGACGAGGGCGGTTTCGCTCCGGATCTGCCCAGCAACGAGGCGGCCCTGGAAGCGATTATGAAGGCCATAGACCTGGCCGGTTACAAAGCTGGCGAGGACATTACGCTGGCCCTGGACTGCGCTTCCAGCGAGTTCTACAAGGACGGTCAATATGTGCTCGCTGGTGAAGGGCGCAGCATGGACGCCGCCGGTTTCAGTGATTATCTGGCCGAACTGTGTGACCGTTACCCGATCATTTCCATCGAGGACGGCATGGATGAGTCCGACTGGGAAGGCTGGAAGATTCTGACCCAGACCCTGGGCAGCCGGGTGCAATTGGTGGGAGACGATCTGTTCGTCACCAACACCAAGATCCTCAAGCAGGGCATCGACCAGAACGTGGCCAATTCCATCCTGATCAAGTTCAACCAGATCGGCTCCCTGTCGGAAACGCTGGACGCCATCAAGATGGCCAAGGACGCCGGCTACACCGCGGTGATCTCTCACCGCAGCGGTGAAACCGCCGACACCACCATCGCCGACCTGGCGGTGGCCACCGCCGCCGGCCAGATCAAAACCGGTTCTCTGTGCCGCTCCGACCGGGTGGCCAAATACAATCGTCTGATCCGTATCGAAGAGGAATTGGGCCGCGCCGCCTACAAAGGTCGCAAAGAGTTCAAATTCCTGTGAGGAGCGGCGGGCGGCCGGCGGCCGCCCGTGATGAGGATTGCCCATGAAACTGTCCCCGGCCCGCCAGGTCATGCTCGCCGTTCTGGCTTTGCTGCTGGTGGTACTGCAGGTGCGCCTGTGGTTCGGGGAGGGCAGCCTGCGCCATGTGGCGACCCTGAAAAAGGAGGTTCAGGCGCTCTCCGAACAGAACCAGTCCCTCAGTGAACGCAACCGCCTGATGGCGGCGGACGTGCGTGACCTCAAGGAAGGCAGCGATGCGGTGGAGGAGCTGGCGCGCAAGGATCTCGGTATGATCCGTGATGGCGAGACCTTCTTCCTGATCCTGGAACCGGACGCGCCCCGTGACGACAAGCGTTAAGCCTTTCCCTTTGTACGCGGTGGTGCCCGCCGCCGGCGTCGGCGCGCGTATGGGCGCCAGCCTGCCGAAACAATACCTGACGCTGGAAGGCCGTACCCTGGCGGAACATACCCTGCAGCGGCTGCTGGCATTCGCGCCTCTGTCCGGCGTGGTGGTGGCGGTGGCCGAGGGCGACCCCTGGTGGCCGCGATTGTCGCTCAATGGAATGTCGCTCCATGATCATCCGCGTATCCGCACCGTCACCGGCGGCGCCAGCCGCGCGGAGTCGGTACGCGCCGGGCTCCAGGCGGTGCTGGAGCAGACGCCGGACGCCTGGGCGCTGGTCCATGACATGGCGCGCCCTCTGGTGCGCCTGTCGGATATCCAGAAGCTGCTCGACGGTGTCGCAGAGCAGGGCGGGATTCTGGCCTGTCCGGTGGTGGATACCATCAAACGGGCGGATCCCGGCCAATGCATCGACGCCACCGTGGATCGCAACCTGATCTGGCGGGCCCTGACCCCGCAACTGTTCCCAGCCGCGGCCCTGGCCGAGGCGCTGGCGGTGCCGGATGACGCCATCACCGACGAAGCGTCGGCCATGGAAGCGCGCGGCTGGCGACCCAGGCTGGTGGCCGGAAACGCCGACAACATCAAAATCACGGTACCGGAAGACCTGCCACTGGCACGCTTTTATCTGCGCCGCCAGGGGCAGGAAGCCGGTCTGGAGGAGTCATCATGAACCTGCGTATCGGTCAGGGTTTCGACGTTCACGCCTTTAGCGGTGAAGGGGATCACGTCATGCTCGGCGGTATTCGCATTCCCCATGAACGCGGCCTGAAGGCTCATTCCGATGGCGACGTGGCGCTGCATGCGCTCAGTGATGCGCTGCTCGGCGCCCTGGCGTTGGGAGACATCGGCCATTATTTTCCGGACACCGATCCGCGCTGGAAAGGGGCTGATTCCGCGGTTTTGCTCAAAGCGGTGATAGAGGACGTGACCGGCCGTGACTGGCGGCCGCTCAATCTGGATCTGACCGTGATCTGCCAGCAGCCTAAGATCGCTCCCCATGTTCAGGCCATGCGTGAACGTATCGCTGGCCTGATGGGGCTGGCTCTGGACGCGGTATCGGTGAAAGCCACCACCACGGAATGGCTGGGCTTCACCGGACGAGGCGAAGGTATCGCGGTGCAGGCGGTGGTGTTGCTTGAACGTGACTGAGTTGAATGGCGCCGTTTTGAACAACGTCGGCGCCCCGGCGCGGCCGCCGGCCCATGGCGCGCCGCTGGGACGTGCCCTGATGCGGGAGCAGTTCGCTGACTTTCGCGTCGACGAGATCATGACAGTGACGCCGGAAGGAGAGGGCGAGCACCTCTGGCTGGAGATTGAGAAAACCGATTGGAATACCGAGGACGTGGCGTTGTGGCTGGCCCGCCAGGCCGGCATTCATCGTCTCTCGGTGGGCTATAGCGGGCTTAAGGACCGCCGGGCCATTACCCGCCAGTGGTTCAGTCTCCATCTACCCGGCAAACCGGACCCTGACCTGGACTGCCCGCCGGGGGTGAGGCTGTTGCAGGCTCGCCGCCACCGGCGCAAGTTGAATCGCGGTACCCATCGCGCCAATGCTTTCCAACTGTGTCTGCGTCAGGTCCAGGCGGATCCGGCGGCGCTGGCGGAACGTCTGGCGCTGATCGCCCGCCTGGGCGTGCCCAACTACTTCGGTGAGCAGCGCTTTGGCCGTGACGACAGTAACTGGCAGCGTGGACTGGCGTGGCTGAGCGGAGAGGGCGAGGCGCCCCGCAAACGCACCCTGCGCGGCCTGTGGCTGTCGGCGGTGCGCTCGGGGCTGTTCAATGCGGTGCTGGCGGAGCGGGTGCGTGGTGGCTGCTGGGACCGGCTGCTGGACGGCGATCTTTTGCAACCGGACGGCAGCCGTGGATTATTCGCCGCCGCCGATGAACCGGGCGCCGAAACCCGCTTGAGTGCCGGGGACGTTCATCCCACCGGGCCTTTGCCCGGCGCCGGGGGCATGGCATCATCGGGCGCTTGCCAGATATTGGAACAGACCGTGCTGGCCCCTTGGGCCGCGGTCATCGAGGGATTGGCGGGGCAGGGCGTCGACGCGGCCCGCCGCGCCACCCGTCTGCCGGTGTCCGGCCTCGACTGGGACAGCTGGGACGATACCCTGCATTTATCTTTCCACCTGCCGGCCGGGGCCTTCGCCACCACCGTGCTGGCGGAGTTGCTGGAGACTCGCGGGCCGGAACGGCGCTCGCGGGAAAGGCTTTGATATCAGGGGGCGTCTGGCCCCATTGGGATTTTTGTAGCATGACAGACCGACGAAGTGGGATTGGCATGACGTCCGCGCGTACCCGGGAACGGCTGATCAGCCGGCTGAGGGAATCGGGGATCACCGATGAGCGGGTGCTGGAAGCCATTCGCGCCACGCCACGGCATTTGTTCGTGGACGAAGCACTGTCCCATCAGGCCTACGACGATACCGCCCTGCCCATCGGTCACGGGCAGACCATTTCCCAGCCCTGGGTGGTGGCACGCATGACCGAGCTGCTGATCGAACAGAGCATTCCGGAGAAAGTGCTGGAGGTGGGGACCGGCTGCGGTTACCAGACCGCGGTGCTGGCCGCGTTCGCCCGTCAGGTCTGTTCGGTGGAACGTATTCGTCCGCTGCAGGACGCCGCCCGGGTGCGACTGCGTGAACTGGGACTGGCCAACCGAGTGCAATTGCGCCACGCCGATGGCGGTTTCGGCTGGTCCTCGGCGGCGCCGTTCGATGGCATTCTGGTGACTTGCGCCCGTCCGGACATTCCCGAGGAACTGCTTGCCCAACTGGCGGAGGGTGGCCGCCTGGTGATGCCGGTGGGGGACCGCCAGCAACGGTTGACCGTGGTCGACCGGAATGGCAATGAGCTGGTGTCCAGAGCTCTGGACCCGGTGCGGTTCGTGCCCTTTCAGAGAGGCGTGCAATGACCACTTTGTTTCGCCCCGGCATCTACTGCCGGGGCATCGCCATGGGCGCCGCCGATGTGGTGCCCGGCGTTTCCGGCGGCACCCTGGCGTTGATCACCGGCATCTACGAGGAACTGATCGGCACCCTGGGCGGAGTTCGCCCCGGGTTGATCACCGTCTGGCGCCGGCAGGGGTTCGCCGCCTTCTGGCGTGCCGGCAACTTCACCTTCCTGATCTCCCTACTGGCCGGCATTCTCACCAGCATCGCTTTGCTGGCACGCTTGATTACCTGGTTTCTGGAACACCACCCGGTGCCGGTGTGGGCGTTCTTTTCCGGTTTGATCGCCGCCAGTATTCCAATGATCCTCAAGCCGCTGGTCCGCCGGGGCCCGCCCCAGTGGGCCGCGTTTCTGATTGGCACCCTGGCGGCGGTGGCGATATCGCTGGCGCCGGGATTGCAGAGCGCTGGTGTCGGTCCGCTGGTGTTCTTCCTCGGTGGCGCCGTGGCCATCTGCGCGATGATTCTGCCGGGCATTTCCGGCAGTTTTATCCTTCTTTTACTCGGGCTTTATGAGCCGGTTCTGCAGGCGGTACGTGATGGCCAGTGGCCATTGCTGTTTGCCTTCGCCGGCGGGTGCGCGGTGGGGCTGCTGAGCTTCGTGCATTTGTTGAAGTGGTTGCTGAGTCGCTACCATGACACGGTAATGGCGCTGCTTGGCGGCTTCATGGCCGGTTCGCTGGTCAAACTCTGGCCCTGGCGTGTGGGCGCCGAAAGTGGCTTGGGAGAACACTGGCTGACGCCTGGTCAATACGCCCAGGTCACCGGCGAGGGGACGCAGATTTTTATCGCCGTGGTCGCTACTTTGTTGGGGGTGGCCGTGGTCTGGCTACTTTCCCTGGCCGCACCTGTGCATAATGTCGCCAAGGAGACCACCGACTGAGAGCCTGTTCTTGCGCGTTTGGGTCCGTATATTCAGCTTCTGTATGGCTATGGCACTGCTGTTGGGCGGGTGCGCGGTAAGCAATCCGCCGCCGGTGGTTGACCTGTACGGCAAGTCATCCCGTTCCCAGCCGGTGACTTCCGGCAGCCATAAGGTGGCTCGCGGCGAGACTTTGTATTCGATCGCCTGGCGCTACGGCTGGGACTACAAGTCGCTGGCGCGCGCCAATGGCATCAAGGCGCCTTACACCATCTACCCCGGACAAGTGATCCGTTTTTCCTCCCGCGCCGCGCCGGCGCCAAAAGCCCGTCCACGCAGTACCGCCTCAAGCAGCAAACCGGCGGCGAAGCCGGCCGTCAAACCGGTGGCTAAACCGGCCCCTCCACCGGCCCCTAAAGTGGTCAGCAATGTACGTTGGCGCTGGCCAACGGAGGGCGAGTTGGTGCAGCGTTTTTCCGCTGGCGGAGGCCCTCGCGGAATCGCCATCGCCGGGCGTCGCGGCGCGTCGGTGGTGGCCGCGGCGGACGGGACGGTGGTGTATAAAGGCGTGGGCCTGACCGGTTACGGCAAGTTGCTGATCATCAAGCACAATGATCGCTGGTTGAGCGCCTACGCCCACAATGATGACTTGCTGGTGAAGGAGGGGGAGCAGGTGAAATCCGGGCAGAAGATCGCCACCATGGGATCGAGCGGCACTTTCCGCACCCAATTGCATTTTGAGATCCGCCGGGACGGACAACCGGTGGACCCGCTTCCCCTGTTGCCGAAGAAACCATGACTGATCATGCCCGTGCTTCCCACCGCCTACTGCTTCTCGCCGCTTCCGCCTCGGTGGCGGTGGCCCTGGTGCTGATCGTGGTGAAGGCGTTGGCCTGGAGCGCCACCGGCTCGGTCAGCCTGCTGGCTTCGCTGGTGGATTCGGCGATGGATTCTCTGGCCTCGCTGGTGAACTTTGCCGCCATTCGCTATTCGCTGGTGCCGCCGGATGAGGAGCACCGCTTCGGACACGGCAAGGCGGAGGCACTGGCGGGACTGGGCCAGGCGGTCCTGGTGGCGGGCTCGGCGGTGTTTCTGGGGCGCGAAGCGATCCTCAAAATGCTGGATCCGCAACCTCTGGAGGCCACCGGTCTGGGGATCGGCGTGATGGTGTTTTCCATTGTCCTGACCGGTGCGCTGGTGCTGTTTCAGCGTTATGTGATTCGACGCACCGGCTCCACCGCGATCGAGGCGGACAGCCTGCATTACTTTTCCGATCTGGCGGTGAACCTGGGCATTATCGGCACTCTGCTGATCGTCTGGCTGGGCTTTCCGGAAGCGGACGGCATCGTGGCATTGCTGATCGCCGTGTTCGTGCTGCGTTCCGCCTGGCACATCGGCTGGAAAGCCAGCCAGCTGTTGCTGGACCGGGAGGTGGAAGGGGATACCCGTGATCGTATTGGCGCCATCGTCGGAGCCCATACCGACGCGCTCGGGTTCCATGATCTGCGTACCCGTCTCTCGGGGCGCACACTGTTTATTCAATTGCATGTGGACATGGACCAGACCATGTCCCTGCTCGATGCCCATGCCCTCGGTGAGCGCATTCGTCTGGATATTCGCAAGGCGTTTCCCAACGCCGAGGTGATCATCCACCAGGACCCGGTACCCGGAGCGCCCCGGGTGCCGGTGGATGAGCGCCGGACGCCGCACGCCAGAGGCCGGACGCTTTAGAGCACCGCCTCTTCGAATATAGCGGATATAAGTAAGGTTCATCGCGGTTTAGCGGGAAGGGTCG
>NZ_AQPF01000071.1:0-13889 GCF_009846745.1 Alcanivorax xiamenensis | reverse complement strand
CGTCCGGCGTCCGGCGTCAGTATTGCGCGTAGACCTCGGTACCCTTTTCATCGAACAGCAGCACCTGATAGGGATCCTGGCGGTCGCCCATTTCCATGCCGGGAGAGCCGATCGGCATGGCCGGTACGGTCAGGCCGACGGCCTCGGGGCGCTCTTCCAGCAGGCGTTTTACTTCCTTGGCCGGCACATGGCCCTCGATGGTATAGCCGTCGATGAAGGCGGTGTGGCAGGAACCCAGTCCCGCCCGCAGCCCGGCTTTTTCCTTGATCGGTTGCAGGTTTTGGGTTTCGTGTACCTTCACGTCGAAACCGTTTTCGCGCATGTGCTCCACCCACTTGATGCAACAGCCACAGGTAGGGGACTTGTACACCTCCAGACTGGCGGCGGAGGCGGCCATGCTGACCAGGGTGAGGGCGGCGCCCAGCAGTAGTTTTTTCATGATGCGGTTCCTTTTTTCATAAAAAATCAGTCGTTGACGATCAAAGTACCTTGGTACATCTGCATCTGACAGGTGAAACGGTATTTTCCCGGCTGCCGTGGTGTCAGCGTTATGGTGGTGGCTTTACCGGTGTCGAGAAATTCGGAGACGCCGAGATCGTGGAAAATCACCTGCTCCGCGCACGGGCTCGGATCACGGCGCAAGAAGCGCAGCGTCAGCGGTTGCCCGGCCCGGGCCTGAATTACCGAAGGTTCGTAAACACCATTGTCCACCACGATATCCAGCGGCGTGTCACCGGCGCGCTTGGCCGGGCCACGGCCGGATAGCCAGAACCACCAGACGATCAGGGCCATTAACAGCAGCCCGCCGAGATTGATTAGCCAGGTTGTCATACCCTTGCCTCCGCTTTGTCGCCCACCACCACCAGACGTTCCTTGTCCATCATCTGACCGAGTACGTTGACGGTTTCTTCCCGGGCCTGCTCCAAGCGCACGGAGCGGAACCCCGCCGCTTCCAGGGCGGCGACCAGATCGGGGCCGTCATACAAGGCGAAACCGTGTTCAAATACCGGCAGTTCCCGCATGCTGGCGCGGCTGCGCAGACCCAGGGCACAGCGCCCGCCGGGAGCAAGCAGTGCATGGATGCGCTCAAGTGCCGGCGCCAGCGGCTGCCAGAAATAAACCACATTCACCGCTACCACCCGGTCCATGCCGCCATCCGCCAACGGCGGCGCCAGCAGATCGCCGAGCAGGAAACGGGCGCGGCCTTTCTCCACCCAGTCGTGATTGGCGGCCCGTGCTTCACGGACCATCAGCGGGGACAGGTCCAGGCCGGTGTAATCGAGCCCCGGCCGGTCCCGCAGCAAGGTGGCCACATGACCGCCGCCACCGGGGCCGATCTCCAATACCCGCTGGCCGGGGCGGCAATCCAGGGCGGCGTAGGCCGCCTCGATTACCTCGGCGTTGCGCCGGTCCATGTTGGTGGCCACCTTGAGCCCGTCGTCGTCGTGGGGGCAGCGCAGCTGCGCCGCCAGTTGCTCAGGATTCACCACGGCTCTCCTCATTGTCGCGGGATGGATCGCGTGGCCGGAACAGACGCAGCCGGTTGGCGTTGGTGACCACCGTCACCGAGCTCAGCGACATGGCGGCACCGGCGATCACCGGGCTCAGCAGCCAACCGGTGAAGGGGTATAGAATGCCCGCCGCCACCGGGACCCCGAGGGTGTTGTAGGCAAAGGCGCCAAACAGATTCTGCTTGATGTTGCGCACGGTGGCCCGGGAAATCGCCATGGCGTCGGCCACGCCGTGCAGCGACCCCCCCATCAGGGTGATGGCGGCGGATTCGATGGCCACATCGGTACCGGTGCCGATAGCGAAGCCCACATCGGCCTGGGCCAGTGCCGGCGCATCGTTGATGCCGTCGCCGACCATTGCCACCTTGCGTCCTTCACCCTGCAGGCGCTGGATCTCGCGGGCCTTGTCCTCGGGGAGAACTTCGGCCAGCACCTTATCCACCCCGGCCTGGCGGGCGATGGCCTCGGCGCTGGTGCGCACATCCCCGGTGATCATCACCACGGTGAGGCCCAGATCGTGCAGGCGTTGGATGGCGGCGCGGGAGTCCTGCTTGATCGGATCGGCGACGCCGATCACGCCCAGCAGTTGCTGATCCCGCGCCAGGAACAACGGGGTGGCACCGTCCCGGCCGAGGGCTTCCGCCTGTTCTTCCAGGCCGCCGGCCACGCCTTCCTGGTCCAGCCAGCGGCGGTTGCCGAGCCGGAGCAGGGTGCCGTCCAGAAGGGCGCTGACGCCCTTGCCGTTGTGGGCCTGGAAATCGGTGACGGTTTCGGTTCGCAGCCCGCGTTCTTCGGCGGCGGCGAGAATAGCCCGCGCCAGCGGGTGTTCCGAGCCTGTTTCCAGCGACGCCGCCAGCGTCAGTACGGTGCTCTCGCTTTCACTGTCGATGGTGTGTACGCCGGTCACCGCCGGATGGCCCTCGGTAATGGTGCCGGTTTTATCCAACACGATGGTGTCCAGATCCCCGGCGGTTTGCAGTGCCTCGCCCTGGCGGATCAGGATGCCGGCCTCCGCCGCCTTGCCGACGCCGACCATCACCGACATCGGCGTGGCCAGTCCCAGCGCGCAGGGGCAGGCAATGATCAACACGGTTGTGGCGGCCACCATCATATGCACGATGCGCGGGTCCGGCCCAAGGTTGTACCAGGCCAGCGCCGCAGCCACCGCGATCAGCAGGATGGTGGGCACGAACACCGCCGAGATGCGGTCCGCCAGACGTCCGATGGGCGGTTTGGCGCCCTGGGCTTTTTTCACCAGAGCGATGATCTGCGCCAGGGCGGTATCCCGTCCCACCCGGGTGGCGCGATAGATCAGCGTGCCGCTGTCGTTGACGGTGCCGGCGGAGACCGTGTCGCCGGGGGTTTTGCTCACCGGCATCGGCTCGCCAGTGAGCATGGACTCGTCCAGGCGGCTTTCGCCTTCCTCCACTTCGCCGTCCACGGCGATTTTTTCGCCGGGGCGGACGCGCAACAGATCGCCGGCCTGTACCGATTCCACCGGTATGTCCCGTTCCTCGCCGTCACGGATGACCCGGGCGGTGCGGGCGCCCAGATCCAGCAGCCGGCGCACCGCTTCGCTGGTCTTGCCGCGGGCGCGCATCTCCAGGGCCTGGCCCAGGTTGATCAGGCCGATGATCATGGCGCTGGCCTCGAAGTACACATGGCGCGCCGCTTCCGGCAGCCAGTCCGGGAACAGCACCACCACCATGGAATAAGCCCAGGCCGCGCCGGTGCCCAGGGCGATGAGGGTGTCCATGTTGGCATTATGGTGGCGGCCCGCCTTCCAGGCGCCAATGAAGAAATGCCGCCCGGACCAGGCCAGCACCCCAAGGGTGATCAGGCCCACCGCCAGCCAGCTCCACTGACTGGCGGTGCCCGCCGTCACCATCATGGTGCCGCCGGCCAGCCCCCATGCCATCAGTGGGATACCCACCGCCAGGCCGATCACGGTATGGCGGATCAACTCGCGGTAATGCGCGTGTTCCTGTTCCTCACGCTGCTGATCGGCCTGTTGCTCATCGTCGATGACGCTGGCGCCATAGCCGGCCGCTTGCACCGCGTCTATCAGGGCCTGGGGGCGGGCGTTGCCGGCCACCCGCGCGGTGCGGTCGGCCAGATTCATACTGGCGTCGTGGACGCCTGCCACCCCGCTGAGCGCGGACTCGATGGTGCGCACACAGGAGGCGCAGGTGGCGCCAGTGATCGCCAGCAAATGTTCGCTTTCCTTCTGGGTGGGCCCGGCGCCACCGGTCCGAGTCTCCTGGGGAGCAGGGTGGCAGGCGGCAGCGTCGGCCTCGGCGTCTTCAGTGTCATCGGCCGCGTAGCCGCTTTCGGTCAAGGCGTCACGCAGCGCGGCCCGGTCGGCGCTGCCGCTGACGGTGACGGTTTGCTGCTCCAGATCGACCTCCGCGCTGGAGACCCCGGGTACCGCCAGCAGGGCCGTGCGGATCTTGCGGGCGCAGCCCTGGCAGGTCGCGCCCTGAATCGGCAAAGTCTGTTCGTTCATGGGATGGTCCTCCATGGAGAGCACTATCCAAGCCTGGGGTAACCCCAGGGTCAAGAACAAAACCATCCGTCATCGGGCCATTTTCCCATAACGGCATAGTACGCCGGATTTAAATCGCAAACTTTTATAAAAGCGTCATAAAACAACGACTGCCCCATGGCGGGGCAGTCGCCTCGGGTGCACCATGGGCGCACTGTTTTAGGCTGGGTGACGGGCCAACCTGTCAACAGGCGGTGCCCGTGTTGTTCGACCGGTTAATGAGGACCTGAATGATGAAAAAGACGTTGATGTTTTCCGCGCTTGCCGCTGCCACTCTGACCGGCAATGCCCTGGCTCAGAACGCGCCGGTGCGCGATAACGGATTCTCCTATACCTATGGCCAACTCGGCTATGACCGCTGGGATTACGACAATGGCCTGGACGTTGACGCACTGACCGCGGAAGGGGCCTTCGCTCTGGATGAGCACATCTTCCTGCGTGGTGGCGTGAGCTTCTACGACGGTGACTACAAGCGCTCCCGCTGGGACGACGATGTGGACGGCCACCGCATGTACATCGGGGCAGGCATGCATACCCCGCTGAATCGGGGCCTGGATCTGGAACTGATGGGTGACGTGATCTACGACGACAACGACTTCGACGATGAAATGGGCTATGCCCTGCGCGCGGGTCTGCGTCATCGTACCCTGGACATGGTGGAGTTGTCCGGTGGCGTGGTCTACGAGGATATCTATGACGACCAATTCGGTGTCTATGGTCAGGGCCTGCTGAATCTGACCCCGGCGGTGGATGTGGGCGCCCGCATCACCCTCGCCGATGATGTGGATACCTTCGGCGTTTTCGGCCGCTATAACTTCTAAGCCACGCTGATCGCCTGCTCTCCGAGGGGGCTGCGAAGCCGCTGTGGGAAGCTTGCTTGCAAGCGAATGGCCAAAACGCCCGGGGACATTCGCGGCCAAGCGGAGCGCCGCCCGGGCCGCTTCCCACAGCGGCTTCGTAATCAGATCGAAGGGACACGGCCGGATGTTGATCCGCAACCGCGGTCCCTCCCTGTTCGAGAAAATCCCTAGGGCTCGCCCTGATCGCCGTTCAGCCAGTTACTGATCGGCGCCCACTGCCCGCTTTCACCGGCCTGTTGCAGGGCCTTGCTGAAACCCGCTTTCTGTTTTTCCAGCGCCGCCCGCAAGGGGGCGAGATCGTCGCCGTTCAGTTGTGCCAGGGCGGCTTCCGGTAATATCTCGTGCACTATCATCAGGCTGTCCCCGGGGACCATCCGTTCTCCTTTCGCTGTTCCGCTCTCCGAGTCCTCCGTCCAGCGGCGAGCCCGACGCAGTCGCCGGTCCAGCAGCTTCAGACCACAGCGCAACTCCGCGGCGCTGACGCCGTCGGCACCCAGCAGAGGTGCCAGATCGTCCATGAGCAGAGTGCCGGCCACCCGCACATAGTCGTGGCGGCGCTGAGTGATCGGGGTGCCGGTGCTGAACTTCGAGACCGCCCGGGGCGAGCCATCATCGTTATGCAGCAACAACCATAGCGGCTGGAACCCCAGGCTCACCTCGCCGGACGCGGCCACCCGTTGCTGTTCCAACAGGGTGTCGCGGCGGATTGGCAGGGCCTGATCGTTGACGATGCCGGACTCTGGCCAGCTCGGAGTGGCATCCACATAGGCCGGATAGAGCGGCCAGTCGTCCACGCGCTCCAGCGACGACACCCGATCCCGGCCGCAGGCGCGGGTAGCCAGCACCAGCCAGAACCGGTTGGTGGTGCGGTACAGTTCCCGCCATTGTTCGATCAGCGTGGTAACGGCGTGTTCGTCGGTGCCGGCGGCAAAGGCTTCCAGTGCCTGACGCCAGGTCTCGAGAGCCGGTGTCAGTGCCTGGTCCGCTTGGCTGTCCAGCGTTTCCACCAGTGGGGTCCGCGCTGGCGGGGCCTGCTGTTGCGCGGGTTCGTTGCAGCCGGCCAGTGACAGTGCCGTCAGTACCAGCAGAGCTGCTTTTCTCATTGGCCCCGCCGCAGCGAAATGATCGGCCAGTCCCGCTCCCGGGCGGCCGCGGCCAGCTTGTCATCCGGGTCCACGGCCACTGGATGGGTGACTTCGCCCAGCAGCGGCAGATCATTGTGGGAATCGCTGTAGAACCAACTGCCGTCCAGGGATTCGCCGTGCTCCTCCAGCCATTGCCGCAGACGTTTGACCTTGCCGCCCTGATAGCAGGGGATGCCCGCCACCCTGCCGGTGTAACCCTGACTGGTCTTTTCCGCCCGGGTGGCCAGCAGATGCGGCACGCCCAGCCGTTCGGCGATGGGGGCGGTGATGAAATCGTTGGTGGCGGTAATGATCATCAGGGTATGGCCCTGATCGCGGTGTTCTTTCAGCAACGTTTCGGCCGCCGGCAGCCACAGGCCCTGGATCACGTCCTTCATGTACTGTTCGCGCCAGGCGTGGAGTTGCTCCAGAGGGCGCCCCACCAGTTCGCCGAGTACGAATTCCTGGTAGGCGATGATATCCAGGGTGCCGTCCAGGTAGTCCTGGTAAAAGCGGTCATTGGCGGTCTGGTAGGCGGCGGCGTCCACCAGGGACTGGCTGATCAGCCACTCCCCCCATTGATGGTCGGAATCGCCGGCAATAAGGGTGTTGTCCAGGTCAAAGATGGCCAGAGTCATGCTGGATCCCATGAAATAGAGAGAAAGGTTGGCGCCAGGAGCATAGCAAAGGCCGATCCGTTCGGCAGCCGATTGATCGAGGCTACCGGGACAAGGTTTAATGAGTGAGTATCGGAGCCGCCATGATGGCCATGGCGCGGCACGCCTTGTGTGTGCCCCTCCGGCCCCGGCGGGCCGGATGTTGCCGGCTCCCCCGGGTTTGGAAGACCATGACTGGCATTATTGATGAACAGGGGTATCGGCTGAATGTCGGTATCGTGATCGCGGGGCCCGATGGCCGGGTATTCTGGGGGCGCCGCGTTGGCAACCGGGATGCCTGGCAGTTTCCCCAGGGTGGCATGATGCCCGGGGAGACGCCGGAGGAGACCCTGTTCCGGGAATTGGAAGAAGAGGTCGGGCTGCGCCAGGAACACGTCAGCATTCTCGCCCATACCGAAGGCTGGCTGACCTACCGTTTGCCGCGCCGCTTCCTGCGCCCTCCACGCAACCGGCCCCGCTGTATCGGGCAACGGCAAAAATGGTTTCTGCTGCGGCTTAACGCGGCAGAGGCGGCCATCGACCTGACTCTGGGGCCGGAGCCGGAGTTTCAGGACTGGCGTTGGGTAAACTACTGGTATCCGATCCGCAAAGTGGTGCATTTCAAGCGCGCGGTCTATGCGCGAGCTCTGAGAGAACTGGCCCCAGCCCTGCCCAAGAGGAGCAAACATGCTTGATACCCTGCGCCGCATTGTGCAGGAAGTGAATAACGCGCCGGACATTCGCTCGGCCCTGGATCTTATGGCCCAGCGGGTGCGCGATGCCATGGGCACCGAAGTGTGCTCCATTTACTTGCGGGACAACGATCGGGAACGTTATGTGCTGATGGCCTCCGAGGGGCTCAAGCGCGAGGCGGTGGGCCGGGTCAGCCTGGGGCTGTCCGAGGGGCTGGTGGGCCAGGTGGGACAGCGCGAGGAGCCGATCAACCTGGAAGATGCCTTCGCCCACCCGAAATTCCACTATCTGGCGGAAACCGGTGAGGATCCATTCCACGCTTTTCTCGGTGTTCCGGTGATGCACCATGGCGAGGTGCTGGGCGTGCTGGTGGTGCAGCAACGTGACGCCCGCCGCTTTGACCAAAGTGAAGAGGCGTTCCTGGTCACCATCTCCGCCCAGCTGTCGGCGGTGATCGCCCATGCCCATGCGTCCGGCATTCTGTTCGAGCAATTGGAAACCCGCGAGCGCCAGGCCAGCATGTACGACGGCCAGCCCGGATCTTCCGGCGCCGCCATCGGCCTGGCCAAATTACTGTTTCCACAAACCGACCTGTCCGCGGTGCCGGATCGTGAAGCCGAGGATATCAGCGGCGAAATCGCCCTGCTGGACCACGCGCTGGTGCGGGTGCGCAAGGAAATCCGCGATCTGGCGGAACGCGCCAAGGCCAGCCTGGGGGCGGAAGAGCAGGCGCTGTTTGATGTGTACCTGCGCATGCTGGACCGTCATGCGCTGCCGGCGGAAGTGGTGGCCAAGATCCGCGAAGGGCACTGGGCCCAGGGCGCCTTGCGCATCGTGGTGGATGCCCACGTGCATAATTTCGAGATGATGGATGACCCCTACCTGCGTGAGCGGGCGGCGGACGTCCGTGATCTGGGGCGGCGGGTGCTGGCCCAGTTGCAGAGCCACAACCGGCGTGAGCTGGAATTTCCCCACGACTGTATTCTCATCGGCGAGGATATTTCCGCGCCGATGCTGATGGAACTGCCGCAGGAACGTATTGCCGGTATCGTCACTACTCGTGGGTCACGTAATTCGCACATGGCCATCGTGGCCCGGGCCATGGGTATTCCCACCGTGGTGGGGGCGATGAATCTGCCGCTGAAGAAGCTGGATGGCAAGGAACTGATCGTCGACGGTTTCCGGGGCCGGGTGGTGGCCAATGCCACCCCGGAACTGAGGCATCAGTTCGAGGAGCTGATCGCCGAAGAGCAGAGCTTGTTGGAAGGTCTGGAGAAACTGCGTGATCTGCCGGCGGAAACCGAGGACGGGGTCAGTGTCCAGCTGCAGGTGAACACAGGACTGATGACCGACATCAACCGCTCCCTGGAGCGCGGCGCCCAGGGCGTGGGCCTGTACCGCAGCGAAATTCCGTTCATGATCCGTGACCGCTTTCCCTCCGAGGAAGAGCAGCGTGTGTTGTACCGGGAGCAATTGCAGGCGTTCGCGCCGTTGCCGGTGACCATGCGCACACTGGACGTGGGGGGCGACAAGTCATTGAGCTATTTCCCCATCGAGGAGGACAACCCGTTCCTCGGCTGGCGGGGTATCCGGGTCACTCTGGATCACCCGGAAATTTTCATCGTCCAGGTACGGGCCATGCTCAAGGCCGCCGCTGGGCTCAACAACCTGCGGATCATGCTGCCGATGGTCACCAATGTGTTCGAGGCGGAGGAGGCCCAGCATCTGATCCATCGCGCCTGGCTGGAAGTGCGCGAGGAAGGGGTGGACGTGGACATGCCTCCGGTGGGGGTGATGATCGAGGTGCCGGCCACCATTTACCAGGCCCGGGCCCTGGCCCAGCGGGTGGATTTCCTGTCCGTGGGCACCAACGATCTGACCCAGTATCTGCTGGCGGTGGATCGCAATAACCGCCAGGTGTCGGACCTGTATAACTCTTTCCATCCGTCGGTGCTGCATGCGCTGCTGCATGTGGTGGAGCAGGCCCATGCCGAGGGCAAACCGGTATCGGTGTGCGGGGAAATGGCCGGTGATCCGGCGTCCGCTCTGCTGCTGATGGCGATGGGGTTCGACGCCTTGTCCATGAATGCCTCCAACCTGTTACGGGTCAAGGCGGCGGTGCGGCAGGTCAACATGGGCTTTCTGCGTCGCCTGCTCAACGAGGTGCTGGCCATGGACAACGGCGAGGTGATCACCGCCTACATGGATCTGCAACTGACCAAGGTCGGCCTGGGCGATCTGATCCGCCACCGCGCCCCCGCGGCGGCGTAGTTCGCGTGCAAGCACGCTTACCACAGCGGCTTCGTATCGACTTGTGGGAAGCGTGCTTGCACGCGAATGATCCTTCCCCTGGATCGGCGGGATGCCCCGCTCAACTGTCCGTCGGCGCCCCATCCGCCTTGCCATCCGCCCGCCAGCACTGCTCGCGCATCATCGGAGCCCCTTCCCGGGGCAGCAGCACCGCCGAACTGGCGCGGGTGCCGTACTGTCGCGACTGAATGAAGATCGGCGCTACCAGCCGTTCCAGTTCCCGGTCCACGCCGGTATCCGGAAGTTCTTCTTCCGGCGGTTGGTAAGGGTCCACTACCACGCCGAGCAGATCGTGGAGAGAGGATGCGCCAAGAGCGCCCTCTCCCTCCAGCACCCGGGCCAGCCGCTGCTTGCCACGCTCCACCTTGGGCCAGGGATCGTCCAGTATGCCGTTGGAAAGACCGTGCAGGCCCGGTTTCACCGGCTGCGCCGCCGGCCCGCGGTTGCTCAGGTACCACAGGCTCTCGCGGTCCCCGACCAGCAAATTGAAACCGGAATAAAGATGCTCGTCCGCTTCCAGCGACCGGCAAAACAGTTCGGGGCTCTGATGGCTCTCCAGAAAGGCCTGTGGCAGCAGCCCCCGGGACAGCTCACCGACGGTGCGTTCGGCCACTGGTTCCCGGTAATTGGTGACCACCGCGAAGCGGCCGTCGCGATGGATGCCCAGCCAGGTGCCGCCAGCCCGCCGATCCAGGCCGCAGAACACATCGCCGCGCCAGCGGGCCGGTTCCGCCGGCCGTTGATGGAATTCGTCACGATTGGCGGAAACCGCCAGAGGGTAGGCATCACCGGGCTGCCAGCGGAACAAAACAATACACATGGGCGTCTCTTTCTGGATCGGAAAACGGAATCGGGAAAACGGTCCGCTTAGGGCCTGTTCGCACTATTTCCATCGCGCCTGCTGGATGCCGTTTTTGCCTCCAGCCAGGCGGAGGGCGCGCGGTTTGGTCATTCCAAATGAGCAACCGACAACGCCGCTGGAGGTAAAAAGGGCTCCAGCCCTTCGGGTTACGGCTAAAACGTCACTACTCTGCGTTACTCGTCGCTCATTTGGAATGACCAAACTTCTCTCCTCGTGCCTGGATTGGCGACGTTTTAGCCGCAACGGGCGCTATGGAAATAGTGTGAACAGGCCCTAGCTGCTAGCATACCGGCTCGGCGCGTACCTGGCGAAAGCGGTCGGTGGCGCGGCGCTTTATCTGTTTGTCCGACTTACTTTGTCAGAGGAATGGGCCCGCCATGACCCTGTTTTTGATCTGCGCCCTGATCGGTGTGTTCGCCGGACTGCTGGGCGGCGCTCTGGGGCTCGGCGGTGGTGTGGTGATCGTGCCGCCGCTGATTTACCTTTATCACGCCATGGGCATCGACCCCCAGGTGGTGGCCCAGCTGGCGGTGGGGACCTCGCTTTGCACTATCATCGTCACCTCGATCAGTTCCGTGCACACGCACCACCGGGCCGGCTTCGTGCGTTGGCCGGTGGCGTTCCGGCTCGGTGTCGGTATCGTGGTGGGGGCGCTGATCGGCGCGGTCATCGCCGACCGGCTGTCCGGACCGATGTTGACCCGATTGTTCGGCGTGTTCGCGGTACTGGTGGCATTGCAGATGCTGCTCAGCGGCCGCCGCAAGCAGCAGCAGGGCGAGGAGCGGGTGCCTGGAAGCGCCGGCCTCGCCGGGGCCGGCGGTGTGATCGGCACCATCTCCAGTCTGTTTGGTATCGGTGGTGGTTCGCTGACCGTCCCGTTTTTGTCCTGGTGCCGGTTGCCGATGCAAAATGCGGTGGCGATCTCCGCCGCCTGTGGCTTGCCGATCGCGCTGGCCGGCACGTTGGGTTTCATCATCACCGGTTGGGGCAAGCCGGGGCTGCCGCAATGGGCGCTGGGCTATGTGTACTTCCCCGCGGCGCTGGCCATCGTCGTCACCAGTTTTCCGATGGCGCGGGTGGGCGCGCGGCTCAGCCACCGCCTGCCTTCCGCCACCCTGAAGCGTATTTTCGCCGTGGTGCTGATCGTGATCGGCACCGAACTGATGCTTGGTTAGGGAGCCTTTGATGACCTTCCCGCAAATCGATCCCGTGCTGGTCTCCCTGGGGCCGTTGCAGATTCACTGGTACGGGGTGATGTACATGATCGGCTTCGCCGGCGGCTGGTGGCTGGCGAAGACGCGAGCGGACCGGCCCGGCAGCGGCTGGACCCGGCAGCAGGTCAGTGACCTGCTGTTCTACGCGGCGCTGGGGGTGATCCTCGGCGGCCGCGTGGGCTACGTTCTGTTCTATGGTTTCGACCGGTTTCTCGACAACCCGCTGTGGTTGTTCCAGATCTGGACCGGCGGCATGAGCTTCCATGGTGGCGCTCTGGGCGTGCTCTTCGCGTTCTGGCTGTTCGCCCGTCGCACCGGCAAGCGCTATTTCCAGGTGGCGGATTTCGCCGTGCCGGTGGTACCCATCGGTCTGGGGGCCGGCCGTTTCGGTAATTTCATCAACGGTGAACTGTGGGGGCGCGCCTCGGACATGCCCTGGGCCATGGTCTTCCCCTCCGACCCCATGGGCGTGCCACGCCACCCTTCCCAGCTCTATGAGTTTTTCCTGGAAGGAGTGGTGCTGTTCCTGGTGCTGTGGATCTACTCCGCCAAACCGCGGCCGGCGGGTTCGGTCACCGGCCTGTTTGGCATTGGCTACGGGCTTTCGCGGATACTGGTGGAATTCTTCCGCGAGCCGGATGCGCACATCGGTTACCTGGCCGGGGGCTGGCTGACCATGGGTATGCTGTTGAGCCTCCCCATGGTGCTGATCGGCGCCGCCATGGTGGTCTGGGCGTATCGACATGATCAGCGGAGAGCGGCGGTATGAAGCAATATCTCGATCTGTTGCGGGAAGTGCGTGAGCACGGCATTCAGAAAGGGGATCGTACCGGTACTGGTACCTTGTCCCTGTTCGGTTATCAGATGCGCTTCGATCTGCGCGACGGCTTCCCGTTGCTGACCACCAAGAAGGTGCATCTCAAGTCCATTGTCCATGAGTTGCTGTGGTTCCTGGCCGGTGATACCAACATCGGCTACTTGAAGGACAACGGCGTTTCGATCTGGGACGAGTGGGCCACCGAAGCCGGTGACCTGGGGCCGGTGTACGGGGCGCAGTGGCGCTCCTGGGCGACCCCGGACGGCCGTGTGATCGATCAGATCAGTGAGGTGCTGGAAGAGATCCGCCGTAACCCGGACTCCCGGCGGCTGATCGTCAGCGCCTGGAATCCAGCGGTGCTGCCGGATCCGTCGGTGTCGCCGGATCAGAACGCGGCGCAAGGCCGGCAGGCGTTACCGCCCTGTCATTGCCTGTTCCAGTTCTACGTGTCCGACGGCCGGCTCAGCTGCCAGCTTTATCAGCGCAGTGGGGATGTGTTCCTGGGCGTGCCTTTCAATATCGCCTCCTATGCGCTGCTGACGTTGATGATGGCTCAGGTCTGCGATCTGCGGCCGGGGGTGTTCGTGCATACCCTGGGCGATGCCCATCTCTACAGCAATCACCTGGAGCAGGCGGATACTCAACTGGCGCGGGAGCCCCGCGCTCTGCCCACCATGCATCTCAATCCGGAGGTGCGTGACCTGTTCGCCTTCCGTTATGAGGATTTCACCCTGGAAGGCTATGACCCCCATCCTCTGATCAAGGCGCCGATCGCGGTATGAAGGAAAGCAACGAGCAAGGCGTGCGGGTGGCGATGATCGTGGCCATGGCCCGCAATCGGGTGATCGGCCGCGACAACAAACTGCCCTGGTATCTGCCCAACGATCTGAAATACTTCAAGCGCACCACTTTGGGCAAACCGGTGGTGATGGGGCGGCTGACCTGGGAATCCCTGGGGCGGCCATTGCCGGGCCGCACCAACATCGTCATCAGCCGGGACCCGGACTACCAGGCCGAGGGCGGCAGGGTGGTGGCGGATCTGGATCAGGCCTTGGAGCTGGCGGAAAGCGTGGCGTTCATCGATGGCCAGGATGAAGTGATGATCCTGGGTGGCGCGCAGATCTATGCCCTGGCACTGCCCCGGGCGGACCGGCTCTATATCACCGAAGTGCAGGCGGATGTGGAGGGGGATGCCTGGTTTCCGCGGTGGGACCGGTCGGAATGGGTGGAGCGGGGCCGGGAATCCTTCAAGGCGGAAGGCCCGAACCCGTACGATTACGATTTCGTGGTTTTCGAC
>NZ_AQPF01000070.1:0-14104 GCF_009846745.1 Alcanivorax xiamenensis | reverse complement strand
CGGCGTCCGGCGTCCGGCGTCCGGCGTCCCCTTGTTGCCGTGTGGAGATCACGCCAGATGTCAGATGGCCCTGGCCGATCAGACCCAGGATGAGGCATACTTCGCGAAGCTGTCCGCGATTAAAACGGCAGCACGATTGCCCGGCGCGTTCCACTCTAAAATCCAGGAGCACTGTCCGCACAATCGGTGCCACCTGTTGAGGCGGTGCTCCTCACGGCAGACAGTGTCAAATCATGGCCTGGAAATACTCCAAATGATGAATTGGATCCCCATAGTCTTTTTTACCTTCAAGATTGTCGTGTTTGGTACGGGCATGTTCTTCGCCATCAAGTGGCACTACGACAAAGGGAAAAAGAAGAAAGAAAATAACGAAATCAGCGGGCGGTGAGCGCCCGCTGATCAGGGGGGCGGTTTTCCAGCTTTGCGCATCAGGCGTTATGCCCCAATCCGCGCAGCCGCTGCAATAACACACAGGACAACGCCGCCGCCGTCAGGTTATAGAGCATGGCGGTGACGAAAGCGTCCACATGGGCGGTGGCCGGATCCGCCAGTGGGGCAGCCCGCAAAGTGCCGAGGAACAGGATGCCCATGGCGCACACGCCGAGGGCGGCGCCCACCTGTTGCAGCGTGGAGACCACGCCGGAGGCCATGCCCGCCTGTTGCCGTGGCACCACCCCGAGAACCAGATTCAGCAACGGCGTCATCACCAGGCCCTGTCCAAAACCCACCGCGATCAATACCGGAACCCACCCCACCAGTTGCCCCTCTGGCGCGGTCCAGTGCACTTGCGCGATCAGCGCTCCCAGGGACACCGCGTAAAGACCGCCGCCGGCCACCAGAGTGGCGGTACCGTAGCGGGCTACCCAGCGTGATGCCAGCAAAGACGACGCCATGAAACCGGCGCTGGCCGGCGCGAACAGTGCGCCGGCCTGGAACGGATCCAGCCCCAGTCCGGTTTGCACCAGCAGCGCGAAGCACAGAAAAAAGGAACTGGAAGTGGAATAGATCAGCGTGACCAGTAAACAGCCCAGCGCGAAAGCCGGCTGTTGCAGTAATGCCATATCCACCAGCGGCAGGCGCCCCCTGCTTTGCCGATGACGTTGCTGAGTGCTGAACAGCGCCAGCAGCAAAATGGACAACGCCAGGGCTCCCCAGCACCATAACGGCCAGTGCCGGGTCGGCCCTTCCAACAACGCCACCAGCAACAAGGTCAGGCCCGAGGCCACCAGCAGCACGCCCGGGCCATCCAGATCCGGTTTTTGCTCCAGGCGCGATTCGGCCAGCCGTCCGCCGAACATCAAGGTCACCAGCCCGACGGGAAGGTTGACCAGAAAGATGGTGCGCCAGCCCAGGCCAGCCAGATCCAGATGCACCAACCAGCCGCCCAGCACCTGCCCGGCGATCGCCGCCAATCCAAGCGTCATGCCCAGCCAGGCAAACGCCCGGCGCTGAGTGTGGGCGTCGTAGAGCACGCGCAGGGAGGCGTAAATCTGCGGAAACAGCAGACCGGCGGCACCGCCCTGAAATACCCGGGCGACGATCAGGGCTTCCGCCGTTGGGGCGATGCCACACAGCAGGGAGGCCAGGGTGAAGAGAGTCATTCCCCACAGATACAGACGCCGGCGTCCAAACCGGTCGCCGAGGCGTCCGCCGGTGATCAGCAGCGCGCCGAACGCGAGTTCATACCCGGCCAGCACGAAGCCGATTTGCGCGAAACTGGCGCCCAGATCCCGCTGCATGCTGGGGATCGCCACATTGACCACGAACAAATCGAAAATGGTGACAAAGCCGCCGAGCAACAACACCGGCAGGCCGGGAATACCCTTGTCATGGGGAATGGGAGAAGCAAGTGGGGGGCGGGACGCCATCGTGGTCTCCTCTTGTGGGCGAAGGTTGTACGTGGGTTAAGAGACGCTATTCTGGAGACCCTTTATCGCATTGCAATTTAGCTGTTTATCCTATTACAAGAGGTAATCCTCATGACCGCGCCGAGGCTACAACGGACCCGCCAGGAACTGGCTGCCTTTCTGCGTGCCCGCAGGGAAGCGGTCACCCCGGAGCAGGTGGGATTGGCGGACAGCGGGCGCCGGCGCACCCCCGGTTTGCGCCGCGAGGAAGTCGCCACGCTCGCCGGAGTCGGAGTGACCTGGTACACCTGGCTGGAACAGGGGCGTGACATCGGCGTGTCCGCGCCGGTGCTGGAACGTATCGCCCGGGTGCTCAAACTGGACGGCGCGCAGCGCCGCCATCTGTTTTTGCTGGCGCAGAACCGGCCGCCGGTGGAGCCGGGTAAAACCTGGTGCTCGGTGCCGCCGCTGGTGCGGCGCCTGATGGACGATTGGCCCGACCATCCCGCTTATGTGCTCAACTTGCGCTGGGACGTGCTGGCCTGGAACGCGGCGGCGCAGACGCTATTTGATTTCGAGCGGCGACCGGCGGGGCAGCGTAATCTGCTTTGGCTGTTGTTCACCGCCGAGGATCTGCGTGGCGCGTTCGTCAATTGGGCCGAGCAGGTGCCCGGCATGCTGGCCAGTTTCCGCCGCGATTTCGTGCGCGCCACCACTGATCCCAGCATCACCGAGCTGGTTCGGCAACTGGAGCGGGCCTCGCCGGAATTCCGCCAATGGTGGCCATGCCAGGACGTGCGGGCTCCGTGCACGGGCAGCCGGGAGTTGCTTTGCGATGGACAGGTTCGGCGCTATCAGCACACCACCCTGACCGTGGATGAGGACCGCCATCTGCGTCTGGTGGTGTACGCGCGGGACGAGGAATAGAGCGCTCAGCGCCGGGGCGTGGGGTGCAGGCGCTCGCCAATCACCGTTTCCAGCCACTGGGAGAACACCTGGAAGCGGTGCGACAGATGGAGGCGCTGTGGATACAGCAAGGTGATCTCCATGGGTTCGGCCCGCCACTCGGGGAGCACTTCGCGGAGCAGACCGTTTTCCAGATCCTCGCGAACGTCGTAGGCCGGCACCTGAATCAGACCCAGCCCGGCCCGGCAGCAGGCGATATACAGCTCGGTGTTGTTTACCGCCACGGCACCGGGTATCTCCATCTCGTGGTATTCGCCATCGCGTTGATATTCCCAGGGTTCAGGGCGGCCCTGGCTCGGTGAGATGTAGTGCACCACCTGATGTGACGGGAGCTCTTCCACCGTGGTGGGGGTGCCGTGGCGCCGCAGGTACGCAGGGCTGGCGCAATTGATCAATTCCAATCGCCCCAACGGTCGGGCTATCAGGGAGGAGTCGGCCAGCGGCCCGACGCGAATGACACAATCCACCGCTTCCTGCACCAGGTCCACCTGGCGGTCGGCCACGCACAGATCCACCTTGATATCCGGATAGCGGTCCAGAAAATCCGGCAGCGCCGGGGCCAGTACCAGCCGGCCGACACGGGCCGGCACATTGACGCGAATGCGGCCGGCGGGGGCCTTGCCGGGGCGGAACAGCTCCTCGGTTTCCTCGTAATCGGAAAGCAGTCGCACACAACGTTGATAGAAACGATGTCCTTCCTCGGTGACGGTGACCTGACGCGTGGTGCGATGCAGCAGCCGCGCTCCGACGCGTTGCTCCAGTGTTTTGATCGCGCCGGACACCGAGGAGCGCGGCAGCGGCAGGGTTTCCGCGGCGCGGCTGAAATTGCCGCAGTCCACCACGCGCACGAAGATTCTGAGCAGTTCCAACCGGTCCATGGCGCGCCTCCATTGTTCGTCTGGGCTGACGGATAGAAGGGAATATACTGTGTTTGTTCCTTTTTGACGATCAACGTCATGGGCGCGTGGTCAGCCCGGCCGGCAAGGATCCCGGTTACACCGCGGGTTCCGATACGGTGGCCGTGCGGCGGGCCCACAACAGTAACGCCGCCGTCAGTAGCGCGGCGGCGCCGGCCACGGCCATGGCGAGATGAAAACCGCTGCCCAGGGCGGCAGTCAGTTGAGTGGCGATAGCGCTTACTCCCGATGTCGGTGTGGCGCCAGTGACGGCTTGCCGTGCCAGTACCGGATCGCCGCTGGCCGCGCTCAAATGACGAATTGCTTGTGTGCTCATCAGGCTGCCCATCAGGGCGATTCCCACCGCCATGCCGGTTTGCCGCAGGGCGTTGATCACTGCCGAAGCGATGGCCGCCCGTTCCGGCGGTACCGCGTTCATTACCGCCAGCCCGGTGCCCGGTACCGCCAGCCCCATGCCGGCGCCAAGCAGGGCGAACAATAGTCCCACCCACCGGTAGTCGGTGGTGGCGTCCAGCAGCACCATCGATGTCATGGCACCGCCCATCAACAAGTAACCGGCGATCAGCAGAGTCGACAGGGTGAAACGTTGATGCAGCCGGCCGAACAGGATTGACGCCAGCCCGGACAGTACGAATTGCGGCATCATTCTCAGACCGGCCTCGGCGGGACCATGACCTTGAATCCGTTGTAGGAACAGTGAGAAGAAAAACAGGCTGCTGTAAGCGGAAAAGCCGAGCACGAAAGAGGCCACGTTGGCACGGGAAAACTCCCCATGGCGGAACAGGGCCAGCGGTAAGACCGGGCGCGCCACCCGGCTTTCCACCCACACGAAGGCGATCATGCCGAGCAGGGCGGTGAGCAAGGCGTAGCGGGGCAGGGCGTGCATCCAGCCGTGTTCACCGGCGGCGATCAGACCGAAAGTGAGCGTGCCCAACGCCAGCACCGCCAGAAATTGACCGGCCGGATCCAGGGCGGCGTGCCGCGGATGCCGCCGTTCCGGGATGCTGACGCCGCCCAGGATCAGCACCGCCACGCCCAGCGGCAGGTTGAGTAGAAAAATGCTGGGCCAGCCCACCGTGTCCACCAGCACGCCGCCGAGCAGAGGACCGAGGATCAATGACAGGGCGCTGAACGAGGACAGCCCGCCGATGGCATGGGCCCGTGAACGCGGATCGGGGAAGGCGTGGGACAGGATCGACAGGGCGCCGGGAATCAGCAGCGCGCCGGCCATGCCTTGAGCAACCCGGCCCACCAGCAGGACGGTCAGATTGGGGGCCAGGGCGCACAGCCCCGAGCTGACGGTGAACAGCGCAACGCCGGCGAGCCAGCAGCGTTTATAACCATAACGGTCACTGAAAGGACCGGCGGAAAGCATGAATGCGGAAAGGCACAAGGCGTAGGCGTCGATTACCCATTGCAAACCGGCCAGATCGGCGTTCAAAGCGGTCTGCAGGGTTGGGAGCGCCACGTTGACGATACTGATGTCGAGTACCGCCATGAAGGTGGCCAGATAGACGGCGGTGACCAGGGCGAAGCGGCGCGAAATCATGGAAATTCCTTTTTGAGAATGAGTCTTGTTTGTGAAGTCTAGTTATTGACTGACCGTCGGTCAATTGAATTGACAAGGCGAATCCCTAGGTCCCGTGTTGACGACCCGGTACACTGACACCGTCGTTATCCACTGACGGCGAATCGAATTGGAAGAAGGAAGTCTCTTGAACACCAAGCAACGGCCGCGGCAGGTGAAGCCCGCTGAAGTACGTCTCGATGAGCTGGTAAGCGCCGCCCAGGCATTGTTTCTCGACAAGGGCGTGGACGCGACCACGGTGGGGGATATCGTCGAGCGGGCCGGTGTGGCCAAGGGGACTTTCTATCACTATTTCAACGCCAAGACCGATCTGCTGCCGGCCCTGCGCGAGCGCTTTACGCGTCGCTTTCTGGAGCGCGTGAATGCCGCTGTGGAAGCCTGTGGTAGCGACGACTGGCCTGGCCGTCTGAGCGCCTGGTTCACCAGTAGCCTGCATGCCTATCAAGCCGATTTCCAACTGCATGATCTGGTCTACGCCGGCCACCACCATGACCGGGACAATCCGGATCTGGACGCGGTGGTGGGCCAGGTGGAAGCGATTCTCCGCCAGGGCGGCGACGCTGGCGCCTGGCCGCTATCCGACTGGCAGCGACTGGCGACCATGGCCTACTGGAGCATGCATGGTCTCGCCGACACCGCTATTGCCCGCGGTGGCGAGGACAGCGACGAACTCGGCGCTTTTCTCAGCCGCCGCTTCCTGGCCATGCTGGGAGGCGTGGAGAAGTGATTAGCGCTGTTCACCGAGAGGCCGGTACAACGGCCGGCGGCTGAGGACTTTCAAACCGTCGGGCCCGCTTTCCAGCAAACGGTATTCCTCGCTCGCCACCTGGATGGTGAGTTGATAGCCGGCGGCTTCCGGGAAACAGCCGCGCACCTGTTCCATGGCCGCCCGGGCGTCGGCGCCGTCGGTTTCAAAATGGCCCAGGAGCCGGTTTTGGTGATGGATCGTCAAACGGTACTGCGTCATGGCTGCTGCTCCCATTGGTCCCGCCATTGTGTCATCAGTCGTCGCGCCGCCCGGGTCAGGGCGCCGCCGTGTTCGGCGGCGTCCCGGCGCAGTTGCTCCAGGTCGATACCGGCCCCTGACAGCTCCAGGGTGTGGCCGATCAGCCAACGTTCCAGCCGGGCCGGGTCCGCTTCGATGTGAAATTGCAGGCCCAGGGCATGGCGGCCAACGGCGAACGCCTGGGTCGGGCAGGGCGCCGTGGTGGCGAGGCTGGGCACGGTGGCCGGCAGCTGAATCCGGTCGCCGTGCCAGTGCAGCACCGGGATGTCCTCCAGAGCAGTCAGTGGCGAGGCTCGACCGGCGCTGGTCAATTGCAGCGGCGCGAAGCCGATTTCCTTTTCCGGCATGGCGCCAACCCGGCCACCCAGAGCCCGGGCCAGCAACTGCGCGCCGAGGCAGACGCCGAGCAGCGGCTGCCGTTGCCGCAGACGCTCGCTGATCAGGGCCAGCTCGGTTTTCAGGTACGGGTAGAGGTGGTCGTCGAAGGCGCCGATCGGACCACCGAGGACAACCAGCAAGTCGGGTGGGCTATCGAACAAATCCTCGACGGTGTCGACGCCGATATCACGGTATTGGATCCGCCATCCCCAGTCGCGCAGCAGGGGTTCCAGCGTGCCGAGATCCTCGAAGGCCAGATGGCGCAGCGCCACGGCGGTGTGGGTCGTCATGGCGTTTGCTCCGATTGTGGTGTGGGAGAGGGCGCGGCGCCCGGCCAATAGTGACTGTCGGGCAGGGGGCGGGCGCCGAAGATGGCCTGCCCCACCCGGACCACGGTGGCGCCCTCCTCGATGGCGGTTTCAAAGTCGCCGGACATGCCCATGGATAACTGCGTCAGTTCAATCCCGTCCGGCGCGTTCTGGCGCAGCCGGTCCCGTAATTGGCGTAACCGCGCGAAGCAGGCCCGGACCCGGTCGGTGTCGGACGACCACAGCGCCAGGGTCATCAGGCCCCGGACCCGCAAGCAGGAAAACGGCGTCAGTGCCTTCAGAAACGGCGCCACCTGATTGGGCGCCAGGCCATATTTGCTGTCCTCGTCGGAAGTGTTCACCTGCACCATGACGTCCAGGGCACGGCCCTCCTTTTGCAACCGGCGGTCCAGGGCCTCGGCCACGCGCACGCTGTCCAGGGCCTGGAATTCACTGGCGAAACGGGCCACATAGCGGGCCTTGTTGGTTTGCAGGTGGCCGATCACCGACCAGCGCAGGTCGGTCAGATCCGCCAGCGTCTGATGTTTGTGGCGGGCTTCCTGCACCTTGTTCTCGCCCAGTTCCCGGCAACCAGCGGCGTAGGCCAGCCGCAGGCGTTCCACCGCCACGGTTTTGCTCACCGGCAGCAGGCGCACCGTCGCCGGGTCACGGCCCGACCGGCTGCAGGCGTCGTCGATGCGCTGGCGCACCGACGCCAGATTGGCGCGAATTTGAGCCACCGTCGCCGCCGGCGGATAGGGGGACGTGAGGGTTGGGTCTGATGCCATTACCGGGCTCCCATGGGAACTTGGAGAGCGCTCAGTCTATAATTGTCACAGGTCAAAATCCATATTGTCATAGGACAAAAAATGGCGATTACAGGACAAAGCGCGGCGGAGATCGTCGACAGCGTGCGGGCGGAGGTGCGAAACGGTGCCCTGGAGCCGGGTCAGGCGTTGCCGCCGGTACGGGAACTGGCGGCGCGGCTGGGCGTGAACCGCAACACCGTGGCCGCCGCTTACAAGCGGTTGGTGGTGGTGGGCGTGGCGGAAACCCGGGGGCGGTTGGGGACACTGATTCGAGAGCCGGCGGCACCGGGACCACGGGAAGGCGCGGCACCGGACTCGCCCTTGATGGATCTGGCCAGCGGTAATCCGGACTCGCGCTGGCTGCCGGACCCGCGTGTGCTGGCGTCGGCTTTGTCCGGGCAACCGCGCCTGTACGGTGAGCCACCAGTGTCGCCCCGGCTGGCGGCCTCGGCGAAAAGGTGGTTTCAGGACGCTCATTGTCCAGACCCGGTCCTGAGCGTGACCCACGGAGCGGTGGATGCCATCGAACGGTTGCTGGGTGCTCATCTGGTGTCCGCTGATCCGGTGGCGGTGGAAGACCCCTGCTTCCTCAGCAGCATCAATACGCTGCGCTTGCTGGACCTGCGTCCCATGGGCGTGCCGGTGGATGGCGAAGGCATGACCGTGGATGGCTTGCGTCAGGCCCTTGCCAGCGGCGCCCGTGCCGTATTGTGCACGCCGCGCGCCCACAACCCCACCGGATGCAACCTGAGCGCTGGGCGGGCCGCGGCTTTACGGGATGTGCTGGCTGAATACCCGGATGTACTGGTGATCGAGGATGACCACTTCGCGCCGTTATCACGGGCCGCCTATCAGCCGTTGGCCTCATCAAGGAGCCGGCATTGGGCGCTGGTGCGTTCAGTGTCGAAATGCTTTGGCCCGGATTTGCGGCTGGCACTGATGCTCAGCGATGAAGACAGTGCCCGCCGGCTCGGCCTGCGGCTGGCGTCGGGCACCACCTGGGTCAGCCATTTGTTGCAGGATATGGTGGCTTGCTGCCTGGAAAGCCGGACGGTCATGGCGCGGGTAATCGAAGCCGCCGCTGATTATCAGCGGCGCCGGGACAACCTGTCACGAGTATTGCGGGAGCACGGGCTGTGCCCGTGGGATGGCGACGGGCTCAATCTGTGGGTGCCATTGCCGGGGCCGGCGGCGCCGGTTACCGCGGCGCTGGCGCGGCGGGGCTGGCTGGTGCGCGATGATCGTCCATTCCGGCTTGCTGACGGCGACGGCGCTTTGCGCGTCACCATCAGCGAACTGGAGCCGGAAACGGCGCGGCGTTTCAGCGAGGATCTGGCGCGGGTGCTGGCGGCCGGCTGATCAGACGTAGCCCAGAGTGAAACGCTGATCCAGATGCCGGGGACTTTCCAGCTCATTGATCATGGCTACCGCATAGTCCTGCACTGAAATGCGGCTGTTGCCGTCCTGGTCGGAGATCAGCTGGTCGCCGCCGAGTTGAAACTGGCCGGTGCGCTCGCCGGGGAAGATCTCCGCCGCTGGGGACAACATTGTCCAGCTTTGTTCGTTCTGGCTGCGCAATAATTCCAGAGCCGCCTTGGCACCCTGGGCGGTGGCTTTGTATTGCTCCGGAAACTCCGGCGTATCGAACAGCAGCTTGCCGGGAGCCACTTCCAGTGACGCGGCCCCGCCGACGATCAGGAAGCGTTTGGCGTCGATGCTTTCCAGGGCGCGCAGAATCGACTCCACTCCCCGGATGTAGTAGCCGTAGACGTCATCCTGAGCATGTCCGCTGAACGCGCTGATCACCGCGTCATGGCCGGCCAGTACCCTGGCCAGAGCCTCGCTGTCCATCACGTCCGCTTTCGCCGGCGTTAGATTCCCATGTTGCGGCAACCGTTCCGGGTGAGTGACCACGGCGGTGACCCGATGGCCCCGTTCCAGGGCCTCATTAAGCAGGGCGGAACCGATGAAACCGCTGGCGCCAATCAATGCAATGTTCATAACCAACTCCTTATGGGGAAGGGTTTGCTGGAAAGCAAAGCCATGGTGGCATCGGTGATTGATTTGAAAAACCGTTCAATCAATAATTCAGTGTTTTCAAATCAATAACAATGGGGCAGCCGATGGCCGCCGTGGAAGATCTCGACTACAACAGTTTGCCGGTATTCATCGCACTGGTGGAAGCGGGCAGTTTCACCGCCGCCGCCGAGCGCCTGGGTTGCACCAAGACCCGGGTCAGCCTGCGGATCCGGCGTCTCGAGGAGCGGTTGGGGCAGACCCTGTTTCATCGCACCACCCGGCAGGTGCAGCCAACGCCCGCCGGCGAGATGTTCTATCAGCAATGCCGGCCGTTATGGAGCGGCCTGGAAGCGGCGCTTGGCACCCTGGAAGCCGACCGGCAGACCCTGACCGGTGAGTTGCGGATCTCCGCCCCCGAGGACTACGCCATGCAGACTCTGGCGCCGGTGGTGGCGGACTTCGGTGCCGGGCATCCAGGATTGCAGGTGGAATTACGCAGCGGTGACCGGATCACCGATATGGTTCGCGAGGGCATTGATGTGGCCATTCGCTTGGGCTGGCTACGGGACTCCACATTGCGTTCCAGCCTGCTCGGTCATTTTCAGCAATGGCTGATGGCATCGCCGGATTATCTGCGGAGAAAGGGCATACCGGCTTCGCCGGAGGCGCTGAGTGATCACGACTGGGTGGCTTTCACGCCGTTGCGCTCGCCGCTGACCTGGACCTTCCGCAAGGGCGAACAACAGTGCCGGGTGCAAATGCAAGCCCGGCTGCGCACCAACGCCACCGGTGTGTTACGGGAAATGCTGGCGCGTGGCGCGGGGCTGTCGGTCATGGCGCAGCCCACCGCGGAAGCGGAGATCCGTGCCGGCCGTCTGGTACGAGTGCTGGCGGACTGGCGTTTGCCGGACGGCGGTATCCACGCGGTGTATCCGCCGGGACGCTATATTCCGGCCCGGGTGCGCGCCTTTGTCGACGCTTTTCGCGCCTTTTTGGAACAGGAGAACCAGCAATGAGCTACCACGAAAGCTTTGTGGCGCGGGAGCCGGAACGGCGGGACATCGACGCTGGCGAGGGCAATCTGGTGCTGGAATTCGGCACGCCCTGGTGTGGTCACTGTCAGGCCGCGCAACCGTTGATCCGTGAAGTGCTGGAGCTGGCGGATACCGATCACATCCGGGTGGAAGATGGGCCGGGCCGGCGTCTGGGCCGCTCGTTCCGGGTCAAGCTGTGGCCGACACTGATTTTCCTGCGTGATGGGGTGGAAGTGGCGAGAGTGGTGCGCCCCACGGACACCGCCGTGGTCCGCGAAGCACTGGCACGCCTTTACGATTAAAGAAGCCCCTTCGCGGCTGTGGTCGCGAAGCGGTCAGGGTCTGTTACGTCGAAGCTCCCGGGCCTGGTCCTGATAGGGGCGCGCCTGATGGCCGCGGCCCAGCGTTTGATAGAGTGCGGCCAGATTGTCGAGTACCAGCAAACGTTGCTCCACCGGGGCCGCGGGTTCAGCCTCGAGCAAGGCATTGGCTTCCAGGTACAGAGGTTCCGCCTGCCCGTAACGCCGCCGCAGATACAGGGCCGAAGCCAAACCATTCAGAGCGTCGGCTCGCAGCAAGGTGTCGTGGTGCTGTTCCAGCAAGGCCAGCACCTGTCGGTAGCTTTGTTCCGCCTCTTCGTAGTGCTGGCGGGCGAGTTGGGTGTCGGCAATGCTGGCCCGGATCCTCGCTTCCTCGATACTGCCCATGCCGAAGTGTTCTTTCAGCAAGGGGAGCAGTTCCTGGTAGCGTTGCTCTGCTTGTTCGTAATCACCTGCGGAGTGTAGCGATAAGGCTTCGTCGTTAAGGGTTTGGATTTGTTGAGGGTCCGCGGCGAACACCGGGGTGCCCGCGAAAAGTATCAGTGCCAAGTATAAAGGTTTCAGTGTCACGGAACTGCTCCTGAAACGGGCAAGAATATCAGATGAAAGCACGGAGGCGCTGGACATGATTAACGCCTCGATGGTGGTCACGTTAAAAGCCGCACGGCCAGTATTTCTGGCCGTGCGTGACATTGATCAGGGTAGCGGCACCTGCTCTTTGTCATAGTGGAAATCAAAGAAAAAGTCCTCTCTTTCCTTGATCTTGAACTGCCAGCGGAAGTCCCCGCCCGATTCGCGGATATTAAAATCGGCGGGATAGACCAACGCGAAATTGACGGTTTCACCTTCTTTAATGACCTGCCCTTCGGTGAGTCCCACCAAGCGAGCCTGTTCGGTGCCACCATGCTCGGTAGTGACGTTGAGGTCGACGATGGTGTAGTCCCCTTTTGAGGCGGTCAATGCCCAGAGGCGGGTTAAGGCGCCCGAATCGGGGAATGTATTGCTATATGGCAGTGTCATCGAGCCTCCCTGATCAATGTCCATGGTGGCGAGGTCTGGCGGAACCGCACCTTGGGATGAGCCAGACGAACCATCGACAATGTAGCTCTGATCGCCTTGGATCAGCCTCAAGGTGGGATAATTCTCCGGAGTGACAACGGGAATGGTGAGGGTATACGGCTCGGAAGTGGCAACGCCATCGCTTACCACCAGGGTAACTTGGTAGGTGCCTGGTAGATCCGCGAGGAACATGAAATATTCTCTGTCACCTGCCTCGGTGGCAGTGCTGCCTTCGGGTTTTTTGTCCATGGTCCACAGGTAATACAAAGCATCCAGGTCAGGATCAATCGCATTGGATGCGAGATAGGCCTGCTGGCCGGTGACCAAGGGCTGTGTTTCGTCCATGCCCAGGTAGGGGTAGAGCGGGTTAATCCGGTTAGTTGCCAGCCGCGCTGTAGGATTGGTCTCCGGCGGGTTATTTTCAGACTTGGCCAGAACCTTACCGTAGATCAGGGTAGTGGGCCGGTTGGTGACACCATGTGAATCACGTACCGCTAGCATGACGACGTAGGCGCCGGGCTGATCCGTAACGATCCCAGCGCGAGCATTGACAAGCACCGCTCCGTCGTCGCTGGTAACATTTTGAAAAGTCAGTTTGGCGCTACTGCCATCCGGTTTGTCGAACAGGGTCCAGATATATTCCAGTGGATCATCATTGGGGTCGCTGCTGTCACGACCATCGAACCAAGCGGTATCGCCGACCAATACAGTGCCGGAGTCCACGGCCAACGCGGCTCTGGGAGCTTCGTTGGCACCGGTACGGGCAGTGAAGGTGCGTTGCTTCGGGGCACTGTCGTCCTCACCGTCATTCACAATCATTTCCACGGTATAGGCTCCGGGAACATCGGGCGTGAACCAAAAAGAGCCCTTGCCCGTCTGGTCTTCCTGCACGTAGCCCTCGGGGGTGCTGATCCAGCTATAACGGCGATTGCTGCTGCCGCAGCAGCCGCCGTCCGCGTCGTAGGAATTGCCGCTAGCCCAGATGGTCGTGCCGAGTTCCACTTCATTACTGTAGCTGCCTTCATAGAAACTCACATGGGGCTCGCCAAACCAGGTGGCCACCGGCGGGGTATTTTCAGCGCCATCGGGAAGGGTGACATCAATGGTTGCACTGGATTCACTGATGGAAACACCGTCGTGAACAACCAAATAAGCCGTCCATTTACCTACCACATCGGGGGTTATGCTGGGGGTCGCGGTATCATAATCGACCAGGGCATTCTCCACCGTTAGCAGGGAACCCGCCGGCTTTTGCGCGGTGACTTCCCGGGCTGTGTAGGATGGAGGAAACAGATACCAGCGATAGGTGAGAGGATTGCCGTCGGCGTCGCTGCTGCCGTTGCCGTCCAGGGTCAGGGTTTGACCTCGTTCAATAGTGTAAGGGCCACCGGCGTCAGCCACTGGCTTGGTGTTGGCGGTGCTCGCGATAATGGTAACCGTAAGCGGCGCGCTGATTTTTTCCTGATACCCCACGGTCAGAATGGCGGTGTAAGTACCAGCCATGTCCGCGTAGAAGCTGGTCAGCCCGGTGCCGGTTTGAGCCAGCGCGGCTGTGCTGCCCGTGGGCAGATCCTGCAAAGACCAGTTGTACACCAACTGAGTGGTATCGCCGCCGGTGGGGGGCACACTGCCGCTGCCGTCGAGCATAACGGTGGTGCCGATCAGCACATGGTACTCGGTCTCGGCGATGGCCACCGGATCAGGATTGGTGGCGATAATGGTAACTGCGTCATGACCGCTGTCGGCGGTACCATCATTGACCACCAGGTCCGCTTCGTAGGTGCCGGGCAGATCGGCGGTGAAGGTGGGTTGTGCTCCGGCCTCATCAGACAGCTCGGCGGCACTGCCCACCG
>NZ_AQPF01000007.1:0-162576 GCF_009846745.1 Alcanivorax xiamenensis | reverse complement strand
TCGAAGACCTCCATTCAGAGGGGGCTACAGCACCGCTGTGGGAAGCGGCCCGGGCGGCGCTCCGCTTGGCCGCGAAGGCCCTGGACCGGGGCCGCTTCCCACAGCGGCTTCGTGGCGGACCTGTGGGAGGCCAGTTTGCTGGCGAATTCCGGCCCTCTGGTGTTGGGGTATTCGCTTGCCAGCAAGCTTCCCACGGCGGCTTCGTGGCAGATCTGCGGGAGACCCGCTTGCTGGCGAATTCCGGCCCTCTGGTGTTGGGATATTCGCTTGCCAGCAAGCTTCCCACAGCGGCTTCGTGGCATGATCTGTGGGAGACCCGCTTGCTGGCGAACATAGCGGCTTGCTAGCCCCTTCCGTTACAGACCCGTGCCCATGATTGAAGCGCCGTGGCCCGCTAAACCGCGATGAACCTTTTTTCGTGCCCGCCGTCCACGGCACTTTTACCACGGTTTGACCTCTATATTTCCTGACAAGGACGCGCCATGCTTGGCGTGGATTAGGTTCGTTTCCGACAAGGACATTCATGGCAGCTTGGTCGCGGCGTCGCATCGGGGTGGTGGCAACACTGGTGGTTCTGGTGTTGTTGCTGCTGTTGCCGTTCGTGATCGCCTGGAGTCTGGGCTGGCGCTGGCAGGGCGTTGGCTGGCGTCAGGGGTTGGTCATCACCGCGCTGTGGCAACAACAAGGCGAATGCCGCCCCTTATCGCTGCGGGGATTACGTCTTTCCTCGCTGCGGCCCATCACGGTCACCGCGGACAGCGTGTCGATTCGCCAATGTGATTCCGATGCCGCTTCCGAGCCACTTTCCGAATTACCCGATCTGCCGGCGTTACACGTCAAAGTGTGGGCGCTGCAGTGGCGGGACTATCCGCCGTTATCTCTTGATCTGACGCAGAAAAGGGGGCACTGGCAAGGGCGGGCCGGGTTCCGCAATGGCGAAGTGTTCGGTGATTACCGGCAGGACAGTGGTGCCTGGCAGGTGCATGGACAAATCCCGGTGTCGGATCTGGACAGTCGCGCCATCGGTGTGGTGGAACTTGGTGGCTCAGGACAATGGCTTCCCGAACAGCCGGTCCGGGCCGAATTGGCGCTGACCGGCAGCGAGCTGGGTATGGCCGGTGAGGACTATCGAGCCAATCTGAATGCCACGGTCATCGTGGAGCAACCTCACTGGCGGGTGTCACTGACGCTGTCCGAGCCGCTGGCGCTACCGGCGGGATGGCGGTTATTGCCGGGGGAAGGGCTGACCGCCAGCGGGACTTTCGATGGCTTGATCAAACAGGCCAAGGGGCGGCTGGAGGCTCGGGGACCGCAAGGGCAAGCGCTGCTGACCCTGGCCAGTGACGATCAGAGGCTGGGAACAGGCGAGGGGCGTTTGACACTGTCCGAAGGCCTGGATGGCACGGTCGATTTTCAGTGGCAGGAAACGCAACTGCTGGTGGCACCGTTCGAGCTGACTCTGCCGGAACAGACGCGATTGAATTTGCGGGAATCGGTGACGGTGCCGTTGGCCGCTGATGGAGAAGTAGCACTGCCACTGTCCGCGCAGTACCAGGGCGCCACTCTGACCTCCAGCAACAGCCTGTTGCTGTGGAAGCCGGAAGGCGTGCATTGGCAAGGGGCGATGTCCCTGGCGGGGCAGTGGCAAGGGTATCGTCTGAGCGGTGGCTGGCGCGGCCGGGCGGGCGTGGATGGCGTCAGCGGAGAGCCGCTTAAGGTACGGCTCGAAAACGCGGATCTGAGCGTGGAGGCCACGGCGCCGGTGACGGAATTGAAGCCACCATACTGGCCGGTGCAGGCGTCACTCAAGGGACGTTATCAGCGTCTGCCGTTCCAGGCCAGGATGAGCGGGCGCAGGGATGACCACGGAGGTTGGGCCGGCAGCCTGGATGCCGATGTGGACGCGGCTGATTACCTGGACCAGGGTGGCATGGCGCACCTTGATGGGCGCTGGCAGTGGCGCGATGGTGTGCTCACCCTGGCCAGAGGCGCGGCGATTTCCGTGGCGCAGGCGGTGCGGGGCAAGACGCTGTTGAAGCCGTTGTCGTTGAGCGCGCGGACGCCGCTTCGTTATCAGGATGGCGGTGTTCATGGGCAACTGGCTCTGCGGGGAGAGGGGCTGGCGGCGGAACGTTGGGAATTGCCGGTGCTCACCGGCACGGTGGATCTGAACGGCCAGCGCGCCCGGGCGGAGTTGGCGGTGAAGGATTGGGAAGCATCGCTGGCGGTCAGTGCCCGCCCCTTTGGCGGCGGTTATGCCGGGGAGCTGTCGTTGGCTTCGGCGTTGCGGCCGGAACTGAGTCGGGGGCTTGGCTTCACCTTGCAATCCGGGCAGTTGGTGGCGGACGGCGATTGGCTTTGGGACCAGGTGGTTTCTTTCGGGGTTAAAGCCAACGTTTCCGACGCGGACATGGATTGGGGCAGCGTCCTGGCCCGTGGACTGAACGCGCGACTGGCGCTGGACTGGCAAGATGGCAAGGCTGATCTGAGAACGCGAGAACCGATTTCACTGGCGTCGGTGGACGTGGGGGCCCCGATCACCAATATCCATCTGAGCGGCCAATCGGATCTGGACGTTTGGCGTTTCAGCGATATCCGAGCCGAAGTGCTCGGTGGTGAAGTGCTGGCGCCGCAGCTGCAGTGGCCGTCGGATCAGTGGCAGACGGTGGTAGTGACGGGTATTGACCTCAACCAGGTGGCGGCGTTGCAGAATGAGCCGGCGGTATCGTTGTCCGGTACGGTGGGCGGCTATCTGCCGCTGCGTTTGTCGCGCAACAGCGTGGCGGTGCGGGGCGGGCGCTTGTCCAACGAAGGCCCTTTGTCCCTGGAAGTTCCAATGACCTCGGCGGTCCAGGCCATGGCGCAATCCAATCAGGCGGTGGGGCTGGCACTGGATTCGTTGAATCCGCTGCTGATCAGTCGCTTTTTTGCACAACTGGATATGGAAGACAGTGGTTGGCTGGATGCCGCGGTCACCATCGAGGGCATCAATCCGCAACAAAATCGGCTGCCGGTGGTCTTTAACTACACGCACAAGGAAAATGTCAGGGACCTGTTGCGCAGCTTACGCATCGGTGATCAGATCACCGATGAGATCATGAAACGGACGCCGGTGGAGAGTGCACAATGAAAATCAATCGGGGAGGGCGGAGCCTGTTACTGACGGTACTGGTGTTGCCGTTGATGGCTTGTACGCCCCGGGTGGCACTGGAAGCGCCCAAGGAACCGATCACCATCAACCTGAATGTGAAGATTGATCATGAGATCCGGTTGAAGGTGGAGAAAGATATCGATGCGTTGTTCGAACAGAACGGCGATCTGTTTTAACGCTTGCCGGGAAGAGTGTGTTAAGGAGGCAGGGAATGATGAAGATAATCAAAATCGCGCTTATGGTGGCGGCGCTGACAATGGCGGGGAGCGCCTTTGCGCTGGAACTGGACCAGGCCAAAACCCAGGGGCTGGTGGGTGAGCAGCCCAATGGCTATCTGGGCGTGGTGAAGGCAACACCGGAAGCGGTTCAACTGGCCTCGGAGGTCAACGAAAAACGGCGACAGGCCTACGAACGCATTGCGCGCCAGAACGGTATCACCCTGGAGCAGGTGGCGAATCTGGCCGGTCAGAAGGCGATCGAGAAAACCTCTGGAGGGGAATACATCAAAACGCCGGACGGACAGTGGATAAAAAAATAATTCCTAGGTCATTCGGATGAGCTTTCAGTTTTTTGCTGGTAAAAAATGACCTTCTCCACGGAAGGTCATTTAAAACCGAACGCTTAGGGAATGTTAGATGAGGTAAAAAAAGTTCCCCTATTCCACAATATTTACGTTTATCTATCCTCAGAAGACGCTGGCGGCTCTACATTGGTCCCATTGTGGATCGAATCGATTTGTACCGATAGGAGCTTGCCATGAAAGAAAAATTGCTCGCAGCGGCGTTCGTCTCACCGATGATGATTGCCGCCCCTGCATTCGCCGAGAACGTGCCGGATACATACGGTTACATCGGCGCCAACGCCAGCCATTATTTCTTTTACGACAATGAAGCCTTCGGTGAAGATGTCGATGGCGGCGAAGACAACTGGTTCTATGGTGGTCAGCTTGGCTGGCGCTTCAATCCCAACTGGTCCATCCAGGCCTGGTACGAGGAATCCGATGGTGATGTGGAAAGCGATTACGATTCCGGCGCCCGCTGGGATGTGCAAAGCTATTTCGCCAGCCTGCGTTACCACATGAACGGCACCAGCTTCCTGGGTTTTGAACCCTATGCCGGTTTCAACATGGGCGACCTGGTATTGGAAAGCCTTAACGATAACGCCACCGGCGATAAAGGCGACAAGCAACATGCCTTCATGACTGGTGTGGAAGTCGGTATCCAACGCGCCTTTGCCGATCGTATCCTGCTGGATCTGGGGACCCGTCAGGCCTACGCGGCGGATCGGGATTTCTGGACCGGCCAGGTCTACGCCGCGGTGAACGTTCTGTTCGGTGTGAGCACTGCTCACGCAGCACCGGAACCGGAGCCGGAACCGGTGATTGGCGACCAGGATGGCGACGGTGTGCCGGATGATCGTGATGCCTGTCCGGATACCCCGGCCGGTGCCGTGGTGGATGAGCGTGGTTGCCAGAAGTACGGCATGGTCAGTGATCAAAGCATGAACGTGATCTACTTCGGCTTTGATAAAGCGGACATCGGCGCCCAGTTCAATGACGAAGTGCGCCAGGCCGCGGATAACCTGAACAAAGGCGAAAGCGGTTCCATCCGCGTGGAAGGCCACGCCGACAGCACCGGTCCGGAAAACTATAACCAGGGCCTGTCCGAGCGTCGTGCCCAGGCGGTGAAAGATCGTTTGATCCGGGACTTCCAGGTGGATTCTTCCAAGATCACCACCAAGGGTTTCGGTGAAACCCGTCCAGCGGAGTCCAACGACACCCGCGAAGGCCGGGCGAAGAACCGCCGCGCGGAGATCTTCGTCGACACCGAGCAGGCTGAACCGCAGTTCAAGGAATAACGGTTCGCGGTGACGAACCGGGACAGTTCTTGCTGTCCACGATAAAACGACAAAGCCCCGGCCAACCGGTCGGGGCTTTGTCGTTCTGTAAGTCCGGCTTGATATGGATCAAGAAGGAAGGCGATGTGGCTCGCCTTCCTGGCCGTGCGTGCTAGGGTATGGATATTCCCCCCTAGGAGCACCGAACCATGTTTAGCGGTCTGACACTGGATCAGTTGATTATCGCGTTCGCGATCTTCCTTTGTAGCGTCGCTACCATCGCCTTCATTGTGTTTCTATTCAGCACCAGGAACCGCCGTCACCGGCGATAAGCCGCTATCCGCCTCGGTTCAGCCGCTGCCATAGTCCCGAGGCCCGCCAGGTACGCCGTGCAACCGCGTGATTGAGCACAGTGCCCGGGCCGCACTCCAGCAGGGTGAAGGTTTCCCGCGCCCGGGTCACTGCGGTGTAGACCAATTCCCGGGTCAGCAGAGGATGCGGTCGGTCCGGCAGGATCAGCAGGGTATGACGGAATTCCGAGCCCTGGGATTTGTGCACGGTCATCGCGTAGACCGTTTCCACGTCGCCCAGCCGGCTCGGCAATACCCACTTGATGCGGCCATCAGGCAACGGGAACGCTACTCTCAGCCCGTCCGGGTGGGCCAGGGTCAGGCCAACATCACCGTTCATCAGACCAAGCTGATAATCGTTGTGGGTCAGCATCACCGGCCGCCCCGGATACCATTCGTGCTCGTCCGCGAGACCTTGCCGGTGCAGTTGCCGGGTCAATTGCTGATTCAGTTCCGTGACACCAAAAGGTCCGCCGCGCAGACCGCTCAGAAGCTGCCGCTCGGTCAGCCGGGCGAGCAACTGGGTGGCCCAAGGGTCCAGATCGTCACGGTCCGGCGTATTGGCAGCTTCCAGCAGCAGCGCTTCCAAGCCTGGATGAGCCTCGGTGCCGTCGATCAGGAAACGGTGCAGATAGTGAGGATCACGGCGCAGGTCCAGCCGTTGCAGTTGATCCGCGTGGTGTTGAAAGGCTCTGGTGACACTCCGGTTATCACCTTGATTCACCGCCTGGGCCAATGCGCCGATGCCGGGACTGTCACGGAAGCGCCAGTTGCGCCTCAGCATGGCGGTCTGCTGTGCCAATGGGCCACCGCCGTCGCGCCAGGCGGTCAGGTCGATGCCGCAGTTTTGTTGAATGAAATCCACCGTGGCGTCGTCGTAGCCGCCCTGATCGGCATCACGGCAAAGGTCGCCGAGAACCGCGCCGGCCTCCACGCTGGCCAATTGGTCCTTGTCGCCAAGCAGCACCAGCCGGGTATGGGGATCCAACGCGTCGAGCAGGTTGGCCATCATTTCCATGTCGATCATGCTGGCTTCGTCCACCACCACCAGATCCGCGTGCAGCGGATTGTGGCGGTGATGGCGAAAGCGACGGCTGTCAGGACGGGTGCCGAGCAGTCGGTGCAGGGTGCTGACCTCGGTGGGAATGGCCGCGCGCACGGCTTCCGCCAGTGGCAGCCGCGCCACCTGATCACCAATGGACTGGGTCAGCCGGGTGGCGGCCTTGCCGGTGGGGGCGGCCAGACGAATACGCAGCGCGCGGCCCTGTTCCAATGCCAGGCTTTGCAGCAACCCCAGCAGACGCACCACGGTGGTGGTCTTGCCGGTGCCGGGTCCGCCGGTAATCACGGTCAAGCGGGCACGGGTGGCCAGAGCGCAGGCCACCTGCTGCCAGTCCACCTCGTCATCGCCGTTAGTGAACAGCTTTGCCAGAGTGGTCCCCGCAGTGGTGGCGGTTTCCTGCCGCAGTCTTGCCAGCAACAAGTCAGCGACCTGGACCTCCTGGATCCAGTTGCGATGCAGGTAGAGACGGGAGCCGTCCAGCACCAAGGGCTGACCGGAGCCTTCGCCGACCAGCTCACTGGCCTGCATCAGTGCATGCCATTGTTGCGGGTCCGGCGGCAGTAAGGGCGCCAGACTGTCCGGCATGCCCGCCGGCCATAGCCGCTGGCTCAACTCCGGCTCGTCCAGGTCCAGACACAGGTGCCCCGCCGCCAGCTGCGCGCTGGTGAGCGCGGCGATCGTCAATACCGCTGGATCGGTGGTGGGAGCCTGCTGATAGAGAAAGCGGGCCACGGCCACGTCCAGATCACGCAGTTGACCCTGATCGCGCAACTGTTCCAGGGCGCTTTGCCAGTCGACGGCGGCGAACAGATCACCTTGTCCATCATTGCGCATGAGCGTCTCCTTGGAACAGCCGGTCCAGAGCCTCCACCAGAGCGGTTGGCGCGGCGCTGAACACGGTGCCGGCGGAGGGCGCGCCGAGACCGCGTAGAAAGACGTAAACGGCGCCCCCCAGATGGGTGTCCGGATGATAGTCGTCACCGAGACGGCTGCGCAGTAAACGGTGCAGTGCCAGCAGATACAGTGCGTACTGCACTTCGTAACGATGCTCCAGCAACGCCTCGATCAAAGCGTCGCCGCCATAGGCGTCGTCGTCCGGGCCGAGCCAGTTGGATTTATAGTCCAGCACGTAATAGCGGCCCTGGTGCTCGAACACCAGATCCATGAAACCTTTGAGCATGCCGTTCAGGGTATCGGCTTCCAGACGCGGCCGTGGCCGTCCGGGATAGAGATGTTCGCGGATCAGCGCATCCAGCCGTGTCACTGGCACCTGTTCGGCGGGGAACAGAAATTCCATTTCCGCCACGGGCCGGTCCAGGTCCGCCAAGCGTATTCGATCCTGTTGGAGCGGCAAGGCGGTGGTCAGTGTCCGTCGCCACCACTGCTTCAGAATGGCGTCGTGTTCCTGCCAGTGGCGGGCTTCCAGTTGCTGGCTGACTCTTGTGTCCATTTCTTCCGGGGCGTCCAGACAGGCTTGAAAACCCTGATTGGCGGCGTGCTCCAGTAAATCATGCAGCAGCGTGCCGGGCAGGGCACCGCGGGGAAACGCGTGCACCCCGGTGGTGACGGTGTCCACGGTGACTTCCGGTTCGGCTTCCGCCAATTGATCGGCGCGGGCGTCGGCGGGAGCGAGCGGTTCCTCCACTTGCCGCAGGGCACTGTAGCTGGCGATCCACCAGGGCGTGCGCGGACGTTCGGGAAAGGCCGTCCGCGGGCGCAGGCGGGACGTCGTATTGGCCGGCTGATAGATCTCGTCATTGCCTGGCGGCGCGGGTATGACCGTGATGGCGTCGTTGCTCAAAGGCCCCAGTTCGGCCAGCAGCCGGTCGTTGGCCACGCCCTGGGGGCCGAACAACAGCCGGCCAATGGCGCTGCGCGGCAACTGGTTTTGCTGGGCCCGGCCTTTGGCGTAGGGCGCCAGACCCAGAGTACAGGAGTGGCAGGCCCGGGTCAGCGCCACGTAGAGCAAACGCATGTCCTCGGCCAGACGCTCGTGATCGGCGAGACGCTCGATGTCGTCATCCGGCTCCAGCGAGACCACCAGATGGGCGTCGTCCTGTCCCTTGCGGTGATAACGCAGCGGCGGTTTGCTTTTTTCCGCCGCCCGGAAACTGCAAATGAAAGGGAGGTAGACCAGCGGATATTCCAGGCCTTTGGATTTGTGAATGGTAATCACCTTAACCCGGTCGTCGTCGCTTTCCAGGCGCAGGATACTGTCGTTGTTGTTGCCTCGCTGATCGTTGACGGCGTCTTCCAGATAGCGGATCAGAGCCTGCTCGCCGTCCAACTGGGTGGCGGCCTGTTGCAGCAGCTCGGCGAGGTGCAAGAGGTTGGTGAAGGCACGCTCTCCGTCGAGGCTGCGCTGCAGTCGCGCCGGCACCGAGAAGTCCATGAGCAGGCCCCGGAACATCGGCAGCACGCCCTGTTGCCGCCACTGTTCGCGATAACCGTGGAAGCGGTTGACCATGGCTTCCCAGCGCACCTCGTCCTGGTTGATCCGGTCCAACTCCCGGTAGGCCAGCGACAAGGTGCCGGAGGCCAGGGCACTGCGCACGCGCACATCGGATTCCGGACTGGCGCAGGCGCGCAGGATCAGCAAAAGGTCCTGGGCTTCCGGTTGCGTGAACACGGAGTCCTGGTCGGACAGGTAAACGCTGCGCACGCCCCGGGCGAGCAGGGCGTCGCGGATGGCTCTGGCCTCGGTACGATCGCGCACCAGCACGGCAACATCACGGGGGCGCAAGGGCGTGAAGCGCTGGTCCTGGCGGAAACCGGTGACGCCCTGTTCGGCGCCGTTGAGCAAGTGGGCGATCTCGGTAGCGCAACGGGCCGCCTGATTTTCCCGATAAACACCGGAGGAGATGGCTTTGTCACTGTCCTCGACCCAGAGCGTGACGCCGGATTTCGTTTCGCCGTCCACCAGCAGCGTATCCTTGCGTCCCCGGGCCTCCACCGCCTCGAAGGGAATGGCGTTGTCCATCATGAAGACATCGCCGTGGGCGTCCTGGCTGTATTCGAACAAGCGATTCACCGCCGCCACCATCGGCGTCGCTGAACGGAAGTTCCGGCCCAGGGTATAGTGATGGCCCTCGGTGGCGCGACGGGCCTGCAGGTAGGTGAACACGTCGGCGCCGCGGAAGGCGTAGATCGCCTGCTTGGGATCGCCGATCATGAACCAGCCGGTGTCATCCCGATGCTGATACAACGCTGAAAAAATGCCGTACTGGGTGGGGTCGGTGTCCTGGAATTCGTCGATCAGCGCCACCGGGAACTGATCGCGAATCACTTGGGCCAGCCGGGCCCCGTTGTCGCCATGCAGGGCGCCATGGAGGCGGCTCAGCATATCGTCAAAGCCCATGGTGGCGGTTTGCCGGCGCATCCGGTCCACCCGTTTGCCGATCCAGGCGGCGGCGTGGGCAAGCAGGTCGGTGCGCGGCAGCGCTGCCTGTTCCCGTTGCGCCAATACTTGATCCAATTGATCACAGAAGGCGAAGCCGGGACGATGTTCCTCGCCTTTTTTTGTCAGCTTCATGCCCGTTGTGGAGAAGCGTGCCAGAGTGTCGTAGTTCTTGTCGTTCAGCACTTCACCGGCGGCGTAGCGTTCCAGAAGCAGCAGCATGCCCGGCAGGCTGTTGGCGCGGTAACTGTTGCCATTGAGCCATTTGTTGTCGCGGGCGTTGTGCACCCATTCGACCAGCGCCGGCAGCTCCATGCCAAGGGTTTCGCGGGCGTGCTGCTCCAGCTCCGCTTGCGGGCCGGTATCATCGAGCCAGCGTTGCACGCTGTCTGGCAGAGTGTCCGGGTCGGTGCCACTGAGCCCCAGCAGCGGCCGGCATTGCGCCAGCAGAGCTTCCGGGTGGCCCAGCTTGTTGGCCTGCAGCACGTTGGCGGCGCTTACCGGAAAGCGAGCAATGACATTGCGCCAGTAGTCGCAGGCGGCGAGCTGCTGTTCGTCGCTGGCGTCCTCCTGCAGTTCCAGGCTGAACAGACTGCCGGAATCGAACGCGTGCTGTTTGAGCATGCGATTGCAGAAACCGTGAATGGTGTAGATGGCGGCTTCATCCATCCACTGGGCGGCGGCGTTCAGCCGTTGCGCGCAATGGTGGCGCTGCTCGTCGTCGGCGTAGTCGTCCAGCAAACCCTGCAGAATGACATCGGGCTTATGGGCCTGGGGATCGGCGAATACCCGTGCCGCTTCCGCCAACCGATCACGGATGCGCTCCCGCAATTCCTCGGTGGCGGCTTCGGTGAAGGTCACTACCAGGATTTCCGGTGGCAGCAAGGGCTCGCGGAACGCGGCCTGGTCGCCGTGTCCCAGCACCAGTCGCAGATACAGGGCCGCCAGGGTGAAGGTCTTACCGGTGCCGGCGCTGGCTTCGATCAGTCGGGTGCCGTGCAAAGGGAACGTCAACGGCAGAGGGCGTGGCGGGCTCATGCAATTCGCCCTCCCTGTTCGGTCCATTGAGCTTGCTGATAAAGCGGCGCATAGAGCTGCCCGGTCCAGTAGCAAAAGGCCGGTTGATCGTCATGCCGGACCGCCATCAGGGTGTCAAAATCCGGCCAGGCGCGGGCGATGGCGGGCTCCCGGAACTGCTCGCCTTCGCTGTTGAAACCGGGCTCGAAGACCTTGCGGGCCTCGGCCTCGGCTCTGTCTTTTTCCTCGCCGGCCAGCCAGGCGAAGGCGGTGGCGCAGGCAATGGGGAGCGGTTCGCACAGCGCCTGTTGCCAGGCCCGGCCAATGGCGTTGAGCTGCTCCTGCGCGGTGGCCGGGTCAACAGGCGCGAGGCTGTAGAGGCCGTCCTGCCCTTGAATCCGCGTGGTCAGGGCATGGCCGCCAGCGCAGGCGGCAAGGTGGATCACCCAGTCAGTGGTGAGTTTTTCCAGGGCGCCTTCCAGGCGACTGGTTTTCAGTACCAGACGCTGTGGCTGACCGGACTCGCCGCGCAGATCCACCAGCCAGTCCTCCAGTGGCAGGCCATCGGCGTCGAGCTGAATTTCCTGCTGCGGGCGCAGGGCACCGCTTTGTGCCAGTAGCCGAAAGTACTGCTGCAGAGGGCGTTGTAACGGCATCAGCAGGGTGGCGCGGCTGCCCTCGGTGAAGGGCGCCAACGGCAAGGCGCCGCTGCCGGCCAGGCGTTCCAGAGTGGAGCGCATGGCCTCGCCGGCCAGATCCGGCCCGGCGCGCAGCGCTTCGTTCAACAACTGGTCCTGCAACTGCCAGCGCTCCAGCCCGTGCATACTGAATGGTTCGGTATCGTCGAGACTATGGCTGTCCTGCCGGAGCAGGGCTTTCAATCTTTGTTCGAAAAAATGCGCCACCGGCTGCTTGAGAAAACGCCCGAGCGCCGCGCAACTGATCGGTTCGTTGTTCTCCAGCGGGGGCAGCGGCAAGGGATTGTTTTCCCACGTGGTTTCTTCGTCGGCGTGCAGCGGGCGCCATTCGTCGGCGTAGGTGGTCAGGTTGTCATCGGCATCAAAGTAACGGCGACTGAAAGGTTGCAGCGGATGCTGCACGGTCAGGACGGCGGCCACATCATCGTCGACGCTGTGCCAGCGCTGATTGAGATAGTCGCGCAGTTGCGCCACCAGCACGGAAGGCGGCCGCTCGCTGTTGTCACGGACATTACGGCCGGTCCAACTGATGTACAGGCCGTCGCGGGCACTGAGCAGGGCCTCCAGAAACAGATAGCGGTCATCGTCGCGGCGCGAGCGGTCGCCGGGGCGGTAGCGGCCCCATTGCCGCATCAGGTCGAAGTCCATTGGTTGTTGCTGGCGGGGATAGTCGCCGTCCTTCATGCCCAGCAGGCAGACGTGCCGGAAGGGAATGGCCCGCATCGGCATCAGCGTACAGAAATTGATGCGCCCGGCCATGAAGCGCTGTGACAGACTCTCGGCGTTAAGCGCATCCAGCAGCGGCCGGCGCGCCACGGTCAGCGGCAGGGCGCCGGCGAAGTCGGCCTCCTCACAGGCCGCCCGCCAATCGCTGAGAGCGTCCCGTAGTCCGGCTTCCAGGGCCTGATCCTCGGCGCTGTCCGGCTCGAACAGATCGTCCAGCAGGGCACTGAAACGGGCTTGCCATTGCTGAACATCGGTGGGTTCGCGCACTGCCCGCCAATGTTGTTGCAAGGTGTCCAGCAGGCGTGCCAGCCGCCCGGCCAGTTCCGCGCCCAGGCCGGCGACTTCGTCCAGGGGCTCGATGCCACGCCAGGCCGGGGCGTCACCGAGCAAATAACCAGCCAGCATCCGTTTCAGACCAAACGCCCAGCTGTTCTGTTCGAAACCGGGAACATCCAGGCTGCGCCGCTGCTCCGCGTCCAGTCCCCAGCGGATGCGGGCCTGCTCGATCCATTGCGTCAACTGCGGCAGAGCGCTTTCTTCAATGCCGAAGCGACGGCGTACCGCCGGCACATCGAGCAGATCGAGAATATCGGAGGCGGTGAAGCGCCATTGCGGCAGATGCAGCACCGTCTCCACCGCCTGGGCCAGAGGCGAGGCGGCGCCGGCACTGCGGTCGCTGAGCGTGTAGGGCAGGTAGCGGGGGTCGCTGGTGTCCAGACGGCCGAACACGGCATCGATGTGCGGGGCGTAGGCCTCGATGTCCGGCACCATGACGATGACATCGCGCGGCTTCAAGTCCGGGTCGTCGGCAAACCGCTCCAGCAGCGCGTCCTGAAGAATCTCCACTTCCCGTTGAGCACTGTGGGCGATGCGGAATTGCAGTGAGTGATCCGGGCGCAGGGCCGGGCGCAGCTCGCGTTCAGGCAACGGTTCCAGTTCGAGAATGTCATGCTGCAACTGTTGCAGCAGCGTCTCCGGTTCGCTGTCTTCGAACAAATCGATTTGATTGTGGAAGGCGGCGCGGTAGCTGTCCGGGTCGTCGTGATCGTACAGCAAGCCGATAAAGTCCCGGCCCTGCTTGCCCCAGGCGGCAAGCAAAGGATTGATGCGATTTTCCGGCAGAGCGCTCAGGTGCCGTTTGCGATGATCCAATTGCCGGCGCAGCAGATGCCGGTCCTCGACGATGTCCGCCCAGTAATGGCGGCAGGGATTCTGTACCAGCATCAGGATCTGACAGTGAGCACTCAAAGCGGCGAGCGCTTCCAGACCCTGTTGCGGCAAGGCGCTGATGCCAAAAATCACCAGCCGGCGCGGCAGTCCCGGAGGGCTCTGCCCCTGCCTAAGGGCGGAGACAAAGGCGCTGTGGATGGCACTGCGGCTGAGAGCGGTTTGCGTCTCGTCCATATCCGCCAGGACCGCCCGCCACAGATGCGCTTGCCAGCGCTGGCTCTCCGGGAAGTCGTCGAACAGCGCCTGTTCATCGGAACGCCGCAGCCGGTCTTCCCCCTGTTCCCAATCCGCCAACCAGTCCGCCCGGTAGACTTGATAGGCGTCGTACAGATCGGCCAGCCGTTCCGCCAATTGGTGGCGTTTTCGGCCGTCGGCGTCGTCGGCGAGAAAATGGCGCAGGGGGCCGAAGCGATCATCGTCCAGCAGCATCGGCAGCAGCCGATAGAGCCGCCACAGCAGCCGTGACTTGTCGAACGGTGAAGTGCGCGGCACCCGCTCTTCGCCGAGCACGGTGCGGTAGGCATTCCAAAGAAAGCGGGCGGGCATTTGGAAGCGGGTGCCGGCGGCTATTCCCAGGGCATCGGGCTCGGCCAGCTTGAGCTTGAGCCATTGCGCCATGCCGTTGGATTGCACCAGCACCGTTTCCGTTTCCAGCGGCATTAGCGGATAGCGCTCCAGCCACTCTATAAGCAGGTCGGTAAGTGTCTCCAGACGGTTGCTGTGCAGCACCATCAGGCCGTTTTGCATGCCAGGTTCCCAGGACTGATTCGACGATCACGTCAGTGTACGTCAGCGCGGCCCTGGCATCACGGCATGAACGTGGGGTAAAGCGACAATAACAACAGGGCCGCCATGGCCAGATTGAAGTGGCCCAGCCGTCGTCCGTGCTGCAGCCAACCCTGCAAGGCCACGCCGCCGAGATTCCACAGGGAAATCAGTGGCAGGCCGAGAAAGAAGAAGCACAAGGCCACCAGAGCCAGGCTGGCGGAGAAATGCACCGGATCGGTATAGGTGGCCACGGCGGTAACCATCATCATCCAGGCCTTGGGGTTGACCCATTGGAACAACGCGGCCTGCCAGAACGTCAGGGGCGCGCCACGGTGATCGCCGCGCAGTGGCGTATGGCGGTGCCGTACCAGTTGCCAGGCCAGATAGAGCAAAAAGAGCACGCCGAGAATGCGCAACGTCAGAGACAGTTGCGGAAAGCGGCTCAGTAGCTGCCCGAGTCCCAGTGCCACACAGAACAGCAGAATCTGGCAGCCTATCAGAATGCCCATGATGTGTGGCAGCGAACGGCGGAATCCGGCGTTGGCGCCGGAAGCCATCAGCATCAGGTTGTTGGGGCCGGGGGTGCCGGTCATCACCGTCACGAATCCGGCCAAAGGCAGCAGTGTTTCCCAATATCCCATGTGACCTCTTTAAAGCAGGTGCCAAGAAAGGTCAGATTAAGCTTGCGTCAGGCAGGGATACAGATATAAAAATGACAATTTGAACCGGTACAGTTTCGGGCTGGGCCATCTGTGCCAGGGAGCCCAAAAAAATCGTCAGGAACGATTTTTGACGTCGTGGTGGCGACGGCCCGCAGGGGGCTGCCATGGACGGCGGAGCGTTTTTCGGAGGCTCCCTGGTGGAGCACGCCGCCTGAATTGGAGACTGCTGTCATGACCCTCTATCACCAACTGGCCGACCAGTTGCAGACGCTCATTGAGAAGCGCGTCTACGATGTCGGGCAGCGCCTTCCGGGAGTGCGAAGACTGAGCCACCAGCACAATGTCAGCGTGGCCACGGCGGTGAGCGCTTGTCGTGAACTGGAACAACGCGGTGTGCTGGAAGCGCGTCCCCGATCCGGTTACTACGTGTCGCGACCCCCGGCGCGTTTCGATGCGCCGCGTATGCGCCGTGCCAGCGCGGGACCGAGGGCGGTGAGTGGTCAAGATCGGGTGTTGGAGCTGATCCAGGCGGTCAATGATCCGTCGCTAGTGAATTTCGGGGCGGCGGTTCCGGACCCGGATTTCATGCCGGTGGCGGCGATCGAGCGAGCCTTCCATTCGGTGCTGCGGGAGCAGCGGCGCCGCTGTGTCGGCTATGAATTTCCTCCGGGCGCTCTGGAATTGCGTCAGGCCATTGCCCGTCGTCTGGTGGCGTTGCAATGTCCGGTGTCGCCGGATCAGGTGCTGATTACCAACAGTTGCCAGGAGGCGGTGACCATTGCGTTGAAACTGCTGACCAAGCCCGGCGATACCGTGGTGGTGGAATCACCCACCTATTACGGGTTGTTGCAGGTATTGGAGTCACTGGGGCTGAAAGCGCTGGAGATCCCCGCCGACCCACGGCGGGGGATTTCCCTGGAGGCGTTGTCACAGGCGCTGGAGCGCTGGCCGGTGAAGGCCTGTGTGCTGGTCACCAATTTCGCCAACCCATTGGGGTCGTGTCTTGCCGATCAGGACAAGCAGGCGTTGCTGTCATTATTGCGCCAATATCGGGTGCCTCTGGTGGAAGACGATATCTACGGTGATTTGCCCTTGTCCGGGCCGCGTCCGCGGCCGGTGAAAAGCTGGGATCGGGACGGGCTGGTGTATTACTGCGCGTCATCCTCGAAGACATTGTCCGCGGGGCTGAGAGTGGGGTGGTTGGTGCCCGGCGATCAGCAGAGGCGTGCCGAGTATTTGCAGTTCATTAATACGGTGTCGGTGGCGACGGCCTCGCAGTTGGCGATGGCGCGCTATCTGGAGCGCGGCCATTACGACCGCTTCCTGCGGCAATTGCGTGGTGAGCACGCCAAGGCGGTGGCGCGCATGACGTCGAGGGTGGAACAGCTATTTCCGGAGGGGACCCGGATCAGCCGCCCGGCGGGCGGTTTCGTGCTGTGGGTGGAACTGCCGGGGCAGACCGATACCACTGAATTGGCGGAACAGGCCTTGCGGGAGGGGGTGAGCTTCGCGCCGGGGGCGTTGTTTTCCACTGGCAACAAGTTCTCATCCTGCCTGCGGTTGAATTGCGCGGTGCGTTGGGACAATCGGGTGGAGAAGGGCCTGGCGCGGCTGGCGGCGTTGTTGTGACAGACAAGTCACGCCAGCATGTCCGCACGCCGATTCGCGAGCAAGCAGGCTTCCCACAGCGGCTTCGTGGCCCTTCCGTGGGAAGCTGGCTTGCCAGTGCATAGGCGTTCAAGCGCTGGGGACTGCCAAATTCGTGGGACTCATCGGTCCCCGGACCGAGATGTTTGAGAAGCTCAGCTCTCCATCGCCGCCAGTTCGTCCTCGAAGAAGAATTTCTCTTCGCCGAAGGCCGGTTCCAGATGGTTCAGCCAGGTGGCCTCGTCGTTGTATTTGGCGAAGAACGGCCGTTGCACCCAATCCGGATTGCGGCCCTGGATGAAACGTAGCACGAACACTTTCTCGCCGTGAATTTCCGTTACTCCCTGAATCTCCACCTTGCCCGGGTGGCTGGACATGCTCGGTCCGCGGGCGGTGCGGGCCAGGCCGGACACCTGTTTCATGGCGCCCCGGTAAATTTGCCAGGCCTTGGCCAGCGGCACCTCGAAGTAATGACGGGCGCCGGTGTCCCGTTCCACGAACATGTAATAGGGCACCACGCCCAGTTCCACCTGGGTTTGCCACAGGCGCGCCCAGTCATCGGCATCGTCATTGATGTGCGCCAGCAGCGGACCCTGGGCCCGGATCTGGGCACCGGTGGCACGAACCCGGCGGATCGCCTCCCGGGCGATGGGCGGCTCCAGTTCCTTCCAGTGGTTATAGTGCGCCATCAAGGCCAGATGCTTACCGGAAGCTGTCACTTCGCGGAACAGGTCCAGCAGATCGGCGGCGTCATTGTCGGAAACGAAGCGGTGCGGCCAGAACGTCAGCGCCTTGGAACCGATGCGGATAGTGCGCAGTTGTTCCAGTTCCAGAAGTGGTTCGATATGGGCGCGCAGGTTCTTGGTCTTCATCACCAATGGGTCGCCGCCGGTGATCAGGACATCGGTGATCTCCGGATGCGCCTGGATGTACTTCTTCAGTTGCCCGGCTTCCTTGGCGGCGATCTTCAGATCGTTGTCGCCGATGAACTGAGCCCAGCGGAAGCAGAACGTGCAATAGCTGTGGCACACCTGGCCCTGGCTGGGGAAGAACAGCACGGTTTCATCGTACTTGTGCTGCAGACCGTTGATGCGTTCGCCGTCCACTTCCGGGATGTTATGTTCCATCTGCCCGGCGGGGTGCGGATTGAGCGCCTCGCGGACTTCGGCGATGGCCTGGTCCAGGGTGTCCTTGTCGCCGCCTCGCATGGCTGCCGCCACCCGGTCAAAGTGTTCCGGCGCGAGCATGCCCTTCTGCGGGAAGGTGAGCTGATAGATCGGGTCGTCGGGCACTTTGTCCCAATCGATCAGTTCCTCGATGACATACTCATTGACCCGAAAGGGCAGGACGCTGGCGACCACGTCCATGGCGAAACGGGCTTCCTCGTCCAACCGCTGGAGCGGCTCGATCTTGTCCAACTGGCGGGCGGTATACACCTTGAAGCGACGGGGTTCGCCGAAGTCGGTGTCGTGATGCTCGCGCAGCGGTATCACGGTGTTGGTTTCTTGCATGCTTGTGTTCCTCATGCCGTGCCGACGCCGCAAAGGGGTCGGTACACTGGTCAAGGGACCAGCAGGTTTCTGCTTTCAGAGTGACCGGCGAGGCCGATCCTGGAGTTCGCCGATGATCGCCGACACGGATGACCGGGCGATGATGGCACTTCAAATGGGCGGAAGATTCCGACCCGGTGCGCCTGTTGGACGCGGAGGGTGAAAAACGGATGACGATTGTAAGTTATTGAAAATAAAAGAGCAAAATCACGGCCGCAAGCCTCGAGTAAGGCAATATGCTATGTTTGCCCGGCGCGGTGGCGTAAAGATCGTGAACAGGCTCTGGGCGAGGCGATGAGGTGAACGACTTTATACATACGGCTTTGCTGTGGGTGGAGCAGGCCTCGGCCTGGCTGGAAGCGTTCTGGCTGGCGATCGTCGCGCCGGTGGGCGTGGGGTTGGCGGTGTGGGTGACCGTCCATGTGGCCCAGCACAAACGGGACGCCCGTGCCGCCGCGGCCTGGACCGGCCTGGTCTGGCTGGTGCCGTTCCTGGGCGCCTTGTTGTACCTGCTGCTCGGGGTCAATCGTATCCAGCGCCGAGCCCGGCAGCTTACCGGCGGCGGCATTGATACTCTGCAGAGCACGGAATCGGTTGCCGAGGACACGGTGCAGGCACCGCAATTGCGTGTGCTGTCGCGGCTGGTGGGGCGCCTTACGCGGTTGCCTTTGACCGCCGGCAATCGCATCACCATGCATGAGGCCCGCGAGGCCCTGCATTTGATGGCACAGGCGGTGGAGGAAGCACAGCACAGCGTCTTCATGGCCACCTATATCTTCGGCAACGATGCGGCCGGCAAGCCCTTGGTGGAGGCACTGACACGGGCCGCCGCCCGTGGCGTGCAGGTGAGAGTCTTGCTGGATGGCGTCGGCGCCTTGTACTCCTTGCCCTCGGTGACCCGCCGTTTACGCAAGGGAGGAGTACGGGTGGAGCGGTTCCTGCACTCGGTGGCGCCGTGGCGCATGCCTTACATGAACCTGCGAAATCACCGTAAATTGATGATCGTCGATCATACCCTGGGCTTTACCGGCGGCATGAATGTGCGTGCCGGTTATGTGCGGGAGCCGGCCCGGACCCACGACTTGCATGCCCGTCTGGAAGGGCCGGTGGTGGCGCATCTGCTGCGTACCTTCGCGGCGGACTGGATGTTCACCTGTGGCGAGAACCTGACGGTGGAATATCAGGGGCAACCGGCGCCGGGGACGGTGCGTGCCCGTGGTATCAGCGCAGGTCCGGACGCGGACTTCGACAAACGCCGTCTGACCCTGCTCGCCGCCATTGGCTCGGCGGAGCGGGAAATCCGCATCGTCACGCCTTATTTCGTGCCGGACCAGACCTTGATGGCGGCGTTGCAGCTGGCCTTGCTCAAAGGCGTCAAGGTGGAACTGGTGGTGCCGCGCAAGAACAATCTGCGTCTTGTGCAGTGGGCCAGCATTCACGCGCTGAAATGGCTGGTGCGCGGTGGCGCGCATCTGTATCTTTCGGCCCCGCCGTTCGATCACAGTAAAGTGATGACGGTCGACGGCCATTGGGTACAGCTTGGCTCGGGGAACTGGGATGCGCGCAGTTTGCGGCTGAACTTCGAGTTCGATCTGGAATGCTACGATGGCCCGCTGTCGGAACAGGTCAATACCCTGATCGACGGCCGGATCGCCGGCGCCAGGCGCATGGACGATACCGACTTCCAGGCCATGGCAGCCTGGCGCAACGTGCGTAATGCTCTGGCCCATATGCTGGAACCCTATCTCTGAGAGGCTGAGAGGAACCCCCATGCGTCTGCCCCGGGATGCGGAACTGCCCGCCCATCTGGTTACCCTGATTCGTCTGCAATTCCTGCATGGCCTGCTGGTGGTGGCGGTGGCCACCGCAATCTGGCTGCCGGCACCAGCGGTGGCGCACGGCTGGTTACCGCTGGTGCCCCTGCTGGTGGCGATTTTCCTGTTGCTGCCCCCGGGATTGTATCTGGGGGCGGAGGTTCAAAGGGGGGAAGCGACGCTGACACCGGCGGTACTGCTGTTGTGGTTACTGGCCAGCGCCACGCCGTTCGTGCCGGCGCTGGTCGCCGCGCTGCTGATGATCGTCGCCGTGATGTTGCTGTTTCTGATGGAGAAGGTGGCCGCTATCCGCGAACACTGGCCGGAAGCCTGGATACGGGGACGGCGGCAACACATGCAGTTTCAAATGGTGTCTCTGGCCAGCGTGATGTTCTGGTTGCTTAGCCGGGATAATCAGCTGTTGCTGAATCTGGGATTGGGAGGCTGATCACGGCCGGGTCACTGTTTCACCGGAGAGCCCGGTCCCAGCAGGGCCCAGAGAATCAGGCCAAGCACCGGCACGATGACCACCAGCGCGATCCACAAAGCCTTTTGTGGCACCTCGGCGCCGGATTGCAGGATCTTCACGATGGCGAAAATATCCAGGATCAGAATGATGATGCTGAGTGCTTTCATGGGCGGATCCTTTCCTCTATCAGTCTTTATTCACCCTAGAATCGCCCATCGTGTGAGGTAAAGGCAACAAAGGTAAAACGTCGCTCGGGTAGCAGGTGGGGGCTAGGGAGAGGGCCAAAGCAGAAGCCCCAGCCGGGCGGCCAGAAACAGACCGATTCCGAATACCGTGTGGTTGACCAGACTGCGGAGACGGGCCTGATTCGGGTTGGGGGTCTTCGAGGCCGCCACGCCGGCGCCCATGCCCGGCTGCAGAATCAACAGAGGCGCCGCCACGGAACACACTCCGAACAGTAACGCCGGCCATAGGGATGGCTCTCTGGCCCAGGCTAACCCCGTCAGTGCCAGCAGCAGCCCTGCGAAACCAATGCCTATGAGATAGTGGGTAAGCCAGCCGAGTCTCGTTTCGCCACTGATGGGAGTGGCCGTGGCGATGTTGTCGTGGACCCATTGACCGCGAGGCAGATGCCCCACCCAACGCCCCACCAGTCTCCAGTTTGGCGCCGGCAAACCAAGAAAGCGCCGCGCAGCCAGGGCATAACCATCTGTTATCGCGGTGGCCCCGACCCCGATCAGCAGCGTACGGATGACGAATTCAAGGATATCGGTCATGGCAGTGATTCCTGCTTAATGAAAATAATATTCAATTGATTTATTGAATATTTGATGAAGAAAGCATTAGATGTCAAGGGTCTGTTCCCTGGACTCCCTGCCCGGGCATTGTCCTCGGAAGGTTCCACGAAGCCGTTGTGGGAGCTTCGATGGTGTCTTGCAAGCTCTAACGCTCCCTTCGCCAGCAGGCTGGCGCCCATAGATCACGCTACGAAGCTGCTGTGGGAAGCGGCCTTGGCCGCGAATGCCACCGGGCCGTTGGCCATTCGCTTGCCAGCAAGCTTCCCACAGCGGCTTCGTAGAATCCCATTAGTGTTTTAACAGCTAATGGGCGTATGGGCTGGCACGAGTCGTTCAGGCCGGTACAATGCCCTTCTTCCTTGCCCCGGTAGCTCAGTTGGGTGAGGGTGGGGCCTTCCGGCGCACGGCGCCGGCCATCCTCACGCCGCGCGGATACCGCCGCGTGGCCGGAGCCTGGAGGGCGAGCAAGCGCCTCCATGGAGAGTCTTGCTCCGTGCCACTGGCGCTGTCGCTTGAGGCCGGTACAATGCCTCTCTTCCTTGCCCCGGTAGCTCAGTTGGATAGAGCAAGCGCCTCCTAAGCGCTAGGTCGGACGTTCAAATCGTCTCCGGGGCGCCATTTCCCCTCTGTCTTTGTCTGATTCGCCTTTGCCATGGCTTTTGACGTAACGTTTTCCTTATCCGTGCGTCCATTACACTAGGGTGAACAGGCCCTAGAACAACGGACAGGAGCTGATCATGAGAGACAGTCGTGCGTTACTGGTACGCAGTGGCACCGATTTCCCTCCGCTACGTCGGCGCCGGACCACCATCTTGCAGGTGAATCTGGGCTATCGGTGCAATCTGAGCTGTGTGCATTGCCATGTGAACGCGGGCCCCACGCGCACGGAAATGATGTCCGCGGAGACCGTGGATCTGGTGATCGAGGTGCTTCGACGGGGGCACATCGAAACCCTGGACCTGACTGGCGGCGCACCGGAAATGAGCCCTCACTTTCGCCGATTGGTCCGGGAAGCACGGGCATTGGATATCACCGTGATCGACCGCTGCAATCTGACCATTCTGCTGGAACCGGACTATGAGGATCTGCCGGCTTTCCTGGCGGAGCAAGGCGTGCAGGTGGTGGCGTCCTTGCCCTGCTACCTGGAAGAGAACGTCAACAAGCAGCGGGGCAAGGGCGTCTACGCGGCCAGTATCGAGGCGATCCGGCGACTCAATCAGGTGGGGTATGGTGGTGAGTCGCTGATTCTGGATCTGGTGTACAACCCGGTGGGGGCGCATCTACCGCCGCCGCAGGCCGGTTTGCAGGACGACTACAAGCGTGAACTCGCGGCCCGTTTCGATATTCACTTCAACCGTTTGCTGACGATCACCAACATGCCGATCAGCCGCTTTGGCGCGGTATTGCTGGCCCACCATCAGTTTGATGATTACATGCGGTTGCTGCGCAGCAGCCACAATCCGGTCAATCTGGATGAGGTAATGTGCCGGAATACCTTGAGTGTGGACTATCAGGGTTATCTGTACGATTGCGACTTCAATCAGATGCTCGGGCTGGCTCAGGGAGGCGCCGATCGCCATCCGCATTTGCGGGAAATATTGCGAGGTGACAAGGACGGTGAACCGGTGTACGTGGCGGACCATTGTTTCGGTTGCACCGCCGGGGCCGGCAGCAGTTGCGGTGGAGCGCTGGCGTGACGCGGCGTTTGAGCGTGGTGATTCCGGTGCTCAACGAAGCTCCCCGTTTGCGGCGGCTGCTACCGAAATTGCGCCGCCATTTGTGGGATCAGGATGAGATTATCGTGGTGGATGGTGCCAGCACCGACGATACCGTGTTGGTGGCGGAGGAAGGCGCGGACAAGGTTCTGCATTGCGACCGTGGCCGGGCCCGCCAGATGAACTTCGGCGCTGAACGGGCCTGCGGCGATCTGCTCTGGTTTGTGCACGCGGACAGTGGAATACGACGGAACCAGCCGGCGGCATTGCGCTATTTGCCGGAGGGGCCGCTGTGGGGGCGGTTCGATGTCCGCCTCAAGGGCCGTCATCCGTTGTTCCCGATCATTGGCGGCGCCATGAACCTGCGCTCGCGCTGGACCGGCATCGCCACCGGCGATCAGGGGATTTTCGTGGATCGTCTTTTATTTCTTGATGTGGGCGGCTTTCCGTTACAACCGTTGATGGAAGACGTGGCGCTGAGCGCTTGTCTGCGTCGCCATGGTAAACCACTGTGTTTGCGTCCCAGGATGGTGGTGGACAGTCGCCGCTGGCAGCAACAGGGCGTGCTGCGAACCGTGTTGCTGATGTGGCGATTGCGCTGGCGCTATTGGCGCGGTGCCGACCCGGCCGAACTGCACCGGATCTACTATCGCGATCCTGGTGGTGAGTCCGTTCCGCAGCGGGAGGACGGACGTGACCCGGGATGAACAGACGGCCACCTTGCTGTTGGTCTTCGCCAAGGCGCCTGAGCCGGGCCGGGTAAAAAACCGGTTGGCGGCTGTCCTGGGGGCGGACACCGCGCTGGCGGCCCATCAGGCGCTGCTGGAACGTACCCTGTGTCTGGCGGCGGCGTTTCCCGGTCCGGCGGTATTGATGTTGGATCGTGCCGAGACTGCCACCGAGAACCGGGCGCGGGCGCTCGGGCTGGACATTGACTATCAACAGGGCGTGGATCTGGGCGAGCGCATGGAGCGCGCCATGGCCTGGGGTTTGGCACGGGCGAAACAGGTGTTGCTGGTGGGCAGTGACTGTCCGGCCATGAGCCGGGAATATCTGTTGGCCGCCGCGGATGCCCTGCGTCAGGCACCGGTAGTCCTCGGCCCCAGTGAAGATGGTGGTTTTGTCCTGCTCGGTGGCAGTGAGGCCGCGCTCTGGCGTCAATCGCTGTTCCGCCATGTGGCGATGAGCACGGACCACACTCTGGCCGATACCCTGAAGGCGCTGTCCGACCGCTGTCGGCCGCGATTATTACCGACGCTTTGGGACGTGGATTACCCCGAGGATCTGGACCGGGCCCGGCGCCTGGGTCTGCTGTCCTGAGCCTGTCCATGGCCGCTTCGTTTTCAACGGTCACGGCGCCTCTTTGCCCAACACGGCAGCGTGTCGTTTTCTCACCCATTCCGCTGAAGTCTGTGCGATATTATGGCGCTACCATTGGTGTCACGATTGCGTTGACGCAGGGCTCAGCTGGAGTGATTGATGAGCAGGCAGGAAGCAGTGGACCTGGCGGTAATCCAGGAACTGAAAGAAGTGATGGGGGCGGATTTTCCCCGCTTGGTGATGTCTTTCGTGAAGGATGGTGAACAGCGTTTGCGTGCGATTCAGGACGGGCTCGCCGCCACCGATACGGAAGTGGTGCGTCAGCAGGCACACAGTTTCAAGGGCAGCAGTGGCAACCTCGGCGCGGTACGGGTATCAGCGCTGTGTCTGGAGATGGAAAGCGCGGCCCGCGACGGCGATGTGGCGATGGCGGCATCCCTGCTCGACCCCTTGAAGGAGGCCTTCGAATCGGTGTGTGCGCGGCTGAAGTCGCTCTGAGGCGGCACTCAGAGTGTCGACCATGGGATTGGGGACAAAAAAAACCCCTCTTCCAAAGGGGGGGGGTGGAAGAGGGGGGGTTGTGAGCGCTATTTCTAGCGCCTTGGGGGGATACCTTTTCCGTTGGCTCGGCCTAACGCCCTAGCCAATCGAGATACTGTATATCCTACAGGGAGAGCCTTCCCCCTGCTGTAAAATGCGGTGAGAGAATGTAAAAACTTCCTAGCTTGTTCGGGTGCACCGTATCCAGAATGCAAATGGCAGGCTTGCGAAGTGAAGGTCAACCGCGATCTTGTAAGCCATATCTTACAATGGTGTAAGCATTTTTACCAATGTGGTGTCCGCCATCTGCTCTTTCTTTTGAGCTGAAAATCCCCATCCATTTGATTTGAAAGGAATTTTTGTTTTTCGGTGAATGGAATCCATTTACTTTTTAAAGATCTTTAACCCTTGAGCGTCAGGGCACTTGCTATAGTACTTTCCGTGTTCAGGGACATGAACACAGGGAACTGCTAAGGATGGCGGACAAGGATGTCCAGGTGAGCGCAAATCGGGTAAGGACGACTCGACGCAAAAAGGGCGGCAGGATGCCGCCCTTCTCATTTTTATAGCCGCCTTCTTCCCTGGCAATGCCTGCCCGCCTCTCAGGCGGTTGGCGGTAAGACGAGTCTTCGATCCGCCTTCTCCGCCGTTCTCCTTACCACTCTCGAACCAGGTGCTCGCGCTTGTTGGCCACGCCGTCCCAGTCCGCGGCGTCGTCCGGAGCATCTTTCATCTCCGTGATATTCGGCCACTTCTCCGCCAGTTCGGCGTTGATCTCCAGGAACTCTTGTTGGTCGTCGGGCAATTCGTCTTCAGAGAAGATCGCGTTCACCGGGCACTCCGGCTCGCACAGCGCACAGTCGATGCACTCATCCGGATGAATGACCAGAAAATTCGGACCTTCATAAAAGCAGTCCACCGGACATACTTCCACACAGTCCGTGTGTTTACACTTGATGCAGTTTTCACCTACTACGAACGTCATTAGCCTGTCCTCGCCAGGTGTGTTCTCTTCCACGACCGGTCCGCCCGCTATGGAAAGTCTAGCAGAGCGCCGGTTTGGGGGTCTCGGGGCCGCGCTAGTCTAGCTTCAAGGCCCCGGGCAGGCAAACCGGCTTACCCGGTTAAGCTAAGCTCTTCAGCCGATAAAGCAGATCCAGCGCCTGACGAGGCGTCAGCTGATCGGGATCGACTTCCCCGAACGCCTCCTTGAGCGGGTCCGGTGCCGCGAACAGCTCGCTTTGCATCGGCGCCGCCGGGCGCGCGGGAGCCGCCGCTGGCGCGGGCGTGCCGGTCTCCAGTTCCTGCAGCTTTTCCGTGGCCCGCTGGATCACCGGTGCCGGTACCCCGGCCAGTTGTGCCACCTGCAAACCGTAGCTGCGGCTGGCGGGCCCTTCCTGCACCCGGTGCAGGAAGACAATACGATTGTCGTGTTCGCTGGCGGTGAGGTGGGCGTTGTAGACCGTCTCCAGAGTCTCCGGCAGTTGTGTCAGCTCGAAATAATGGGTGGCGAAGAGGGTGAAGGCACGCAGTTGCCTGGCCAGATGCTCCGCCGCCGCCCAGGCCAGGCTGAGCCCGTCGAAGGTGCTGGTGCCGCGGCCAATCTCATCCATCAATACGAGACTCTCCGGGGTGGCGTTGTTGAGAATGTTGGCGGTTTCCGACATTTCCACCATGAAGGTGGAACGGCCGCCGGCCAGATCATCGGAGGAACCGATGCGGGTGAAGATCCGGTCCAGCGGCCCGATGCGGGCGCTGGCGGCGGGCACCGCGCTGCCGATATGAGCGAGCAGCGCGATCAACGCGGTCTGACGCATATAAGTGGATTTACCACCCATGTTCGGGCCGGTGATGACGACCATGCGCCGGCGATCGTCCAGGTGCAGACTGTTGGGCACGAACGCCTCTTCCAGCACCTGCTCCACCACCGGATGGCGGCCGTCGACGATTTCCAGCAAGGGCGTTTCCAGCAGTTGCGGCCGCACCCAGCCCAGCGCCTCGGCGCGTTCCGCCAGTGTCGCCAGTACGTCGAGTTCGGCCACCGCCGAGGCGCACACCTGCAACGGCCCCAGATGTGCCGCCACCGTTTCGATCAAGGCCTCGTAGAGCCGTTTTTCCAGCGTCAGCGCCTTGCTGGACGCGGACAGCGCCTTGTCCTCGAAGGTCTTCAACTCCGGCGTAATGAAGCGCTCGGCGTTTTTCAGGGTCTGCCGGCGTTGATAGTCCACCGGCGCTTGTTCCGCCTCGCGGCGGGACAGCTCAATATAGTAGCCGTGAACCTTGTTGTACTTGACCCGCAGAGTGCCGAAGCCAGTGCGTTCGCGTTCGCGTTTTTCGATGTCCACCAGCACCGCGCCCGCGTTTTCGCTGATCGCCCGCAACTCATCCAGATCCTCGCTGTAACCCGGAGCGATGACGCCGCCGTCGCGGATCAACATGGGTGGATTCTCGATCACCGCCCGGGCCAGTAATTCGCACTGTTCCGGGAACTCGCCCAGGCGCTCATGGGCTTCGGCGAAGGCGTTGGATTCCGGCAAGGCCGCGTGCAGGGCCGGCAGCGCTTCCAGGCTGGCGCGCAGGCGGGTCAGATCGCGGGGGCGGGCGGAGCGCAGCGCCACCCGGCCGAGGATTCGTTCCATATCGCCGATCTGATCCAACACCTGGCGCAGCGCCTCGAAACGCCAGCCGTCACGCAGAGCATCGATACGATCCTGGCGGCCATTGAGCACGACGCGGTCACGTAATGGCTGATGCACCCAGCGTTTCAACAGGCGCGCCCCCATGGCGGTGGTAGTGTTGTCCAGCACCGAGGCGAGGGAATGTTGCTCCCGGCCATCCAGGGTTTCGGTCAGCTCCAGATTGCGGCGGGTGGCGGCGTCCATGGCCACGCTGTCGTCGAACGACTCCACCGCCAGACCGGTGACATGGGGCAGGGCGCTGCGCTGGGTATCGCGAGCGTACTGCAACAGCGCGCCGGCCGCGGCCACCGCGGCGCCTGCCGGCTGCCCGAAGCCGGACAGGTCTTGCACCTGGAACTGCTTGCACAGCTGCCGCCGCGCCGCCTCCTCATCAAACTCCCACACTGGCCGCACCCGGCTGCCGGGGCGTTCCGCCAATGCCGTCGGAAAACCGTGTGCTTCGCTCAGCAACAACTCCGCCGGCTGCCAGCGCTCAAGTAGCGCTTGCAACTGCTCCTGCCCCTCCACCTGGGTCACCACGAAACGGCCGGCTGCCACGTCCAGCGCTGCCGCGCCCACGCGAGGGCCGTCTTCGCACAAAGCGCAAAGCAGATTGTCCCGGCGTTCTTCCATCAGGGCTTCGTCACTTACCGTTCCCGGCGTGACGATGCGTACCACCTTGCGTTCCACCGGCCCCTTGCTGGTGGCCGGATCACCGATCTGCTCGCAGATCACCACCGACTCACCGAGCTTCACCAACCGCGCCAGGTACCCTTCCGCCGCGTGATACGGAATCCCCGCCATCGGAATCGGCTTGCCCGCGCTTTGCCCGCGCTGAGTCAGTGTGATGTCCAGCAACCGGGCCGCTTTCTGCGCATCGCCGAAGAACAGTTCATAAAAATCCCCCATACGGTAGAACACCAACTGGTCCGGGTGCTCGGCCTTGATGCCAAGATACTGCCGCATCATCGGGGTGTGGCCGGATAGATCTTCCTTTGCCATATCTGCGTTTGATCCTCGATTTCTGGCGTTTTGGGCTATACCTTTCAGGCCTGCGCGAGTTTGCTTGAAAAACGATCAATCGTGTCGGAAACGAAAGAGGAAGCATAGCAAACGGAACACCGGGCCTCTATCAGAGGGAGCGCGGAATAGTGCGGTTTGACGGGCTTCCCGTTCGACTCGATGTGAAGGTTTCAGGTATTGAAGACGCTTCACCATATCGATTGTGATACCGGTTATGGCGATGCTAAAATATGACGTTTGTTATATTTTCTGAATGATCGGAGAGAAGATGTCTCAGTCAAAGCCAGAGGCACGCCGAAGATTGATTGCCGGTGCGGCGGAGATGTTAAGTCGCAGGGGATTGAATGCGACCAGTATTCGCGAATTGGCCAAGTACTCAAAGGCCCCTCTCGGGTCCACCTACCACTACTTCCCCGGCGGGAAGAAGCAGGTGGTTGTGGAAGCGGTGCGCTATGTGGGGGGCAAGGTGACAGCGGTACTGGCTGAGTCATTGCAGGCGGGGCCGTTGCACGGGTTGTCGGCTTTTCTGGAGCTGTGGCGAGAACAGGTTCTGAAAAGTGACTTTAAAGCCGGCTGCCCGATTCTGTCCGTGGCGGTTGAGGAGCCCGACAGTGACGAGGGGATGGTGGCGCTTGACGCGGCCGCCAGGGTATTCGCCACCTGGACCGATGTCATGAGTCAATCCTTGCGGATGGAAGGAGTCGAAGATGAGCAGGCAAAACAGCTTGCGACCTTGATTGTTTCTTCCGTTGAGGGGACGGTGGCCCTTTGTCGTGCGCAGCGGAGCATCGAACCGTTGGACAGGGTATCCCGACAGCTGGAATGGCTGATCGAAACGGCGATTCAGAGCAAAACCTGACACGGCACACAGCAGAGCAAGTCCCATTAAACCGTTGCCTGGCGCCAATCCGGAAACCTGATTCCATGGTTGCCGGGCGATTCCGCCTCCGTCTCGACACACCTTCCTCTATTTCCTTCGGGTAATGCCGCCAGAGATTACCTTGATGAGCCATGTTGCCGACTGTCCGGCCTGAGCTTGTGGTGATGCTGTTTCTTCTTGATATAACGATCGTTATATACTAGGCTTTTGAATATTACAGTCGTTATATTTCTGGAGAGATCTGAAGATGAGTGAAGCAAACAGTGGAACAGGCCGCGTTAGCCGGGAGCGGCGTGGAAATATTCTTCTGCTGGGCCTGGATCGGGCGGGCAAACGTAATGCTTTCGATAGCGCCATGCTGGCCGACCTCGCCCTGGCTCTGGGGGAATACGAGCGCGACCCTGATCTGCGCTGCGCCGTATTGTTCGCCCATGGTGAGCACTTCACCGCCGGTCTGGATTTGATGGAGCTGGGCCCCAAGCTGGCTGGTGGTGGTTTTCAGTATCCGGATGAGGGGATCGATCCCTTTGGTGTCTCCCGGCCGAGACGTAGCAAGCCTTTGATCGCGGCTGTTCAGGGTATGTGCTGGACCGCGGCCATTGAATTGGCCCTCAGCGCTGATGTTGCGATTGCCGCTTCAAATGCCCGTTTCGCGCAGATGGAAGTGATGCGTGGTATTGCGCCGGCCGGTGGCGCCACGGTGCGCTTCCCGCAAGTGGCCGGGTGGTCGAATGCCATGCGCTATATGTTGACGGGTGAAGAATTCTCGGCTGAAGAAGCGTACCGACTGGGTTTGGTCAGTGAAGTGGTTGAGCCCGGTCAGGAACTGGATCGTGCTATTGAAGTGGCCGAACGGATTGCGAAAGCCGCGCCATTGGGGGTTAAAGCTACCCTGGTTTCAGCCAATGCGGCCCGTTATGAGGGTGATGAAGCAAGTTTGGCTATGTTAACGGAACAGTTACTCCAACTGATGAAAAGTGAGGATGTACGTGAGGGTGTCATGGCGATGATGCAAAAGCGCGAGCCCGTCTTTGCCGGAAAATAGGCGGAACGATGACCATCATCAGAGTCACGACCCCGCAAGGGCGTCTGAACACAGATCAGAAAAGAGCGTTAGCGACGACATTGACCGACGCTGTCCTGGTGCCGGAAGTGGGGCAGCCCATGCCTCCCGCCCGTGTGGGTTTCCAGGTTCATTTTAATGAACTCAATACCGACAGTATGGCGATTAATGGCGAGTTGCTTTCGGATGAGCAGGCGGACGTTGTGACAATTGATATTGCCGTCATGGCGGCGGCCTGGCCGGCGGAGGTCCGGACGGAAGTCATTCGCCGTGTTCTGGCCGCACTGGCGGAAGCCTGTGACATGAGTGCCCCTGGCCCGCTGTGGTGGGTGAACTTCCGTGTCATTGATGAAGGCAGTTGGGGCTCCCGCGGCGATGTGCTGTCGATCCTGGATCTTCTGGATACCGGTGTGTTCACGGATGAAAGAAAGGAAGCCATCAAGGCGGCACTGAACATATAGTCGTCATTCGGTGCTCTTGCCTTGTTGGACTGCCGTTGAAAGAGATGGCCAGGAAAGCATGACATTAAAAGAATGAATCATTTTCGGTGAGTCTGGAGAGATGCATCATGAGTAACGAATGGCAGTATCCCTACGGAAGTAATCAGCGCTACCACCTGCAGCATGTCCATATCTTTGCTTCAAATATCAACGAGACGATCGACTTCTATACAAGATGGTTCGATGGCGAGGTGGTATGGGATGGTGACGTCGCCGGTGCCCGTAATGTCTTTATGAAAATCGGTATTGGTGCACTGCATCTCTACGATCAACCTCCCAGAGGGGAAGGAAAGAACGCGGTGCACCATCTTGGAATGCAAGTGGTTGGCATCGAGGAGATCTATGAAAGGATGAAGGAGGCGGGGCTTCATATTCCCAATCCGATTCGGAAGTTGGGCGGAGGTGGCGGTTACTTCATGTTGGGGGCTCCCGACAATGTGGTGATTGAGATGTTCGAGCCCGGAGCAACCCGGGATGAAGTAGTCAGAAGCTACTATGGATTGACGAAAAAGCAGGGCTGATCGCGTTGACCCGATCAATACATGGAAAATAGCGGGAGAGACAAGATTATGGAAAAAGGAAAGTGATCGGCTGTCCCGCGTTACTGATTCAGAAAGGGCTGGTAAGGGCTGGAAAGGCAGTCCCTCCGGGTGATTCCTCGGGAGAAGAAAGTTCGAGCAGTTCAGTTAAAAACGCTTTCCAGACCTTGTAGATCATAAAACGCCCCTGGTCCGGGAAGCTGCGAAAACTGACGTTGGGCAGGCTCGCGGCCAGGCTACGGGCACTGCCGATGGAGATGATGCGGTCGTCTTCTCCGTGCCAGTAGGTGACAGGCACGCTGATCTGGCTGAGATCCACATACCAGGGGTGCTGCATACGCAGATACTCATCAATGATGATGCGGGCGCCCTGGAAGTGACTGAGCTTCATGCGCTCGATCAGCCGGGCCAGCAGGTCCGGGTTTCCGAGTACGGCCTGGTCTTCGGGGCACAGGGATTTGGCCAGACGTGAGAAATACTTTTCCGGCGAGCGCTGCATTCCGCGCAGGGCGAGCCGTCCGACCAATACGAACAGACGTGGATCCTTACGGAAGATACGCAGGAACATGGCGTGGATAGGGTCAAGCTTATCCAGTTCGAAGTGTTCGATCGGAACAGTACTGGACAGCAGTCCCAGTCGATCAAACAGATCCGGATCCATAGCGGCTGAGCACAGTGCATAGGGCCCGCCGCCGCAGTAGGCCGCCATCGGTGGTCGTTCGATATCGAGATGGCGGCATAGCGCGCGGATATCCGGACTGAAATCCCGGAACTCCATCTCCGGCCGTGCGGTTGAAAGGCCGTAACCGGGCCTTACGATCAGTATCATGCGCAGACCCTGTTCGCGATACCAGGTTTCGAACAGGCGGTGGTCGGGGAGTGCGCCACCGAGGTTATCCAATGTCAGCACCGGCCGCCCGGTTGGATCACCGTACTCGAACCAGCTCAACACGCGGCCGTCGGTCAGGGTCATGGTGCGCTCCGGTATTGGTGACGTAGCCCCGGGCGGTGCGGTCTGCACCAGAGCATGCCCCATCGCCTGGCTTACCAATTGTACCTGGCTGTTGACGTCCAGCTTTGCCATGGCGGACTTGATCTGGGCGCGAGCGGTGTGAACGCTGATCGACAGCAATGCCGCGCTTTGATTGAGATTGCCGATCTTACACAGCAGGTGAAGAAGGCGGGATTCCGCGTGAGTTATGGGGAAAATGGCTTTCAAGGATTCAGGAGAGGGAGTCACTACATTCTGACCCGCCAATACCCAGACAATAGTCCGCACCCGGCTAATGGTGCCCCCGGCGTCGGACTTCTTCACTGGCAGACAGAGCAGGGTCACCGCGGCGTGTCGTGAAGTGAGCAGTTGAGTATGCCGGCCGCCCGCGCGGTCATTGACCCGCTTCAATGACTGCTTCAGTTCCCGGTCGGCGACGCGTAGTTGGCCATCGGGGAGCAAGGTTATCGGCTCCCGGGTGAGCGTCTGACGCGCCGCCAGGTTGCATTCCATTACATGCATTTCCTGGTCGAGCATCAGCATTGGCCAGGGCATTCGGTCATACATGGTATTGAGGAGCTGTGTGCGGTCCTCAAGAGCATGCATATAGGAGCTGCCGCGTACCGCCCGTTCAAGGTGCCCGATCAACCGTTCCACATGAACGGGCGCATCGGGGGTATCCTTTGGCGGCGTGGTGTAGGTCCAGCCGGTAATGGTGTCCAGCAGTTCCACCCAATCGTCGGGGGACAAGGCTGTTTCATAGATCTTGCCAATCAGATCGTCATTATCATCCTGCAAGACAGAGGCCCCGGGCTCGGCGAAATATGACCTTGATCATAGAAAGCGTTTGCCTGGGGCGCAACGAAAACGACCCCGGCGGAGCGGGGTCGGAAATAGCCTGCTGGCTTGTTACTGTATGCCGGGAGCGTCTTCCGTGACATCGACCAGGACCACCAGGCCGAGTTCATTGGGATCGCCATCATCGGGTACCCAACGGGTGGTGAATACGCCCAGGCTGGCATCCTGGTTGAAGAACCCTTCCATGAGGTTATGACCGTCTTCGTCGTTGAGGGTCAGTGTTGTGGCGCCCTGGGCGTCGACGCTCACGGCCACGGGTTGATTGACGCTGTCCTGCTCCACGGAAAGATCACCGCCGAGGCCGCTTTTTTCCACCACGGTAAAGTGGCCGTCCAGGGTGCCGGCGGTGGCACTGTTCAGGTTGATGTAGCTGTTGAACCGGCTGTTGATCATCTCAATATCACTGGTTCCGTTACCGGCTCCCTCCAGTGACACGGACAACAACATCAAACGGTATCGCTTACCGGCGATATCCGGGGTGCTTTCCGGTAGTTTCACCATCAGAGTTTTGTTGAATTCCGCCCAGAGCGTGTCGTTGTTTTCGGTTTCCGCGAAGGCGATGAAGTCGAAGCTGTCGTTGATGAATCCATCGGTGGCCGTCGGCTGCCCTTGTTCGCTGCCCGCTGAAACAATATCCCCTTGGGCGGAGATGACAATCGGCTCTCCCGTGGAGCCGGTTTCGGATAGGGCCATGTAGGTGCCGCCGCTGCTTTCCAGCCCGACCCGGTGTCCCGTGCCGTCGCCTTGGTCGAAGGTGCCGTCGCCGTTGAAAGTGACGCGGCTGACTTCAGTCTGCAGCTCGATAACACCGGACTGCACGTAGGTCTCCATGAAAACCCGCCCGAAGGTGCCGTTAAGATCGGAACTCTCCATGGACGAGGGGGAGCGTGCGAAGACCTCCAGGGCCCGAAACGCCTCGTCTCCTTTCCGGTCATTGGGGTTCAACGCATCCGGTTGCTGATCACCATTGGTGTCGGTAGTGCCATAGCGCACCGCGGCTTCCTGGGAAAGCAGGAAAAACAGGCCCTTCTCCTTCACTTTCTGCAGGTTGTAGACCATTGCGGGGTAGCGAAAGGCGTAATCACCGTTCACGCTTTCTTCGAAGGGGCCCTCTATGGTGAGAAGGCCGGAATGACTCAAGGTGCCAGAGAGAGCTTCACTATCCTCGATGCCGGTTTCATAGAACAGTGAAGCGGTTGCCACACTGGAGCCGGAGAAGTTGGAATAGGCATTCTCTTCGGTCTCTAGCGTGATTGACACGATATTGCCGCCGCCGTCGGCGAAACTGAATTCGCTTAACCAGAGATCATTGGCGAAGGTGCCGAAGTTGTCATTGTCGCTGTCATGCAACCCCAGGCCGAAGGCGGAGCTGCGATAATTGCCGGTAACGCCGCTGGCATCGCCTGGTTGGCTGTTGATGGCCGCGACCTGCTGTTCCACGAACTCACCCACTTCCAGGTCCAGTTTGGAAAGCATGTCACTGAGATCGTTGCCAGCGGTGAGGTCGAACGTATCCACCTTGCCTTTTAATGTCACCACTTCGGAGACGGTCAGTTGGTCAAGATCCACGCCTTGTTCAATAAATTTTCTCAGCACGAATTCGGATACCGGATTGATGTCCACCATTCGGTCGACCACCTGGGCGCGCATCTGAGCACCGGATCCCGTGATACGCACGAGCAGATTGCCTGCCAGGTTCACGTCTTGTGGCAGGGGCAAAGTGTAATCCCCGCTGATCGAGGTAACCGTTTCCGCAAGCACGTCGCCCACCGGATTGCCCTCGTCGTCGATTCGCAGAAGCTGGACGGTGGCGCCTGCCACCGGGTCAAGACCGGTGATCGCCGCGTTGGCGGGGGAAATCAGCAGGTTCAGGGCGATCTCCAGAAAGCCCGGTTGAGGGTGAATGGCCACCGCGCCAGTTGGAGCGGTGGCGGTACCGTTGATGCTCAGGCCGCTATCGCCATCCCCGGCGCCGCCGCCGGAAGAGGAGGAGCCACCGCACCCGGAAACAAGTGTGGCCGATGCCACCGAAGCAATCAGGAGTAAGGTCGTTTTTTTCATCGTCGTTCCACCAGTCCCAAATCAGAGTCTCTTGAGTGTAGGGAGTCGGTAGAGCGCGCACATACCCCATATGGGTTATCGGTGGATTCCACCGGGGCCAGAGCCTGTGTCCCGGATGCCGATGGCTTTGATCACCGAGACCATATCCGTTTCCCCCAGGCCCATGGCTTCGGTATTGGCGTAGAGAGCAAGACAGATATCCATCAGCGGGGAGGCGATGCCGGCGGCCCGTGCTGATTCCACCACCAAACGATTGTTCTTCAGCACATCGGTGATGCCTGCCTGCCGTTCAAAGTTGTGTTGCAGCAGTTTGGTCATTTTGCTGCGGGAGACGTCACTGGCCATGGGGCCCGCATCAAGAATCGCCGCGAAACACGCCATGTCCAACCGGTGCCGTTGTGCGAAATGGGTGGCTTCGGCAAGCCCGGTGACCAGCGTGATGAGGAAGGTGTTGATCGCCAGCTTCATACGCAAGGCGCCAGGCACCGGGCCGCAGTCGAAACTTTCATGACACATCGCCGCGAGGAGTGGACGGACCGCCTCGACGTCCTCTTCTCTACCCGCGAGCATAGCCACCAGCCGGCCGGCTTGTGCCGGTTGGCGCGAACCGGAGACGGGCGCTTCAACATAGCGACCGCCCGAGGCCTGGATATCGGTGGCGAGCGAGAGGGAGTATTCCGGGGGAACGGTGGACATATTGACGATCGTGCGGGCCGCGACGCGCTTGGGGAACTCCGGCTCGTTGCGGGCCAGCACCGCGTCGATGGCGCCGCCGTCGGTCAGCATCAGAATGATCGTGCCGCATTGATGATACAGATCCCGTATGTCCTTCATCGCCGTGGCGCCGGCGGCGACCAAGCGTGGGTACTTCGTCGTCGATCGGCTCCAGACCCGCAGCGGGATGCCTGCCGTTGCCAGATTCAAGGCCATGGGTTCGCCCATGGTGCCCAGGCCGATAAAGCCGATGAGAGGGGAGACCACCATATTTGATTACCCCGATAGCGTTGGATCGGCCGTTGGCGGTCACCATGACCGCCGGCACTGGGCGGTACTGTAGGAAGCTGATCTTCTTTTGTATATCGAATAATATTAAAGTGAAACTTCAGTAAAACGGGTATGTGAGTGGCGGCCAGATTCGATATTGATGCTTTGCGTACTTTGGTGGCGGGTACCGATGCCGGCAGCTTTGCGCGGGCGGCCGTGCAACTCGGCCGCTCTCAGTCCGCGGTCAGTATGCAGTTGAAGCGCCTCGAAGAGCAGGCCGGCCTGGTGTTGTTCGAGCGCAAGGGGCGTGGGCTGGTGCTGACCGAGGCTGGCGATGCGCTGCTGCACTACGCCCGCCGCATCGTCGAACTGCATGATGACGCGGCCAGAGCGCTCGGGGCGGCCACCAGGGCGGCGACGATCCGGGTCGGATTGCCGCAGGATTTTGCCGAGGATGTTCTGCCCGAGGCGATGACGCTCTTTGCCCACCATAATCCGGATGTGCATGTGGAGGTGAGGGCGGGTCGGAACCATGCTCTGGAAGAAGAGGTGCGCGCGGGCAGGCTGGATCTCGCCATCGCGTTTGCCCGGCCCGGTACCGCGGCGGCGGGGGATTCCCTGGTCGCCATGCCGATGTACTGGTTCAAAGGCACGGAGCCGGTAAGTCGTGCGGATCCTTCGGCGCCGATTCCCCTGGTGCTCTTTAACCATCCTTGTTTGTTCCGGCAGGCCGCATTACAGGCTCTGGATAAAAAGGGCGTGCCATGGAGACTGGCGTTGACAACGCCCAGCCTTCCCGGCGTTTGGGCGGCCTTGCGGTTTGGTCACGGCATTACGGCTCGAACGGCCCATGCCATTCCGGAAGGCATATACAGGATCGATGATGGCGGCACTCTTTCGTCTCTCCCGCCTCTCCCACCTCTCCCGCCACTAGAACTGCGGATGTTCGTCCGTTCTGATTTATCGCGAACCGCCGCGCGGTTCAGGGACGTGCTTGCCTCGGTGGTTCAGCGCTTGGCGGGCCATGCATGACAGGCCGGATCAGGCGGATGACCGCGAATGCGTGAGAAGAACAGGGGGCGGGTATGAGGTGTGTATTCGCTTTTTAGCGCGTCTCATTATCTCTGCGCCGCGATCACTTCCCTGGCGGCGCGCATGCCTGACTGCAAGGCGCCCTCCAGATATCCCGTCCATTCGATGGCGGTTTCCGTCCCGGCCCAATGAATCCGGCCGCAGGGTTCCCGCAAAGTGTCGCCGAAGGAGGTGATGACGCCCGGAGCGGTGTGAGCCACGTAGCAGCCCCGGCTCCAGGGTTCGGCGGTCCAGTCCTGTTCCACGTAGTCAATGGGGTTGGCGGCGTCCTGACCGAAGTAATGGACCAGATCGGTAATCACCTGTTGGCGTCGGGCCGTTTCGTCGTGGGCGCTCATGGCGATGGCATGGTCGCCGTCGATAAAGCCCACCAGGACGCCCATGCCGTTGTCATCCAGTGACTGGTCGAAGACCACATTGAAAATCCGGTCGTTGCTGACGACGGCGCCATTGAGACCACGCTGACGCCAGAAGGCGCTTTGGTAAGCCACATGAATCTTGATCACCGAGCCCATGGGCATGCGCTCCAGCAAGGCGCTGCGTTTGGAGGGCAGGGGCCGGTTGTAACCAATCTTGCCTGCCAGCACCGGCGGGACCGCCATGATCAAGTATGGCGCGGTGTATTTCCGCCCTTCGGTGGTGACGGTGACGTACTGACCGTTCTGTTCCACCGCCAGTACCGGGGCATTGAGCACGATGCCGCCGCCGAGCTGTTCGGCCATGCGCTCGGGAATGCGCCAGGCACCGCCGATGAATTTATCCTGCTGGGCGCCCCCTTGGGTGCCGATCAGGGTTTCCAGTCCCTGCCCCTGGCGCAGGTATTCCAGGAAGCACAAATAAGAGACCTGGCGGGGTTCCGCGCACAGCACGGCGCGGGCAATGGTGCGGGCGAATTCCCGGGCGCCACGGGTGTGAACGTGTTTGAGGATCCAACTTTCCAGAGTTTCTGAATCCCATTGTTTGGCTTTCACTGCCAGCCAGGGTTCGGCGGTGGTGGGCAGACTTCGCATCTCCTTGGCCCATCTGCGTTCAAGTCGCCCCAGTTCCAGCAGGGACAGGAACGGCAGCCTGGGGATGTCGGAGCGGTAGCTGCTGAGCTTGCCATCCAGGGAAAGCAGGCTGGCTCCGGTTGTATATTGGGGTGTGGTTTTTACCCCCAGCGTGTTGGCTTGATCCAGCAACAGGGTCTGTTGTGGTCCCACCCACTGGCCGCCCAGATCGATGGTCTGGCCGGCGATTTCACCGGGCATGGAGCGCCCGCCCACCCGGTCCCGGGCCTCCAGTACGGTCACTCGCTTGCCTGCCTGCTTGAGTTCCAGGGCAGCCTTGAGCCCCGCGAGGCCCGCGCCAACGATGATGACATCCTGCCGTGGATCGGTATGGTTCATGGTGTTCTCGCACTCTTCCGGTGTCGGGAACTGGAATTTAGTAAACGCGTTCACTAAAATCAACCCCATGACCTCGACACAATCGAAAACCGCTCGCCGTGGCCGCCCGCCCCGTAGCCGGAAACAGGCGCGGGACAGCCGCCAGATGATCATTCGTGCCGCCCGCTCGCTGTTCGCGGAGGAAGGCTATCACGGTGTCTCCATGCGCAAGATCGCCACCATGGCCAACTGTTCCCCGGCCGCGCTGTACAAACTGTTCCCCGGCAAGCGTCAGCTATTGCTGCATATTTGGGAGGAGATCTTTGCCGGATTGATCGAGGCGTTGAACGCCTGCTATCAGAACACGCCCGCCGCCGGGCGATTGGAAACCCTGTGTTTGACGTTCATCGATTTCTGGTTGTCCCGCCCTGACGACTATCGCGCCATTTTCCTGATCGAAGATCAGCCGAAGGCCGAGGGCGAAGGTTATTTCGTGGAAAGTTCCGGGATACAGGATGGGCTGAGGATTTTCCGTGAGGCCATCGTGGATGCCCAGACGCAGGGCAATCTTGGCGCGGGGGACCCGGACGAAATGCAGAGCGTGTTGCTGTGCGGAATGCAAGGTGTGGCGATGAACCTGATCACCATCCCTGAGTACCCTTGGGGTGACCCCGAGGTGGTCAAACGTGTCACGGTGCGGGCTCTGATCGCCGGATTACAGTAGCCGGGTGGGGCCGGGCCGATGTGACGGGAAGATGGTGAAATCGCCATCTTCCCTGGAGGTTGTCTTTACATCAGCTCAAGGCCCAGGTCGGCCAGTACCTTGTCGGCTTGTTCCCGCTGTTCCTCGGTTGGTGTGCGCTTCCAGTGCAAACTCACTTGTCGGGCACCGTTGTCCTGGCAGGTCACTGTCTCCAGGGCATCAACCGAGGATAATGCGGCGCGAACCTGATGCTCGGTGGCCAGCTGTTTGAGTTTATAACGGGCGATTTTCCCCACCGGGGTGAGCGGCATTTCCTCAAGGATGAAGGCGTGCTTTGGCCGGGCAGGTGGTTCGGCGATGCGCTCACCGGTGTGCGCGATGAGTTCCTCGGGGCTGACCTGCGCTCCCGGTGTCAGCGCGACATACAAAACCGGGAGTTCACCCGCATAGGCATCGGGCATGGCGACCGCCGCGGCCTGCGCCACGGCCGGGTGTTCCATGGCCACCTCTTCGATCAGTAGCGGGTCGATATTGTGTCCGCTACGAATGATGATTTCCTTGCTGCGGCCGACCAGTCTCAGGTCGCCATCCTCGGTGACTTCGCCGAGATCCCCGGTACTGATCCAGCCATCGGTCGGACCGCCCTGGATGCCGTCGTTGGTGCGATAGCCCAGAAAAACATTCGGACCGGACACGAACACTTCACCGGTATCGCCGGGTTTGAAGTCGCGGTCCGGGCCACCCATCGCCACCTTCATCATTGGGATAGGCTTGCCGCCACAGATCGGGTGGTAGCCGCCATCGGCCTGTTGCGCGGTGGTGATGCCGGCGGTTTCGGTCTGGCCATAGAGCTGACACACCGGTTTGCCGCTGATCTCCTCCACCTTCCGTTTCAATTCGGCGGGCAGCGGAGAGCCGCCGGTCACGAACCCCCGTAGCGTACTCAGTGTGGCGTCGGCCCGGGGGCTGGTGGTCATTGCCGAGAGCATGGTGGGCACCCCGCCGACCAGTGTTGCCCGGGTCTCATCCACCAATGACCAGAAGCGGCTGATCACCTCTGGATTGCGCAGGCCCAGGGCGGTGGGAAACATCAGCGTGACGCCGGCCGCGATGCCGGACAGCAGCATGTCCACCGAGCCGCCAACATGGAAGAGAGGGAGACCGGTGAGAATACGGTCGCTGTCCCGCCAGCCGAGCGCCGAGCCGGCCATGATAGCGGCGGCCGCCAGATTGCGTTGTGTCAGCTCTGCGAGTTTGGGGGCGCCGGTGGTGCCGCCGGTATGCACCAGGGCCGCGGGCGCATCGGGAACAGGTTCCACATCCAGACCGGTATTTCCGGCTTCCAGTAATTCCGCCCAGGAAAAAGCACCTGGCGTGGAGGCTCCGAGAGCCACTTCGGTCAGATTGACCTCGCTATCCAGTAGCTGGATGGCGGCGTCGACACGCTCGCGGACGTCCAGGGCGGGGTGGGGGCCCATGACAATGACCTCTCTGGCCCGGGCCAGTTTGAACTGGGAGGCCATCGCTTCCGGAGACAACAATAAATTCACCGGGAAGGCGACCCCCACGGTCAGCGCGGCGATCAGACTGGACACTGCCTGCGGAACCAGCGGCAGCAGTATGGGAACGCCATCGTCCTGGCCGACGCCCCGTGCTCTGAGTGCCCGGCAAAGGGCTTCCACTTCCTCGAGCAACTGAGCGTAAGTGAGCGTCACCGGTTGCGGGTCGCTGGCATCGCGCAGATAGATCAGCGCCGGATGATCCGGACGCCGGGCCGCGGTTCGGCGCAGCAAGGCCAGCGGACTGCGAGCCTGGTCAAACAGTTTGGCGGCCTCGATATCGTCACGAGGGATAGCCTGGCTCATCGATTGGTCTCCTGTTTCTTTGTTTTCAAATGGGGAAGGATTGCCAACCAGCCCGAAAAAGGAGACGAAAAAGAGCCTTGGAGGACGCTGTCGGAGCTTACGCTTCCAGTGACTTTTTGATCACCTCAACCCACAACGAAATCATTCGCCATCGATATTCGGGCCGTTTTCTCAGGATGTCGGAGAAGGCCACGCCTCTGAGGAATTCCACGCTGAGATCCGCCAGAAGCTGATAATTTTCGTGCTTCTTCCAGCATTCAAGGAGCTTCCCGACCACCCGGTCCAGGTCAAAGCGGGCTGCTTTTTCCGCCTGATACAGAGCGTCGCGTAATTCCTGATCGTTGCGTGAAATCGCCCACAGCTCCATTTCGGCCAGATACGAGGGGCGGGCCATGTTGTCGCTCAAGGCGATCAGTGCTTTCTCCACGTCCTCGGCCGGGTCCGAGCAACTCAGAAAGGATTCATTGATCTGTTGCTCGTTCATTCGCACCAGTCTTTCGATGGTGGAGGCGAGCAGATCCGCCCTGCTCGGGAAGTGATAGAGCAGGGCGCCGCGACTCACGTTCGCTCTTTTCTGAACTGCCACCGTGGTGGTTTTTGCCACGCCTTCATCAATCAGCAATGCCACCGCCGCGTCGGTAATCCGGTCCTTCAAGGAAGGGACGGGCCGTGCTTCGGACGTTGAGGTCTTCATTGAGTTTGCACTCCGAAATCCAGGGTGATACTTTGCAGTCAGTCATGACTGACTGTCAAGAAGTCGATAACCCCCTTATTGGAGAGAATCATGCTGGAATTGACAACCGTCCGGATTTCCCAGGATGAGAAAAACCCAAGAATCGCCAGGCTGCTCCTCAATCGTCCGGAAAGACTCAATGCCATCATCGACGAAACCGGTGACGATATCCGGCGCGCGGTAAGGTGGGCGGAGGACAATGACCAGGTCCACGTGATTGTCGTTGAAGGCGCCGGCAAGGGATTCTGTGGTGGTTACGATCTGACCTACTACGCGGAATCGCAAAGAGAGAATCCTTGTCAGCAGGAAGCCATGCCCTGGGATCCCATGGTCGACTACGCCCATATGAAGCGGAACACCGAGGATTTCATGAGTCTGTGGCGGTCCCGTAAACCCACCATCGCCAAGATTCATGGCGCCGCCGCCGCCGGCGGAAGCGATATCGCCCTGTGCTGCGACTTGATGATCATGGCCGATAACGCTCGCATCGGTTATATGCCGACCCGGGTTTGGGGATGCCCGACCACCGCCATGTGGACCTACCGGCTCGGGCCGGTGCGGGCCAAGCAGATGATGTTCACCGGGGATCTGATTTCCGGCAAACAGGCCGGCGAATGGGGCCTGGCCAACTATGTGGTGCCGGAGGAGGAGCTGGACGCCAAGACCATGGAAGTGGCGGGGCGCATCGCCGGCGTGCCAAGCAGCCACTTGAGCATGCACAAGCTGGTGGTGAATCAAGTGATGTTGACCATGGGCCTGGAGCAGACGCAAATGCTGGCCACCGTGTTCGATGGGATCACCCGTCACAATCCGGAAGGTCTCTGGTTCCGCCGCTATGCTCAGACGGAAGGCTTCAAAGCCGCTATTGAATGGCGTGACAGCGGCCGCGACATCCCGGAAGGCGATGACGCGCGTCGGAAGATCGCCGAGTTGGAACAAAAGTTGAAGGAACTCAAGGGAGAGTAAGTTCCGCCGTCCACTTGCTTCCCGGGCCGGGCCAGGGGTGTGGCCAGGCCTGCATGGCATGGAGCCGGCTTACCGTTCTTTGGAAGGGCATGATCAGATGTCCGTCCGTGTAGAGGGCATCCAGCGATACGTCGGCGTGCATATAGAGAGGACAGCCACGGTCGTAGCACTCGTCCACCAGGGCAATCAGCCGGCGGACGGCGTCGTCGTATCTGGACAGAGCCGGCAGCGCCCGGTCACCGGCGGCCACCTGGCTGGCGGCGTCTTCGGTGCCACGGGCGATGCCGGATGCCTTCGGTGTGCCACCCAGGGCAGGCACATCGCTGAGAAAAAGCGCCTGAAAATGGTCGCAAAGCGCCATGTAGTCGGAACTGGAGCGGGCCGTCTCACACAGTTGGGCGAAGGTGGACCAGAGCGCCCGTTTGCCGCGCCGGACCACCGGTAACAGGCGGCCTTCCAAGGCCCAGGGGGCGTCGGTGGGCGATTCTTCCTCCTCCAGATAATCCAGGAAAGCGTCTTCCAGCGGCCCACGATCCGCGATCCAATATCGGGAGAAAGCGCCGCCGCCATGGAGTCGGTGGTCCTGCCCGCCGTCCATCCGGATCACTTTCAAGTGCCGCCGCAAGGCGCCGACGGCCGGGGAGAAACGGTCATAGTTAAAGCCGTCCTGATACAGCTGTTCCGGAGCGCAGTTGGACGTGATGATCAGCGTCAGCCCGGCGTCCATGAGTGCTTCGAGCAAGGGCCCCAACAGCATGGCATCGCCGATGTCGTTGACGAACAGCTCGTCGAAGCACAGCACGCGCAATGTCCCGGCCAACTCCCTCGCCAGGTACTGGAGCGGATTGCCGTGACCGGTCAATTGGAACAGCCGTCGATGCACCCATTGCATGAAATGGTGGAAATGCTGGCGGCGGACCGGGACCGAAAGACTGCCGTGAAACTGGTCCATAAGCCAGGTCTTGCCACGTCCCACCGGTCCCCAAAGATAGAGCCCGGCGGGGCATTCGCCCTGTTCCAGAGCCTCGAAACACCTTTGCAGCGCGGCCACGGCCTGTTCCTGGCCGGAGTCCTTGGTGAAGTCATCTTTCAAAGCCTGACGATAGCGCATCAGGGGGCCGTAATCGGGCATGGGAGTCACTGCTGAAATTAAAAAAGACCGGCTTGGTGTGAGCCGGGAACACGGTGTCGGCGCAGCCATGGAAAGTCAAGCGCCCGGCGAGCGCCGGTCACGATCTTGATTTATGTTAAAGATGCACATAATATGCATCTTTATAAGGTGTATTTTAAATGTAACTTAGGAGGCATCATGTTGTCAGCGGCCCGGATGGAGGTCATCAAACAAACCGTTCCTGTGTTGGAGGAGAATGGAGAGGCGCTGACCCGCCATTTTTACCAGCGCATGTTCCGGGAAAATCCGGAAGTGCGCGGGTTCTTCAACCCGGCCCATCAGCATGCGGGAACCCAGCAGCGGGCGTTGGCGGCGGCCATTTGCGCCTACGCACGCAATATCGAAAACCCGGCGGTGCTGGCCGGAGCGGTGGAGTTGATCGCCCAGAAGCACGTCTCCCTGGGGATCAAGGCGGAGCACTATCCGATCGTGGGTGAAAACCTGTTGGCGTCGATCCGGGAAGTGTTGGGTGAAGCGGCCACGGACCAGATCATCGATGCCTGGGCGGAGGCTTACGGCATGCTGGCGGATCTCTTCATTCAACGCGAACGTGAGATTTACCACTCCCAGACCAAGACCCATGGCTGGCAAGGCTTCAAACGGTTCGTGGTCCAGCAGCGGGAAGCCGCCAGCGACAATATCGTATCCTTGTATCTGGCTCCGGAAGATGGCCAGCCCTTGCAGCCCCACAGTCCCGGGCAGTACGTGACGCTGCGCCTTACGCCTGAAAACGGCGTGCCGGTGATGCGCAATTACAGTCTGTCCAATCGGCCGGGCTCGGCGCGGTTCCGGATCAGCGTGAAACGGGAGCTGGCCGGTGAGGCCGGGGCCCCGGACGGCGTTTGCTCCAACTATTTGCATGACCGGGTCAAGCAGGGGGATGTGGTGGAACTGGCGCCGCCTTGCGGGGAGTTCGTGTTGAAACCCGTGGTGGAGGCCGGCAAGCCGCTGGTCCTGATTGCCGGTGGTGTCGGTATCACCCCGATTCTGTCCATGCTCCACGCGGCCCTGGAGCAGCAGGTTGGCCGGGAAGTCATCTTCATTCAGTGTGCTCTTAACGGCGCGGTGCGCCCGTTCGAGAAAGAACTGGCGGCGTTGCGGGGGGATTATCCCAACCTCAGCGTCCACGTTCGCCTCAGCGAGGCCACCGCGGAGGACCGCGCCCGGGCGCTTCACGACAGCGAGGGCTTGCTGGATTCCGTACTGCTGGATCAATTGATCGGCAACCGGGCGGCGGAATTTTACCTGTGCGGCCCGGCGCCAATGCTGAAGCACGGCTGGCGCCTGCTCAAGCAACGCGCCGTGGAGGACGCCGATATCCATTTCGAGTTCTTCGGCCCCGCCGGCGACCTCGCCGCTTAGCGAACCTGGAGACCGCCGGTTGAGATCGGGGGCGGAAAGCGTGGAAAATGGACCTGTCCGTTGCAAGCGCCCGGCCGGATACTTAGGCTTGGCGGTCTGATTCTCCGGGAGATCCGAAAATGGCATTCAAGGTTTATGTGGACGGTCAGGAAGGCACCACCGGGCTGCGCCTGTTCGAGTACCTGGAAGGGCGCCCGGACATCGAGTTGCTGCGCATCGACAGTGCCTTGCGCAAGGACGCTGATGAGCGTGCCCGGCTGCTGAACGCCGCCGATGTGGCCTTTCTGTGCCTGCCCGACGCCGCGTCCAGGGAAGCGGCGGCCATGGTGAATAACCCCGACACCTGCCTGATCGACGCCAGCACCGCGTTCCGGGTGGCCGACGACTGGGTTTACGGCCTGCCGGAACTGGAAGCCGGCCAGCGTGACCGCATCCGTGCCAGCAAGCGCATCGCCAATGTGGGTTGCCACGCCAGCGCCTTTATTCTGGCGGTACGGCCACTGGTGGACGCCGGCTTGCTGCCCGCTGACTACCCGCTCAGCGCAACCTCTCTGACCGGTTACAGCGGTGGCGGCAAGGGCATGATCGCTGACTATGAAGCCGACACCGAAGGCCGTCTGCGGGCGCCGCGTGCCTACGCCCTCGGCCTGGAGCACAAGCACTTGCCGGAGATGCAGCGCTACACCGGCCTGGCGTTTCCACCGGTGTTCGTGCCGACGGTGGGACCGTTCCTGAAAGGGCTGGCGGTGACGGTGCCGCTGCAGATGTCCCACCTGAAGCCGGGCACGGATGTTGGCGAGCTGTACGAGACCTTCCGCAAGCGCTATGCCAACGAGCCCTTTATCCGCGTGCATATGCCCGATGACCCGGCCAGCCTCAACGGTGGTTTCTTCGATGTGCAGGGCAGCAATGACACCAACCGGGTGGACCTGTTTCTGTTCGGCAATGGCGAACGCCAATGCGTGATCGCACGGCTGGATAACCTGGGCAAGGGGGCGGCCGGCGCCGCGGTGCAGAATATGAACGTGCACCTGGGGATCGACGAAGCCACCGGGCTGTAAAAAAAGCTCCGCCGCGCTATCGACGCCGCGACGGAGCCAAAACGGGACTTATAAACCGCCGTGGGTCAATTTGGCGGGGTCCAGCAATCGTTGCAGCTCTTCGCGGCTGAGGTCGGTGTGTTCGGCCGCCACCTCGACGATGGGGCGGCCTTCCTTGTAGGCCAGCTTGGCGATTTTCGCCGCTTTCAGGTAGCCGATGATCGGATTCAACGCGGTCACCAGAATCGGATTGCGTGACAGGGCCTCGTCCAGTTTGTCTTCCCGCACGGTGAAGGTGGCGATGGCCTTGTTCGCCAGCAGACGGCTGATGTTGCTCAGCAGCTCGATACTCTCCAGCAGGTTCTTCGCCACCACCGGCAGCATCACGTTCAATTCGAAGTTACCGGACTGACCGGCCACGGTGATCACGGTGTCGTTGCCGATCACCTGGGCGGCCACCATGGTGGCCGCTTCCGGGATCACCGGATTGACCTTGCCAGGCATGATCGAGGAGCCCGGCTGCAGCGCTTGCAGTTCGATTTCCCCAAGTCCGGCCAGCGGGCCGGAATTCATCCAACGCAGATCGTTGGCGATTTTCATGATCGACACGGCGGTGGTCTTCAACTGTCCGGACAGCGCCACGGCAATATCCTGGGAGCCGATATGAGTGAAGAAATTCTTCGCCGGGGTGAAGGGAATGTCGGTGGCCGCGCTCAGCGCCTTGCTGAACGCCCCGGCGAAATCCGGGTGGGCGTTGATGCCGGTACCCACCGCGGTGCCGCCCTGGGCCAGGCTTTGCACACTCGGCTGCAACTGTCGCAGGTGCGTGATGTTCTGCTCGATCTGATCCGCCCAGGCCTGCAGACTCTGGCTCATGCGCACCGGCATGGCGTCCATCAGGTGGGTGCGGCCGGTTTTGACGTACCGGTCCACGCTCTCCGCCTTGGTACGGATGGCACTGACCAGGCCGGTCAGCGCCGGTAACAAGTTGTTTTGCAACTCGATGGCGGCGCTGATGTGGATGGTGGACGGAATGATGTCGTTGCTGCTCTGGCCGCAGTTGATGTGGTCGTTGGCACCCACCGGCTCGCCGTACAGCCGGCTGGCCAGTGTCGCCAGTACCTCGTTGGCGTTCATGTTGGAGCTGGTGCCGGAGCCGGTCTGGAATACATCCACCGGGAAATGCGGCATGAAGTCCTCCGCCAGCAGTGAATTCACCGCCTGGCAAATCGCCTCGCTCATTTTTACCGGAATCTGTTCCAGCTCGCCGTTGGCGCTGGCCGCCGCCCGTTTCGCCAGCAGCAGGGAGCGGATGAATGCCCGCGGCATGCGCTGCCCGCTGACCGGGAAGTTGTTTACCGCGCGTTGGGTCTGGGCCGCGTACAACGCCTCCGCCGGCACTTCCAATTCGCCCATGCTGTCTTTCTCAATGCGTGTCTGGCTCATGCAAAGAATCCTTATCCAATAAGACTGTGTTGTACGTAACGGCTGGATACCGACAGCTCCCAGAGCAGCTGGCGCACGTGCCGCCGGGAAGCGTCGTCATCGGCGAGCCGGTGAAGGGACCCCAAGGGAGTGTGAATATGATCCAGACACTGGCAGCGCCAATGTCGGGGCACCAGTTCGTCCATCACGGTGTCGAGCAGCAAACGGAATTGCCCCTCGAACAGACCGCGCCGGGCCTCCGTATCCGCGGTGCCGATGAACACCGCTTCTTCCTGCATTCGCCAAAGCGGGAACAACGTCGGGTTATCCGGTTCAGTGCCGAACCGGATCTTCCGCCGCAGTAACCGCAATGCCGGATCGGGGACGGGCCGGGGGGAGGGCATGGCCGATCTGCCTCGTCATTGATAACAAGGTTCAAATAGTAATGGTTTTCATTATTATTTTAAAGTCGAGGCGGAATACCAGGCAGGGCAACCCATAATGGGGATCAACCCCGGGAGGGCAACGCCGGCAGGAAGGCTTCCTGATCAAGAAACCGCTTGCTATCGCGCAGCGCTGGCAACAGCTGCCGATCCGCATAGGGACAGCCGGTGTGCCCTGGATCGTTCTGGCGATCCTTGCCGGCCTGTTCGGCGCTGTGTCCCTCTCCACGGGTCAGCGCCAGGAGCATCGGCTGGTAACCCGGCTGCCAGGCGACCAGGTCCGGCAGACTTTGCCGTAGCGTGGCAAGGATGCCGAGACCGGCAAAATCCAGATCGCCCCAGAAGAAAGCCGCCAGGGTGTGGTCAAGCCAGCGCTGGCGGAAGACGGCGGGGTCGCTGCCGGGGAGGAAGGCGAAACGGGTATGGGGGCTGGTGAGGCGCTGGGCGCTGGCGCGGAAGCCGCCGCTATAAAGCAGCGCATAGCCTGCCGGAGCCTGCGCCACCAGGCGCAGAAAGGTGTCCTGATTTTCCACGATCAGCAACCGCCCGCAGCCGGCCGGTGCCCAGGCGGTAAGCAACAGAGGCCGTGGCCGGATGAGTTGGGCGCGCTCGCCAAACAGGCGGGTGAGCAGTTCCTGACGGCCATCGAGAAACTTGGAATTGCCGCGAAAGCAGCGGGCGGAGAGCTCGCGCAATGTCAGGCCGCTGTCCAGCAAGCTGGCGGCACGGATGAAATGACCGACCATGTCTTCCGGTGAGTCGCCGGCCAGTGCCGGCTTGGCATCAAGGAGCGCCGCGCCGCCATCCTGAAAGTGCGCTTCATGGCCGCTCAGTGCATTGCGCCAGGTCTGTCTCAGCGGATCCACGCGGGGACGGTCGAGCCAGCCGCGCAGCAGCGCCTCACAAGCCGGATTGAGACGGAGCTGGGCGTTCTCATAGCGCTCCTGAAAAGCACTCAAACGGGAGTCGTAATGGATGCTGAAGACCCGGTATTCCTGTGCCAGCCGTTCCATCAGTTGCCAGCGGTAGCGGGTATCCTCGCTGAACTGGAACAATTCCGGCACGGTGGATTGTTTGACCCGGCGGGTAATGGTCTGGGTACGGGGCTGCTCCAGCCGGTCCAGAAACCAGCCCAGTAGCCGCCCCAGCCAGGGCTCCTCTTGCAGCCAGAGCGGCGCGCTCACCAGGTTGTCCCCATGGTCAGTCCCGCCATCACGAAATCCCTTCCATGAAGTCCAGCGCGCCTTGCTGGCGGATCACCCGCCGGTGTTGATCCCACAGTTCGGCGATGCGTTCCTGGTTGAGTTGCTGGCGGTCCACCAGCACGCGGGTATTGAGTTCGCCCACCGGCACCGGGCTTGGCACCTTGCTGAACACGAACTGGTTGCTGACCAGGTCCAGGAAGGGGCCGGCCTTGCTGGTGGGCATGATGAAGATCAGTTGCAGGCCCAGGGTTTCAGTGAGGTAGCGGATCACCTGGCGTGAGCGGGTTTCGTCCATGTGCATGAACGCTTCGTCGACGATCACCATGCGCAGGTGGCTGTCGCCTTCGTTGAAGCGGAACGCACTGGTGATGGCGGCGGCGCGGATAATGTAGGCGGGCGTTTCCAACTGGCCGCCGGAGCCGGTGCCGTACTGGCTGAGACGGATCGGCGCCTTGTTTTCCGGGTGTTTGAGGATGTCGTAGCGGCGATAGCGCCGGTAGTCGCTGATCCGCTCCAGCTCGCGCAGCGCCTGCTGTTCGTCGCCGTCCAACAGCAATGCGAGCAGCCGGTCGCGCACATCCGTGGCCCTGTCGGAGAGAGTACTCTCGAACAGGCTGGCGCCATCGCCCAGGTTGGGAATCTCGGTAACTTCGCGGAAGAAGTCCCAGTACTCCTTGTATTCCTGTACCCACTCCCAGTCGAAAGAGAACCGCTCCCGGTCTGCGCCGAAGTAATGGTGCTCCAGTTCCTTGTTCAGATTCTTGAGGGTACGTTCGCCGTCCTTGATGGCTTGCTGGATCTGGTTGCACAGGTCGCTGACAAAGGTGGTGTTGAAGGTGTCGCGCAGGCCGCCCAGTTGTTCCAGTTTGCTCAGCAGGACGTTGTTGCGCAGCCGGTTGTGCAGGTTGTCCAGCTGTTGATGCAGGTGATGCACATGGCCGAAGAACGGGGCGCTGTGCAGTTCCTCGACGGTTTCAATAAAGACCTGATCCGCCGGCTGGGCCTGCTGATTGTAGTCGCCGACAAGCCGTTCCAGGGCAACAGCGTTGCTGTTCAGCGTATTGAGCAGAGCCCGCTCCTCGCTGCCGAAATCGATGTCGTCCTGGGCGGCTTGCAGACGCTGGTCCATGGCATCGATACGGGACAGCACATCCAGATCCGGCCAGTAGCGGGTGCAGGCGTGTAAGTGTGCCTCGGCGTCTTCCTGATCCTGCTGCAGCTGCTCACTCTGGTCGGCGAGGGCACTGATGGCACGTTCGCAGGCGTGTTGCTGCTCGCCGAGCTTGCCGTTTTCTTCCTTCAATTCGCCCTGCCGTTGGGTCAACTGCTTGTGCCGCTGACGGGCGTCCTGCTGTTGCCGTTCCAGCTCTTCATGGTCACTGAGGTCGAGATTGGCCAGGGCCTGTTCGGTGTCGGACAACTGGCGCTGGCATTGCAGCAGGTGAGTGACAGTGGCCACCCAGTCCAGCGGCTTGAACTCGAGCACCTGCTGTTGCAATTGCCGCACCGCCTGATAGTCATCGCTGGCGTGGCGGTAGCTTTCCTGTACGTCCATCAGGGCGTTGCGCTGCGCATACAGGTTGCGCTCGCGGGCGGTCTCGCCGAACACCAACTGGCTGTCGTCCAGATCGCAGCGGAACAGCGCGTAGTTGCCGGAGCCCAGGCCATCGCTGGTGATACCACGCCGGGTGCGGCGCAGGGTTTCGGCGTCGTCCACCCGCACCACATTGCCGTAGGACGCCTTCAGATAATGCTCCGCGGTGCGATGGGAAAAACGCAGCACATGGAAGATGGACTCCGCCGGCAGCGCGGCTTTCTCCGCGTCCCGCCGCGCCTGTTCGCCCTGGATCACCCGGGCCTTGTTGCGCTGGCGGCCGGCCAGCCGGCGTACCACACGGATCGCTTCCGCTTCGTAATCCGGCTCCACCAGAATGCCGAAGCGGGCGCCGCCCAGATAACCCTCGATGGCCATTTGCCATTCCGGGTCCTGCACTTCCACGTGATCGCAGAGCACGCGCGGGTCGGCCTGGGGGCATTGCTCGCGGATCGCTTGCAGCGCTTCTTCCACATCGCGGGGATAGTTCACCCGTTTTGATTCCAGGGTGCTGATGCGGTGCTGAATCTGCTTTTGCTGTTCGTCCAGCTTTTCCAGCGCCTGCGCTCTTTGTGTCACCAGCCGGTCCAGTCGCTGCGCCAGGGAGAGGCTTTCCCGATCGCCGCTGGTTTCCGCCTGTCCGTGCAACCGCTCCGCCAGATAGTTGTGCAACTGCTGCTCGGCGCGGGCTTGCTCCAGACCACTTTCCAGCGGTGACAGATTGATCCAGTCCCGTGCCAGCATCTGATTCAGGTCCGGCATCGGGCGCTGTTCCAGGGCCAGCAGTTCCTTGCTGGTGGCGCGCCAGCCCTTGCTGGCGAACAGCGGCAATTCCAGTTCGATACTGTGGCGGTTGAGTAAATCGCGCATATTGCGCAGCGCGGTGAAGTTGCGGGTACGCTGCTGGTCCTGTTCCAGCAATGGCCGGGCACCTTGCTGCAATTGTTGAGTCAGGCTTTCCAACTGTGCCTGCAGCTGCTGTTTGTCGCGCAGCGCCGGGATGCCCTGTATGCGCGCTTCCAGTCCCACCAGTTCGTCGTGGGCTTGCTCCAGGCGCTGTTCCACCTGTTCCGCTTCTTCGCGCAACGCCTGTTGTTGCTGGCGGAATTGGGACTGCTCCTCTTTTTTCTCCAGGTACTGGCGCTGGTTGCGGCGGTAACGTTGCGCGGCGGCGCCGTAGGCGAGGGCGGTGCGTTCCAGCCAGGTCTCCTGATACTGCTCGGCTTCGCCACGGGCCTGCTCCAGATAATCCACGCTGGCGCGCAGTTGCCGGGCCTCCTGCTCCATGCCATGGATGGTGCGCAGCATGTCGCGGATGCGGCGCAGGGTGTCGCCCATGTCCTGGGCTTCCAGCACTTCGCCGGCGACGAACTGATCAATGGAGTCCACCGGTTTGTACGCCATGAAACGGGCGAAGGTGCGGGCGGCGTTCTTGGCTTCCTGCTGGGACACGGCGTCGCGGCGGCCGCGCAGGGCGCCGTACAGTCGGGCCAGATACGCGCCTTTCTTCTCGTAGGTTTCCACGTTCTTTTTGCCGAATGTGCGGCGCAGCGCATTGGGCAGCTCGGTGATTTTCACCACCTGACGTTCGGCGCCCTCGTCGTGCACGAAGTGCGACAGGCTCAGCATCTCGCCAGGCACGATCATCAACAGCAGTTCATTTTGCCGCGCCTGGGCGGTAACGCCGGCGCGGTCCAGATGCGCGCGTACACCAATCACCGCCGTGAACGGCTCGGCGGTCTCGCCCTTGGTGGGATGAAACACGCCGGCCAGGTAACCGTCGCTGTCATAGGGGCGGGCGAAGGCGCCGTCGTCGCAGCCGAGAATATAGGACGCCAATGTGCGGACCTGCTTGCCGCCCCGGCCGCGCTGGGTGGTTTCGTCCTGGCCCGGGTTGTAATTGAACAGATTGTCGTGGGCGGCGGTCATCAGCGTCTGCAGGGCGTCGGCGGCGGTGGTCTTGCCGGAGCCGTTACCGCCGGAGAACAGATTGATGGGACCGTATTCCAGCTCTTCGGCGGGCAGGTTGCCCCAATTGACGGTGATGGAACGTTTCAAAAACATGGGCGGCTCGGATCAACAAAGGCGAACGTGAAATAACCGGTCATGATGGCAGCTCTTCCGATGAAGGGGCTTCGGCGTCCGGCCCGTCGCCGGTGAGCTGGCTGAGTACCGCGTCGGTGACCAGGCCGGTGATGTCCGGACGGATGGTCAGCCAGGTCTCGGCGTCTTCCAGACCATCGTCGCTGGCGGTGCGGATCAGCCGTAACTGACGCAGCCGGCGGAACAGGGCGCGCCGTTCGGTGAGCGCCTCCGGCAGCGGCCGGCCAAGCAGATTCTTGCTGGCCAGGTTGAACGCTTCCAGCGGCAGCATCACTTGGCCGTGTTCGTCGATCTGGCCTTCGCGCAGCGCTTTGTCGTACTCCGCGCGCAACACCAGAATGGCGGCCACTTCCTGTTGGCTCAGGCGCTCGCGCAGGCCCTGGTTGAAGCCGTCCTCACTGTCGGCCAGGCCGGGTACCTCGGCGCCGGGTGGAAACAGCCGCAGCGAATGAAAACGCCGTTCGTGCAGCAGGCGAATGCGCAGCACGCTCAGGTAGTCCTCCACCAGATCTTCCACCTGCAGGTAGCGATCGTAGAGCTCCGTTTCCTTTTTGCTTTCGTCACGGCACAGCACGCCCCGGTCCAGCAGCCGGATCATCAGTTCGGAGAACTGATCCGGGCCGACGCCGCGGGCCTCCAGGGCCTCGGCCAAAGCGTCACGTATCGTCATCGTGTTCCAGTTCCAGCAAGAAACCATCACGGCGGGCGAAGTAGCGTTCGCCGATGATGGGGTCGGTGGGTTCGATGCGCAGCCGGAAACCGCTGGCCCGATGGTCGGCGCTGCCCAGCTCGATCACATGACTGAGCGCCAGCAGATCGGTGGCGTTGTTCACCGGCAGGTCGCGGTTGTCGATGCGGCGGCTGGCGCCCAGAGCCTGGCGCAGATAGTCGCGCAGACCTTCGCCGTGGATGCTGAACGCCTTCTCCAGCAGTTGTTGAATCGCCAGGTCGCGCAACGTGGCCGGGTCCGGCGCGTCCAACTGGGTCATGCGGCTTTGCACCTGCCGTTTCTCCCGCTGCTCGCGCAGCCGGTTCTGGGCCGGATCCACCAGCCCCAGACGTAAATGGGCCATGGCGCGCCCGGCGGCCTCCAGGCGTTTGGCGGTGGTGGCATCATCCAGCTCGGACAGCTCCCGGCACAGGCCGACAATGTCACTGTGTTGCTGGCTGTGCAGATAGCTGAGCTGGCGGATGATAATGTCCGCCCGCCGGGTAAAGCCCTGCAGAGTCCGGCGCAGGGCCGGCAGCATGGTCTCGGCGGCGCTGCGCATGCGGGTTTCGATGCTGTCCAGCAACTGCCACAACACCGAGCCTTCCGGGTTGATCACCAGATCCGGCGCCAGCCGCCGCAGCTCCAGCTCCGCGTTGCGCTTCCAGTCCGTGGGTTTGCGGCGGATGCGCTCAATCGTGTTCTGGATGCGGTCGCGATGTTTTTCCACACTGTCGGCGGACATGCGGATCGCCACGTCCGGCTGGAAGCGCTTCTCCATGAACTCGAAAAACTGGTCGCTGGCCTGTTGCACCAGTTGTTGAGCCTCCACTTCCTTCACCAGCTCCCGCTTGCGCTCTTCCAGCTCGGCGATGATGTCGGTGAAGTCGGCGATGATGCGCTCGGAATGTTCGTGGGCGTCGAGCAGATCATAGACCTCGCCGCGATCCAGAAACGCGGCCAGGGCGTTGAGCGTATTGCGGGTATTGCGATGGCGGGTGCGGATGCCGCGGCCGTCCACCTCCGCCAGAGTCTGGGTGAACAGGCGCCCGGTGCGGCTGAACGGATAGGTGGACTGAAACGACGCCTCGTCCTTGTCCCGCTTCAGCCAGCCGTGCTCCACCAACGTATGGAGAATCCAGGCGGCCTGCTCCCGATTGTTGCGGAAGCGGCCGCCGTCCTCATCGCCGCCCTCCAGCAAGGGCGCCCGCTCCAGCGCCTCGCTGAACACATCCAGCACCTGCTCGCGCTTGAGCGACTCGCCATAATCGGCCTGGGCGCTGTACAGACGCTCGTGCAACAGGCGCAGACACTCGGCCACCTGCTCGCGGTACTTGCCGGTCAGCGGCTTGAAGAATTGATGGCGGTCTTCGGTGAAAAACATGGCGTCAGCTAAAGGGTTGCAATAAAGCGTTGGAATAAGGGCCGATGATACCGGCAATCGACGGCGGCTGCCTGCTGGCCTGCCCGGATGTTCAGAGCTATGTTGGCACCCGAGGATTCCTCGGTAGTTCGCCGTGAAGGGAACGGTGGCGGGCATTGATCAAAAAATAAGCGCAAGACTCGGAATTGAGTGGGGAGGCTGGCCGCGGCCTGCTAGGCATGGTCTCCCGCTACACATAGTCCTCAGCAATCCGGCAATGGCTTCAACCCGAAGCCGCTGTGGGAGCCCAGCTTGCTGGCGAATGGCTTCTGCACATTGGGGGCGGGTCCTAATGACCGCTGACGGGACTACCCCCCCCCTGCCTCACCACCTCTCACACACAACCACACGAACATGCGAGTGCGAGGGGAAGTCTCCTGCATTTGGCGCGGCACTCCACTTGCTCCAAAAGTGAGTTCCCTAAAGCATTACACTGCGAAACACGAACAAAGTATGGCCGTAACGGCTGGCTCGTCTATATGCATATGATAAAGTCCTCGTTCGTGCAATCAAAAGCTTGGTGCCGGAGAGGTACGATCAGGCAACTGGGGACGGCATGGCAAGAAGGTACAGAAACATGGGCTGCCAGCACCACAACCTGAAAACCCGGAAGCGCCTAAATGAGCTGGTACCGGCGGTGATCGAAATCATGATAGACAAGTTCCGTTGTACTTTGGGGGCATCGTATGAAGTGGGTCGTAGTGGCAAACACTAAAGCCTGACATTTTAATGTACGTATAGCGCTTGAGGGGGAAGACACGTGAACATAGAACAATTGCTACAAACTCTGAGTCGTGAAAATGTATTGCGTACGATCGACGCAGAGGGGACAACCATACCTGCGGGAGCCCGGTTTACTTGCTTGTACCAAGGCCGGCGTTTTGATCCTAAAGCGTTGCTGGCAAAGGTCCTGTGCGCGATGAAGGAAGAAACCATGCCTGAGCAGTCATGGAGAAATGTCCCTTATGCCCCTTTTGTAAGAGCTCTTCAGAATCTCGAGTTCACAGTGGTGACGTTGCCGGTAGATATGGGGGATGAATCTCAAGCTGTTATGGTATATGAGGTGAAGAGTTCACCAACAGTGCAGGGGAACTTCCGGCGATTGCTGTCAGGTAATCAGAATCAATTTTATTGGAACCAGAAAAAGTTCGCCAAGCTTACAAATGGGGCCCCGGTTTTCATTGTTAATAGTAGCCTTGGTGAAGTACTGTTTGGCTATCTGAATTCCTCTCGCATCAAAGCCGAATACAATGCGGCTAGGAGTACTAGCCATTTTAAGCACCAAGGAGAAACTTATGAAGTCAGTGGGCAATGGGAGGAATTCGTTTGCATTGACGTTCGGCGTATTCAGAATGTTCGTCCCGGTTGGCGCTGGAAAACCTTAGGTAGTGGCGAGCACACTTATCTGTCAGGTAAAGGTGTGAGCAATGTGTCCGCCCGCAATAACCTGGAACGAGTAAATCTGCTTTTAGACGTCTTTCCCAGTGACGATAGCGAAATTGTGCAACTTCTGAATACGTGCTACGGGGTATTGAAAAAGAGGTTGCCCGACAAGGACGGTGTAGGTGGCGCTCTGGTCGAGCCGAAGGTTTGGTATGTGGTGCAGAAAGAATCTATTAATCCCGAGCACGAACAGCAATTCCTCTGGGCGCCGAAAGAAAAGGCTAGCGGCCGCACCCCTAACCATTGGAAAGCAGTTGGTGAGGTCCGCTCCGGGGATATTATTGTCCGCCACTCAGAAGGTGCAGTGAGGGCCTTGTACAGTGCCTCTTCCTCTGCCCACATTGGTCCCCAGCCGCACCCATCGGATACGAGTCAGCAAGAGAACGGATACTGTGTGGATGTGAAGCTGGTACTGATGTTGGATCAGCCAGTCACCGTTGAACAGATACGTTCTTTACACCCCCTTTTTCAGCCAGCATTGGCTAATGTGCGCGGTCCCTATAATCAAGAAGGGGCCGCCAATCCAGGTTATCTGTTTGAATATACATGGGAGGCTTTGGCGATCCTTCTGTCAGACAGAAAGATCCGCTTGCCGAAAGTTATTCGTCGCTGGTTGCCCGAGATCAAAGCCGTACCGATGGAGTCCAGTACTGCCGAAACAGCCGCATCCCGTTCGTTGCCTCAACGCAGCACCCAACAGTTTGCCAGGGAGTGGCTGCCAAAAGTGCAAGCATCCATGGCAGAGCAGGGCTTTCACTATTCGCTGGCCGAGGTGACTAACTTTTACCTGTCGCTGCGTACCAAGCAACTGGTGCTGCTGGCTGGCATTTCGGGTACTGGAAAGACTCAGTTGGTACGCCAGTTTGCCAAAGCCATTGGTTATGGGGATGCGGATCATTGTGAATTAATCGCGGTGCGTCCGGATTGGGCCGATAGTTCCGATCTGATCGGCTACGAAAACATTCAAGGGCAGTTCGTTAGCCAGCCCTTTTTGAATGTGCTGAAACGGGCCATGGCCCATCCAGATGATGTATATTTTGTAATCCTGGATGAGATGAACCTTGCTCGGGTGGAGCACTATTTCGCGGAATTTCTCAGCTTTATCGAAACACGTTACCGTGATGACGATGACATGGTGGTGACTGCGCCATGGATTAACCGCGCGGATGTAAACGGTGGCCAGCCGGTGCTGATTCCACAGAATGTGATGGTGGTGGGTACGGTGAATATGGATGAGACCACCCACCCCTTTAGCCGAAAAGTGCTGGACAGGGCCAATGCCATTGAAATGAACGACATTGATTTGTCGTGGGCGGCAGCCACTGGTCCGGCTCAGAGTTTGTCTGGCATTTACGCCGATGCTTTGGCTGCCCCCTTTTTGAATGCCAAAGATCTCAGTGATGAGCAGAAGGCGGCCTTGAGAGAGCCTCTGAAGCTATTGGTTTCCATCAATGAAATTCTGGAGCCAGCGGGTTTGCAGTTTGGCTACCGGGTTCGTGACGAAGTGGCGTTTTATCTGACGCTGCATCGGGGCGAGCAGTTGGACACCTTGCAAGGCTTTTCGTCGGATGCCGCCATGGATTTCCAACTTATGCAGAAAGTTTTGCCACGGATTCAGGGCAGCTCAATGGCGGTACTAAAGGCACTGATCAAGCTGCTGAGTTTGCTGTCGAAAACGCCGCTGTCCGAAGAGGCGGAATTCAGTGAGATAGCCAAGGCCGTTTCCCTCGAGAAAACCAACTTCCCTCGCAGTGTGAAGAAATTGCTGTTTATGTTGAAGCGTTATAGCGATGACGGATTTACCTCCTTTTGGTTGTAGAGGTTATTATTAATGAGCGTGCTCTGCTTCGACCATGCTGATGGCGGCCTTTGCCAGCTCACTGTAAGTACAGTGCCGCTGGCTCGTGCCATAGAAGCACAGCTGGAAACAGTCGATAGCGTCTGGTTTGAAGAGGGGGATATGCAGCTCAATCGGGAGGCCTCCGAACTTGAGACGCCTGTCGATCGTCCAATGTTCTTTGAGTGGCAGCGATTGGAGTGGTTGTTTGAGCCGGGTAGTGATTGCGCCTTTACACCTCCTTTGCGGTTGTTGGTGAACGGTAATGTTCAGAAAGGTATAAAAAGCCGTATTTTGGCCGGAAAGGTACGGCTGACTGGTTCCATGAGCCTGGAAAACAGCGTAGGCCTGACTCGGTTTATTATTGAGGATGCGCAGAGGAAAGTGCTTTTCTCTTTAGGTGTGGAGGTTTTTCCCCAAAAGTTGGATTACAAAGATGATTTTCCTGCCATGTTGGCCGAGATCACCGAAGTATTGTATGCCTTGGTTTTTGACAGCTTTACCAAAACTTATGCTCCGACTCGTCCAAGAGCGACCGGTCGTCAGTTGCTTTCTGAGTGGCTTAATCTATTCCGTGTGCTGGTCGAAAGTTTAGAGCAAAGCCTGGATACTCTGCTTCGGGTGCCGAAGTCAGATCTGCGCAGAGAGCAGCAGGTAAAGCCTATTCATCGAGTAAAACGGTCGACGCCCATGGCCATTAAAGCCGCGTTACGTCGGCCGGATCGTTATTGTCGAGGAGATGGCCTGACTGTAGTGCCGGGGTTGGCCTTATCTCATTTGCAGGAGCAGCGCAAGTCAGTTAGCTACAACACGATGGAAAACCGCTTTGTTGTATGGGCATTGAAGGACGTTCTCCGACAGATCGGACGTACCAAGCGTTCCCTGGCCCGACAAAAAGGCATACAGCCTGCTCGTCTTGCGACTGAAATTGAGGAGTTACAACGTTGGGAACGCCGATTTCAGCGCCGGTTGTCAGGGCCAGTGCTGCGAGAAGTGAGTGCCTTCCAAAACCAAGTGTTTTCCTCTACCACCCTGACCATGGCGGCGGGCTATAAGGAGTTCTATCACCGTTTTTTGTTACTAAAAAGAGGGTTGGAACTGGCGTGGCATGAATTCTTCAAGATGGATTTCAAGGATATTGCCACGCTCTATGAATATTGGTGCTTCCTGAAAACCGTCAAGTTACTCAGGGAGAATCCCAGGTACGACCTGGTTGGTAATGATATTGTCAAAATAAGCCATAACCGATTGGTAGTGAATCTGAAGAAAGGAAGACGCTCCGCGGTGCGCTTCGTGCAGCGTGTATCTGGCGATAACGTTGTATTGTATTTTAATCGCCGGTTTGATAGTGCCACCTACACGCATACATTCGAGCAAGTCCCCGATCAGTTTATTGAGTTCTCTCGCCGCGGCTTTGGTCGTTACAAGGATAACAAGCCATTTAAGGTCGTGATGGATGCCAAATACCGATTTGACCGCGAATCGGAAGGGTACCCCAGCGCGACCGTGCCCTGCGGCCCTCCCTTGGATAGCATCGCCCAGCTTCACCGATATCGGGACGCGATTTTATGGCAACAAGGAACGGAGGACTCCGTACGATTGGCCAATAAAAGTATTGGCGGGGTGATCCTGTTTCCTTTTCCTGGCGATGAACAGGATTTTAAGATGCATCCATTTTATCGCAGTATCGAGGCGGTCAATATTGGCGCCATTCCGCTGCAGCCGGGGAAACACCGGCAGAACGCCCTGTTTATGGAATATCTGGAACAGCTGTTAGAGCTGCCTGGTGAAGTGATAACCGAAGCGCGGGTGCACTATGATAATCGTGACTACCGGCGCCTGAAGCAGGCGAGCAAAGAGCTGGTACTAGTAGGCCTGGTGCCCAAGGTTAATCGAGAGAAGCGGCTCGATTATCATTTTGGACAGCGTATTTTTTATACCCGGCTTCCCGGAAATGGCCGCTTTCCATTAGAGAAGGTGCGTGTCGTCGCCATGTACGATCAGTTCTATAAAGCCATTATCGGTTGGGGAGTGGTGGAGTCCGTTGAAGTAGTGCTGGGCAAGGAGCTTAAGGATACAGGTATTACCTGGGCGCCCACACAACCAGACGAACTCCATATTGTTTACCGGTTGGAGGAAATTCACCGAGTGAATCTGCCCGCTGGTGAGCAGATGCAAGGCAATCGTACAGGGCGCTACTTCATTAGCCGTTTAGGTCTGGAGTTGGCCCTGGAAGAACGGCAGCCGGATTTGCAGTTTGTAAACCAGTGGGACCAGTTTATTGAATGGAAAACGCTGAAGACTCGACACTCCCGGGTTGATGTAAAGCGTGTTCATCAGGATATCGATGTGGATGGCAGAGATGTGAGTAGAATAACGTTCGTTCCGGGAAAAAAATGGCAGTCTGAGTGAAGCCTTGAAATCACACAAAGGCTAAAGGTTCTACCAGTTGCTGGATATTGCCAGTAAAGGCGCGTTGAAGTTCATTGTCCGCTTCCACAACGAAATGCACACTTGCCAGGGAGTTGTCAATTTACCATAGAAAGCCATTAGGGTAACACCATTGATCCACCTCCACTGCACCAAAAAACTCATCGCCAAGCTACCGTTGGACCAGAACGGCGTGCTGAAGGATCCGCAGCGTGACCAGTCTGTCCTGCACGAGGTCACTGAAGCTAATCCGCTGGATCATTGGCATGCGAACCTGATTCTTTTGCAGAGGCATCAGTGCCTGCTGTTCGTGCACGACGCGACCCGTTTCCCTTTGTTTATCCCGGCGGTGAAGAAGGCGGATTTGGCTGGGTTGGATGGGCTGTTCGCCGATACCTTTATCAGTGTGCTGGGCAAGGCGGGGGCGACGGAGGGGCAGTTGGATCGGGCGGTGCATTTGCTGGGACCTTTGGTGTGTGACAGCGAATCGGATCGCTCTGTGGAGGGTTCTTCCACAGAGTTTGGGAAGTTGATTCGGTTTGGGTTGTTGGACGGTGGGGGTTCGGTGGTGGATCTGGCGCCTTACAGTACTTCCGTTTGGTTGGCGGATAGGCCCATGGGGATCAAGGGGCGGGGGTATGTGTGGCCGATCAAGGAGATGTTGGGGTTGTTGGGGATAAGTAAATCGGCTTGAGGGGGCGTATTCGCTAGCAAGCTAGCTTCCCACAGCGGCTTGTCGTCCTTTGTGGGAAGCCGGCTTGCCGGCGAATGGAAACATTAAAGAATTCGCTTGCAAGCGGAGCGCCGCCCGGCAAGCTTCCCACACCCTCCCTAAAACGGAAAGGTCAGAACCGCCAATCCACTTTGCCCCAGAACGTCCGGCCCGCTTCGTTGATGCGTGTGTCCGCGGGGAAGCCGAAGCCGGCGTTGCCGGCGAGGTTGAGGTGTTCGGCGTAGGCTTTGTCGAACAGGTTGTCGACGCCGGCGCTGACGGTGAATTGGTGGTTGACGCGGTAGGCGGTGTTGAGGGAGAAGACGCCGAAGCCGTTGCTGTCGCCGAGGTCGCGGCCGACCACGTTACCTTTGTTGTTGGTGGTGCGGTGCTGGGCGGCGACCAGCCGCCAGAGGGCGCCGGCGCTCCAGTTGCCTTGTTCGTAGGTGGTGGTGAAGCGGGCTTCCAGCGGCGGCATTTGCGGCAGCGGTTCGCTGTCGTCGCGGTTGCGGCCCCAGGCGTAGGCGAGGGTGGCGTCGCCGCTGAGGTTGTCGGTGAAGCGGTAGCGGGCGCCGATTTCGGCACCGGCGATGTGGGCGTCGATGTTATCGGCGTCGGTGCTGTAGCCCATCATGCCGCTTTGGTAGGTGAACAGGATGTAGTCGTTGATCTGGCCGACGTAGGCGGAGGTCCAGGCTTCCAGGTTGCCGTTGCGGTATTGGCTGCCGATGTCGAGCTGGGTGGTTTTTTCCGGTTCGATGGCGTCGAAGGCGTTGAGCGATCCGGCCGGGCCGCTACCGGGGGAGAACAGTTCCCAGTAGTCGGGGAAGCGCTGCACGTGGCCGATGCCCACGTAGTAGTTGGTGTTCTGGCTGAGGTCCGCTTCATAGCGCAGGAAGCCGCTGGGCAGGGTGTCGCCGCGGGTGTCGCCGGCGGTGGCGCTGTCGGCGGCGTCGCGGGCGGTCCAGGCGGGCGCCGGCGACGATGCGGCCGTTGTCGCTGACGGCACGGGTGACTTCGGTGAAGGCGCCGTACTGGTGGAAGTCCGCGTCTTTGTCCCAGGCTTCGCCTCGGTAGGCGTCCACGCCCATGGCGCTGCGTTGCCGGTGTTCGCTGGATTGGGCGTCGACGCCGGCGAGCGCTTCCCAGTTCTGGCCGCGCCACGTGACCTTGAAGCGGCCGCCGAGGGTGCGGCGGTCCACGTTGGCGGCCATGGGATTGGCCATCATGCCGGTGCCGGACGGGGTGCGCAGGCTGTAGTTGTCCATCAGGTGGTCGGCGTAGTTGTAATAGACGCGGCCGTCGATCTGGTCGAGCACGGCACCCAGGTTCCGGAATTCAAAGCGCATCCCCAGGCTTTCCCGTTTGAACTGGCTGCCGTCCATGCCACGGCCGGCGTAGCGGGCTTCGCCGTCGCCTTTGCCGGCGCTCAGTTCGATGACGCTGTCGGCGTTGGGCGTCCAGCCGAGCACCACGTCGCTGTTCCATTTCTTCCAACGTGAGGGCACGCGGTCGCCGTTGCCGTCCTTGTAGTCGTCGGCGCGGGCGTTGTTGCCGGAGAGCCGCAGGTAGCCCAGCGGGTTGCCGAGGGTGGCGTCGATGCGCTGGTCGTTGCGGCCGTGGGAGCCCAGCAGCCATTGGGCGTCCACCAGAGCGTCCGCTTCGCTGAAGTATTGCGGGTCACGCTCGAACAGCACCGTGCCGGCGGAGGCGCCGGGGCCCCACTGCACGCTTTGCGGGCCTTTGATCACGGTGAGTTTGTCGTAGTTTTCCGGCGCGATGTAGGAGCTGGGGGCGTCCATGCGGTTGGGGCAGGCGCCGATCATTTCGCCGCCGTCCACCAGCAGGTTCAGGCGTGAGCCGAACTGGCCGCGCAGTACCGGGTCGCCATTGCTGCCGCCGGAGCGGATGGCGGAGAAACCCGGGATGGTCTTGAGATAGTCGGTGGCGTCGCTGGCCGGCACGGGTTGGCGCGGCTGTTTCGGGTTGGCCTCGATCACCGGTCCTGCGCTGGGGGCCACGCCGGTGACCACCACCGGGGCCAGCAGGGGCGGGGTTTGCTCGTCGTCGGCCAGCGCCGGAGCGGAGAAAGGAAGCAGCCCTCCGAGCAGGGCCGGGCCCCAAAGGCTCCGTCGTTGAATCAGGCGCAATGCAGGAGAAGAAAAGTGAGAAGGTGTATTCATGATCCCATCCAAGAAGTCAGTACCCGGGCACTCCGTCGGCCACCAAACACGGTGACAAAGTCGGCGCAGAGCCTAGCATCGAGGGGGATGGGACTCACTGCGGTGTTTTGCCGCGCTGTTGAACTGGCGCTGTTTTTGCATCGTTTCTTGTCGCGGTCTATTCGCCAGCAAGCTGGCTTCCCAGAGCGGCTAAAGAATGAGGGTTTTCAGTTTTTCGCTGTCTACTGTCAATTATCAGGTCTACAGCGGCTTTGTGCCCCTGTGGGAAGCTAGCTTGCTAGCGAATGGCGAAGGACTCAGGTATCAGGAGGGCAGGGTATGAGGAAAAACCTCGTGGTCGGCGTGCGCCGGCAGCGCGCCTTGCCGTTCCGGCCGTTCTGGCAACGCACCGCTTTCTCTCACCAGTTGTTCTGATCCGCTCCGAAATCGCGCTTTTGTTGTTTCCTTTTCCGCGTTTTCGGAGTGACCAATGACGACCTTATTGATCGACCGTATCGACTACCTGGCAACCTTCGATGATCAGCACCACGAGTGGCGCGATGCCGCCATGCTGATCCGTGACAACCGGATTCTGTGGGCCGGGCCGCGCACGGAGAAACCAGACCTTCCGATGGACGAGACCCTGGACCTGAGCGGCCATGTGGTGATGCCAGGGATGGTGAACACGCATCATCACATGTACCAGAACTTCACCCGGGTGATGGCCCAGGACGACGCGCTGTTCCCCTGGCTCAATACGCTTTACCCGATCTGGGCACGGCTGGACGACGAGGCGATCTATCTCAGCAGCAAGGTGGCCATGGCGGAGCTGTTGCTCTCAGGCTGCACCACCGCCGCCGACCATCTTTATATGTTGCCCAATGGGGCCCGCCTGGACAGTCAGATCCAGGCGGCGGGGGAGATGGGCATCCGTTTTCACGCCGCCCGCGGCGCCATGTCCCGGGGGCAAAGTCAGGGTGGTTTGCCGCCGGACAATTGTGTGGAGAAGGAAGAGGACATTCTGCGGGACGCGGAACGTTTGATCGATCGCTACCATGATGCCGGCCGTCATTCGATGCTGCGTCTGGTGCTGGCGCCGTGCTCGCCGTTCTCGGTGACGCCGGAACTGATGCGCGATGCGGCCCGGCTGGCCCGGCGCCATGAGGGCGTGCGTCTGCATTGCCACCTGGCCGAGGAACTGGATGAGGAGGACTACTGCCTGGGCCAGTACGGCATGCGTTCGGTGGCGTTCGCGGAGTCGGTGGAATGGCTCGGTAAGGATGTGTGGTTCGCCCACGGGATCTTCCTCGACGACGAGGAAATCGCGCTGCTGGCCCGCACCGGCACGGGGATCACCCACTGCCCCAACGCCAACATGCGTTGCGGGCAGGGCATTGCCAAGGTGCGCCAGCTATTGGACGCCGGGGTGCCGGTGGGGCTGGGGGTGGACGGTTCCGCCTCCAACGATTCCAGCAATCTGTTCCTGGAGGCGCGCATGGCGATGATGCTGCAGCGGGTGGCGCCGGCCCGTTACCGTTCGGAAGCGCCGGGCGGGCGCGGCGGTTTCGGCGGCGACCCTGGCGCGCTATCGGCGCGGGAGGCGCTGGCCCTGGCCACCCGTGGCGGCGCCCGCTTGCTGGGCCGGGATGACATCGGTCATCTGGCACCGGGGATGAGCGCGGACTGGGTGGCGGTGGATATGAACCACCTGTCCTTCGCCGGCGCGCAGCGGGATCCGCTGGCGGCGCTGGTGATGTGCGGGCCCTTCCTGGCCAGCCAGGTCATGGTCAATGGCCGGATGCGGGTTCGCGACGGGCAACTGCTCGACACGGAACCGGCGGCGCTGATGCGGGAACACGCCCGGGCCATGACGCGTCTGTATCAGTGACGTCCCTGTATCGGTGGAGAGGGCGGCGGGGCGAGGGCCTGTTCATACTATTTTCATCGCGCCTGCTGGATGCCCTTTTTGCCTCCAGCAAGGCGGGGGGCGCGCGGTTTGGTCATTCCAAATGAGCAACCGACAACGGCGCGGGAGGCAAAAAGGGCTCCAGCCCTTCGGGTTGCGGTTAAAACGTCACCACTGTGCGTTACTCGTCGTTCATTTGGAGTCACCAAACTTCTCTCCTCGTGCCTGCATTGGTGACGTTTTAGCCGCAACAGGCGCAATGAAAATAGTGTGAACAGGCCCTAGGGTTGTTTCGACGCCCAGATCGCCAGCTTATGCTGGATCGACTGCTGGGACACCTGATCCTCGGGCAGTGGCTGGATGACCTTGTCATGAACCAGCAGGCGATAGATGTACTCCAGCTTCAGTGCCGCCGAATCGGTGGGCTCGAACTCGACCACGCCCCGCTTCTCGCCGTACGCCATGCCGAGTGTGATGGCTTTCTTGACCCATTCCTTCTCATTCTTGAGCTTTTTCATGATGACTCCGAAGGCCAGGGGCTACTTACGGCCCAGAGTAACAAAGCCGATGGAAGGATGCCCTTTGTTTCCCTGCGGCTTCGGGGCAGGGGCGCTGGTCCGTGAACCTGTGGCCGGTTTGCTGGATCACTGGTGGGCAGCGTTGGCAAAGTCCGCCATCATGGAGGGCGATTTTTTGATCTTCTCTGAACATCAGGAGTCAACATGACCATTCCCGAGCAGGTCGAAGCGCTGGCGGATATCCTGCGTGAACGGGGCCTGCGCGTCGCCACCGCTGAATCCTGCACTGGCGGCGGCATCGCCCGCGAAATGACGGAAATGGCCGGATCCTCGGATTGGTTCGAGTGCGGCTTCGTCACCTACTCCAACGAGGCCAAGCAGAGCATGCTGGGTGTCTCGGAAGCGATTCTGGCCAGTGCCGGCGCGGTCAGTGAACAGACCGTCCTGGCCATGGCCCGGGGCGCGTTGGGGCGTTCCCGGGCGGATCTGGCGGTGGCGGTGAGCGGTGTGGCGGGGCCCGGCGGCGGCAGCGCCGATAAGCCGGTGGGCACGGTGTGGATCGCCTGGGCGCAGCAGCCGGACTGGGCCCGCGCCGAGCGCTTCCTCTTCGATGGTGATCGTGGGCAGGTCCGGCATGCTACCATCGCCGCCGCCCTGGAAGGGCTGCTGGCCCGCCTCGGATAAGGGGGGGTTGCAGTGGCGCGGGACAGTGTTCATAATGCTGTCCTTATAGACAGTGCTGATCAAAGGGTCAGGCCGAAGGATGCTCGTCGGCCCACGATCAGCGGGCTCTCGCCAGGGCACAGGCCGGTCAGCGGCGAGCCACGGCATCATCAGGGAATAAACGGAATCAAGGGATAAACGGATAGGGGTCATTCAATGAGCGATAAAGGTAAAGCACTTTCCGCGGCGCTGTCGCAGATCGAGCGGCAGTTCGGCAAAGGTTCCGTGATGCGCATGGGCGATCGTAAGCGCGAGCGCATGCCAGCCATCTCCACCGGGTCCCTGGGCCTGGATATCGCCCTGGGCATCGGTGGTCTGCCCAAGGGCCGGATCGTGGAAATCTACGGTCCGGAGTCTTCCGGTAAAACCACGCTGACCCTGAGCGTCATTGCCCAGGCGCAGAAAAAAGGCGCCACCTGCGCTTTCGTTGACGCCGAGCACGCGCTCGACCCGGACTACGCCGAGAAACTGGGCGTCAACGTGGACGACCTGATCGTGTCCCAGCCGGACACCGGTGAGCAGGCGCTGGAAATCACCGACATGCTGGTGCGCTCCGGCGCGGTGGACGTGGTGATCGTCGATTCCGTGGCGGCGCTGGTGCCGAAGGCGGAAATCGAAGGCGAAATGGGCGACGCCCACGTGGGCCTGCAGGCCCGCCTGATGAGCCAGGCGCTGCGCAAGATCACCGGTAACGTGAAAAACGCCAACACCCTGGTGGTGTTCATCAACCAGATCCGCATGAAGATCGGTGTGATGTTCGGCAACCCGGAAACCACCACCGGCGGTAACGCGCTCAAGTTCTACTCCTCCGTGCGTCTGGACATCCGCCGTATCGGCGCGGTGAAGCAGGGCGACGAAGTGACCGGTAACGAAACCCGGGTCAAGGTAGTGAAGAACAAGGTATCGCCGCCGTTCCGGCAAGCGGAGTTCCAGATTCTCTATGGCCAGGGCATCAACCAGCTCGGCGAGGTGTTGGATCTGGGCGTGCAGCAGGGGCTGGTGGACAAATCCGGCGCCTGGTACGCCTACCAGGGCAACAAGATCGGCCAGGGCAAGCAGAACGCCTGTGATTATCTGGCGGAGCACCCGGAAGTGGCGGGTGCCATCGAGAAGGAAATCCGGGCACGCCTGCTGGGTACACCGGCGGAAGAGAGCGCTGAAAATGCGGCCCAGCCCGAGTCCACGGAAGAGTAAAGGCGGCGACCCGACCCCCGCCGATGCCGCCCAGGGGCGCCAGCATGCGGTCAGCTTGCTGGCGCGCCGGGATCACTCCCGCCACGAACTGCGTGCCAAACTGACACGCAAGTTCGGCGCGGCGTCCTGGCTGGACGAAGTGCTGGCGTGGTGTGAAGAACAAGGCTTCCTGGATGACCGGCGTTTCGCCGGTTTTTTTGTCCGTTCAAGAATCGAACGGGGACAGGGGCCGCTGCGCATTCGCGCCGAGCTGCAACAGAAAGGAGTGGGGGAGGCACTGGTTACCGAGGCGCTGGGTGAAGCCGAGTGCGACTGGTTCGCCCTTGCCAGCGAAGTCCTGGGCCGGCGCTTCCGGCACCCGCCGGCGGACCAGAAGGAAAAAGCCAAACAGCTGCGTTTTCTGCAGGGCCGTGGCTTCGATGCCGAGCAAAGCTTCCACGCCCTGGATCAGCAGCGCGAACAGGATTGAGCCAAAGTGCCACCTTGAAGACCTGAATTCAGCGGTCGCTACAACGCCGCTGCGGGAGCTTCGATGGTGCCCTGCAAGCGAATGTCCCTATGTCGTGGCTCCCACGGTTTCTGCTACGAAGCCGCTGTGGGAGGCCAGCTTGCTGGCGAATATCGCTAAATGCCCGAGCGAACCCCATTCGCTTGCAAGCAAGCGTCCCACAGCGGCTTCGTAGTTCCCTTCTCTCTCTGTGGGAAGCGAGCTTGCTCGCGAATAGCCTGTTGCGTGCAAGCGCCCCGCTCCGTCAGCAGGCATAATACCCGCTCCTGTTCTCTGCCCTGGACGTCCGCCCCATGGAATATCTTGGCGACCCCTGGCTGGTGGCGGCCCTGCTTGGCTCGGGAGTGATCGCCGGCTTTATCAATACCCTGGCCGGCGGTGGCGGCCTGTTGATTCTGCCGCTGCTGATGCTCAGCGGCATGGGCCCGGCGCTGGCCAATGGCACCATGCGGGTGGCGGTACTGATTCAGTGCGTGGAAGGTGTGCGCCAGTTCCACCGGCACGGCTCGGTGCCGTTCAAGGTCCTGCCCGGCATCCTCATTCCCACCCTGAGCGGTGCTTTGATCGGCGCGGTGGCCGCCTCTTTCCTGCCCACGACCATTCTCAAACCGGTGTTGCTGACCACCCTGGTGGTAATGGCGGTGATCATGGTGGTGCGCCCCTCCACGTTGATGCCGGAGGAGGACGAAACGCCCAAGGCGTTGGCCAGTACCCCCGCCGCCTGGCTGGGCCTGTTCCTGACCGGCGCTTACGGCGGGTTTGCCCAGGCCGGCGTCGGCTTCCTGGCCATTGCCGTGCTGGCCGGCCAGTTACGCTATGATCTGCGCCGCACCAACGCGCTGAAACTGGCGATGACCGCCAGCTTCACCATCCTCGCTCTGCTGGTGTTCGTCTGGCGCGGCCAGGTGGCCTGGCTGCCGGGGCTGGTGGTGGGGTTGTCTGGCGGTGGGCTTCGCCCACCGGGTCTCCGGCGGCTGGCTCAAGGGGCTGCTGTTGATCATGGTGCTGGTGACCTGCTCCGCCGCTTTCCTCAAGGGTTGATCGGCCACGCCTATCGGCGTTCGTGACCCATCGCAACCGGTCGATGACGACGCTATACTTGCCGGTCACCCCCAATCCAGCAATGACGTGTTCCTTATATGAAGAGCGCTGAGATTCGCCAGGCCTTTCTTGATTACTTCGCCAGCCAGGGCCATACGGTCGTGCCGTCCTCCTCCTTGGTGCCGGAGAACGATCCCACCCTGCTGTTCACCAACGCCGGGATGAACCAGTTCAAGGACGTGTTCCTGGGCCGTGAAAAGCGGGATTACACCCGTGCCACCAGCTCGCAACGCTGCGTGCGTGCCGGCGGCAAGCACAACGACCTGGAAAACGTGGGCTACACCGCCCGTCACCACACCTTCTTCGAGATGCTGGGGAATTTCAGCTTCGGCGACTACTTCAAGCGCGAGGCGATCCGCTTTGCCTGGGAATTCCTCACCGGCACCCTGGGGCTGCCGGAAGAGCGCCTGTGGGTGACGGTGCATGTCTCCGACGACGAAGCCGCCGACATCTGGCTCAAGGAAATGGGGGTCAGCGCCGAGCGCTTCTCCCGCCTGGACGAGGACAATTTCTGGCAGATGGGGGACACCGGTCCCTGCGGTCCCTGCTCGGAAATCTTCTACGATCACGGCGAGGACGTTCCCGGTGGTCCGCCGGGCTCCGAGAACGATGACCTGGATCGCTACATCGAGATCTGGAATCTGGTGTTCATGCAATACGATCGCCAGCCGGACGGTGAGCTCCAGCCGCTGCCCAAACCCAGCGTGGATACCGGCATGGGGCTGGAGCGTATCGCCGCGGTGATGCAGGGCGTCCACTCCAACTATGAAATCGATCTGTTCCAGGCCCTGCTGAAAGCCGCCGCCGAAGCCACCGGTTGCCAGAATCTGGAAGAGAAGTCTCTGCGGGTGATCGCCGACCACATCCGCTCCGCCAGCTTCCTGATCTGCGATGGTGTGATTCCCTCCAACGAGGGGCGCGGTTATGTGCTGCGCCGCATCATCCGCCGGGCGCTGCGCCATGGCCACAAACTGGGGCAGGACAAGCCGTTCTTCTCCACTCTGGTGGCGGCGCTGGTGGCACAGATGGGCCAGGCTTACCCGGAGCTGGTGCGCGAGCAGGCGCGCATCGAGAAAACGCTGCTGGGTGAGGAAGAGCAGTTCGCCCGCACGCTCAACGCCGGTATGAAGGTGCTGGAAAATGCCATCGCCGGCCTGCAAGGCAGCGAACTGCCCGGCGATGTGGTGTTCGCGCTGTACGACACCCATGGTTTCCCGCCGGACCTGACCGCCGACGTGGCCCGCGAGCGCGGCCTGACCGTGGATATGGCCGGCTTCGAAAAGGAAATGGAAGCGCAACGGGCCCTGGCCCGGGGCACCGGCGCCTTCGCCAACGATTACAGCGACCGCCTCACCATCGAGTCGGTGACCGCTTTCTCCGGTTACGAGAAGCTGGCGGATCAGGACGAGATCGTCAGTCTCTACAAGGACGGCAACGCCGTGGACAGTCTCAATGCCGGCGACGAAGGCATGGTGGTACTGGCGCGCACGCCGTTTTACGCCGAGTCCGGCGGTCAGGTGGGCGACACCGGTCTGCTGGTCAAGGGCGACAACCGCTTCGCCGTGGCGGATACCAAAAAGCGCCAGTCCGCCCATGTGCATCTGGGCACGCTGGAAGCCGGCATCCTGAAGGTGGGCGACAAGGTCGATGCCTATGTGGACGTGGAACGCCGCAACAACATCATGCGCAACCACTCCGCCACCCACTTGATGCACGCCGCGCTGCGTCAGGTGCTGGGCGGGCATGTGCGGCAGAAAGGCTCGCTGGTGGCGCCGGATTACCTGCGCTTCGATTTTTCCCACGGCGAGGCGCTGAGCGCGGAGCAGCGCGAGCGGATCGAAACCATCGTCAACCGTCAGATCCTGGCGAACACGGCGGTATCCACGGAGTTGATGGACATCGACGCCGCCCGTGAGGCCGGTGCCATGGCCCTGTTCGGCGAGAAGTACGACAGCCAGGTGCGAGTGCTGACCATGGGCAGCGACGGCTTCTCCAAGGAACTCTGTGGCGGTACCCATGTCGGCCGTACCGGTGACATCGGCCTGTTCAAGATCACCCTGGAAACCTCCGCCGCCGCCGGCGTGCGCCGTATCGAGGCGGTCACCGGGGAAGGGGCTCTGGCGCTGGTGCGTCAGCACGAAGCGGCGCTGGCGGAGATTGCCGGCACTCTCAAGAGCAGCCCGGAACTGGCCGCCGAGCGGGTGGGGGCCCAGGCTCGCCGTGTGCGCGAGCTGGAGAAGGAAGTGGAACGCCTGAAGCAGAAACTGGCTTCTGGTGCCGGCGGTGATCTGACCGCCGACGCCCGCGAGGTGGCCGGGGTGAAAGTGCTGGCCACCCAGGTGGACGGCGCCGACGCCAAGACCCTGCGGGTGACCATGGACAAGGTGAAGGACAAGCTCGGCTCGGCGGTGATCCTGCTGGCGGCGGTGGAAGGCGACAAAGTGGCGCTGGTGGCTGGCGTCACCAAGGACCTCACCGACCGCTTCAAGGCCGGTGATCTGATGCGCCAGGTGGCCGGTCAACTGGACGGCCGCGGTGGCGGCCGGCCGGACATGGCCCAGGGCGGTGGCAACGACGTGGCGGCGCTGCCGAAAGCGCTGGCCGGCGTTTACGACTGGGTGGCGGAGCAGGCCTGAGCCCGCCGCGTTTCAGCGGGGAAAGCCGGCCTCACATGCCTCTCACATGCCTCTCACATGATAACCGGGCGCTGAAATGTTACCCTTACGCGCCCTTTTTTGCGGAACAACGTCATATATGGCCCTAATTGTTCAGAAATACGGCGGCACCTCCGTGGGGTCCGTCGAACGCATCCAGGCCGTCGCCGAACGGGTGGCGCGCTTTCACCAGCAGGGCGATCAGGTGGTGGTGGTGGTTTCCGCCATGAGCGGCGAAACCAATCGTTTGATCGAGCTGGCCAATGGGATCAGCGGCACTCCGTCCCCCCGGGAAATGGATGTGCTGGTGTCCACCGGCGAGCAGGTCACCATCGCGCTGTTGTCCATGGCCCTGCACGGCCGTGGCATTGATGCCCGCTCCTATACCGGCTGGCAGGTGCCGATCCGCACCGATCACAGCCATTCCAAGGCGCGTATCGAGGACATCGACGACAAGAAGATGAGCGCCGACCTGAAAGCCGGCCGCGTGGTCGTGGTGGCCGGGTTCCAGGGGATCAACGATGACGGCCACATCACCACCCTCGGCCGGGGTGGTTCCGACACCACGGCGGTGGCCCTGGCGGCTGCCCTGAAGGCCGATGAGTGTCAGATCTATACCGACGTGGACGGGGTCTACACCACGGACCCCCGGGTGGTGGACAGTGCCCGCCGCCTGGACAAGATCACCTTCGAGGAAATGCTGGAAATGGCCAGCCTCGGCTCCAAGGTGCTGCAGATCCGTTCGGTGGAGTTCGCCGGCAAATACAATGTGCCGCTGCGTGTACTGTCCAGTTTTCAGGAGGGTCCGGGCACCCTCATTACCGTCGACGACGAGGTGGATATGGAAAAGCCGGTAATTTCTGGCATTGCTTTTACCCGTGATGAAGCCAAGATCACCGTGCGCGGTGCCCCCGACACCCCGGGTATCGCCGCCAAGATCCTCGGTCCGGTAAGCGACGCCAATATCGAAGTGGACATGATCGTGCAGAACGTGGGGGCCGACGGCGCCACCGACTTCACCTTCACCGTGCACCGCAACGACTTCAACAAGGCCAAGGACGCGCTGCGGAAATCGGCGTCGGAGCTGGGCAACCCGGAAATCATCGGCGACGACAAGATCGCCAAGATCTCCCTGGTGGGCGTGGGCATGCGCTCCCACGCCGGCGTGGCCAGCAAGATGTTTGAAACCCTGGCCCAGGAAGGGGTTAATATCACCATGATCTCCACCTCGGAAATCAAGATCTCCGTGGTGGTGGCCGAAAAGTACCTGGAGCTGGCGGTACGCGCACTGCACCAGGCCTTCGAGCTGGATCAGCCCGCCGCCTGACGAGACATTCTTATTGGCATGCGGCATACTACCCGCCTCGCACACGGGGCGGGTACCGGCTTCCCGATAGTGGAACGCTCAAGGACGACGGGTGGCTCGTATCCAGTGTGCAAAACCGCGCTCACTGAACAATATATGGATTCGAGGAGGGAACTCCCATGCTTATTCTGACCCGCCGCGTCGGCGAGACGCTCATGGTCGGCGACGATGTCACCGTCACCGTTCTGGGTGTAAAAGGTAACCAGGTACGTATTGGTGTTAACGCGCCCAAAGAGGTGGCGGTGCACCGTGAGGAAATTTATCAGCGTATCCAGCACGAAAAAGGCTCTGACGGCGAGTCTGCTTGATTTTTGAGCTGTATTTTCTGTGCAAACTGGTATGATGCGCGGCGATGTCACGGATCGCCGTGAGAACAAAGCGATTGTCCGTGTTCCGGAGAGGTGGGTGAGTGGCTGAAACCAGTTCCCTGCTAAGGAACCATACGGGTTACCGTATCGCGGGTTCGAATCCCGCCCTCTCCGCCATACGGGGCGCTTTTGTTTGTATGGGTGATGGGTAGCGGAAAGAGCCCGCCGGTTCGACCAGCCGCGCCTGCGCGGCGCGGGACGTCGCGAAGCGGCGCCCCGAAGGGGTTCGCCTGCTCGCAGGCGAATCTCTCGGCATTGGACTCCCGCGCCCACGCTCTTTTCTCCATGCGTCCGCTCCGCCAATTTCCCACAAGGGCGCTACGAAGCCACTGTGGGAAGCTTGCTTGCAAGCGAATTGCCAACGGCAGGGAGAAATTCGCTGCCGAGGCAGCTCCCACAGCGGTTTCGTAGCGCCCCGCTCCGCGGGGCGTTTTTGTTTGTATCGGTGACGGGCAGCGGAAAGAACCCGCCCTCTCGGCACTCGACTCCCGCGCACACGCTCTTTTCTATGTGTCCGCTTCGCCAATGGCAGGAAAGCAGTTCGCTGCCAAGGCAGCTTCTCACAAGGGCGCTACGAAGCCGCTGTGGGAAGCTTGCTTGCAAGCGAACCGCCAACGGCAGGGAAAAATTCTCTAGCCCCCATAGCGGTTTCGTCGTTCGGACTGTGGGAGGCTCTTCATGCTCGGTGTTCAGACCGGATAGTCGAGCAGGCATCCGGTCCCGTGGCCTTCCAGAACGGAAGGGTCGAAGCAGACGATGTGATTGCCACGGCGCCAACCACAGGGGTAAAAGCCCGCATGGTAGACCTGGAACAGCGCTTCAAGCACCGGTTCGCCGTCCGGGCCCAGGCAATACCGTGCCGCCGACACCTGTTTGAGTTGTTCCACGGCGTCATAGAGCAGGGTGTTGACGAAGTTGTCGAACCCGGTCTGGGTTTTCCTGAGACGGCGTTTGACCAGCGCCATTCGAATCGGCTCCCACTGTTCCCAGAATGGGGCAATGGCGTTCTCAATATCCATGCTGATGGTGGCGTAGGCATCGGTGCAATAGAAAGGGGAAACCGCGTTGGCCTGTACGTCCTGCCAGATACGGTACTCCCGTGGTAACTCTTGCGAGTTTTCCAGCAGCATGGCCCGGTCCAGGTCGGTGAGGACCTCGGTGCCGTTGGGCAGGGCTTCCGGGTGGGCGGCGGAAAACAACCGCTCCGAGAAGAGGAGCCGGACCGGCTCCAATACCCAGGACAAGTCATGATCAGACAAGGGGGTCTCCCAAATCACGGTAGTGGTTAATCCTGGCGCTCATCCAGCGTCCGTCCCTGGAACCGGATCAGCAACTGCGCCAGTGAGTCCGCACAGACTCTCATCTCCGAGGCCATCATCACACCCATGTCCACTTCGAACACGGCGGGCTCCCGGTTGCGCAGCAGCAGCGCCACGCCGCCGCTGTCGTCTCCGATCATCAGGTATCCCGGCAGGTACTCCGGCACCTCATAGTCGCGATTGCGTTCCGCGATGCTGTCCGCGCCCAGCAGCACCAGGTTGCCTTCGGTATAAAGGCCATCGCTGAGCCGGAGAAAGGCCGCATAGTCCGGATGCAGCGACCGGCCCAGTCCGGCCTCGGCCCGGGAGAGGGCTTCCGGGGAGGCCGGTGGTTCCAGCCGGTAGTGTGGTTCCAGGTCGATTCTGTGCAGCATGGTCGATACCGTTCAATTGTCGCCGATCAGCCAGGGCCGGCATTCGTCCCGATTCAGAAGTACGATGTGTTGGGTCTCCGGTGGACCGGGACGTGTTTGCTCCAATCCCAGCCACTGTAGCAGGTAGCCGACCAGCGCCGCCCGGGTGGGCAGGGCCAGTTCACCATTCTCCATGCCGTAATCGGTGGCGATCAGAGCCTGTTGTGCCCGATCGAGACGAGGGGCCGGTGCCAGCCGCACGGTGATGACGGTCTGCCAGGCGTGGTCCTGCCGTGCGTCCCGGTCGGCCGGGGTGAGCAGACGGGCGCTGTCGCCGATGCGGCTCAATACGAAATCGCGATACTCCCGGTTTTTCTCACACCAGCCGCGAACGTGCCAGCGATAGCCGGAGAACACCACGGTATGGGGGTGGATTACCCGGGTCTCCGGCTGGGGGTGAGCCAGCGAGGCGTACTCGATTTCCAGCCGCAGCCGCTCCCGGCAGGCCTGGATCAGTGGCCGCAGCACCGCCGGGCGGAGCCCCCGGTTCGGCACCGGCAGCATCTCGATATTCAGTTCCCTGACGGTCAATTGCTCGAAGGAGCAGGCCAGGTCCTCGCGGGTCCGGACCATTTGCAGGTACTCGTCGGCGGCTCCCAGGGTAAAGCGAGGGGTGAATCCGGGGCCCGGGCGGTAGCCTTTGAGAGAGCGGTCGTAGACCAGATTGCCCGGTGCATACTGCGTCAGATACTGGTTGATGTCCTTGCTGGCCTGCTGGCGGCCGATGCCGAAGGCACGCCTCAGGTGATTGGTGGTGAGGCGGCCCTCCCAGAGTGCGATGATCTCGATCAAACGGTAACGCAGCAGCAAATCCCAACGTAACGGCCAGTCGCCGGCGCTCTTGCGGGGGGAAGGGGGCATTTCCCTTGGGCTCCAAAAAACGACGTGTTCATGTAGTCAGTGTTGGTATGACCACACTGAATACATATTATGGTCTCCTTGCCCGGCAAGGCGCTGGAACAGGTCACGAATCCAGCTATCGTGATCCGGTTCACCGCGCTTTCGGGCCAGGAAGAAGAATCGAGACCCTGAGTAGGCTCTGAGATCAAATAAAGAAAGGAATGTCCGCGCCGCCTTTGGGATGCGTCGCCGGGGTAACTGTCCGTTGGGGAAGGATAGAGGGTGAGCGAGATGGGGATCTTCGCTTTGGGGGCATCGAGACCATCGATGACCGGTCATCGGGGGGAATCTTCGTGCCATCCACCGGCGGTGGAAGGCCCGTCAGTGCAGAGGTGCATTCGGGTGGGCATGACCTTTCGTGGTTGTGGTGTGGCCGTGGCCATGCCCGTCGTCGCCCAGAGGTAATGCCATGGCCCAGCGTTTGCGCCACATCCTTGTCCTGGAACCTGGTTTCGGGCCGCCGTCCCCCTATGCCTGGAGTGGACTGCCGGAATCGCCGGAGACCACGGAACGGGTTGCCCATCGTCTCGGCCTGCACGGCGAAGGCGGTTTGCTGGTGCCCGACCGGGGCTATGGCCATCGGCTCAAGGCGGTGCTGAACCGGCGTTCCCTGGTGCGGCGCGGACTGCGCCACGGTGAGCTGGAGATCCTGTCGCGGGTGGCGGCGCTGTTAGTCAACGAACACACTGGCAATATCCAGGTGCTGGACCGCGAGCAACGCCCTCTCGATCCGCAGGCGTTGATGTTGCTGCTGCGAGTGGATCCGGATGGGGTGCGTCAGTCGGTGGATGAGCAAATCCAGCAGCACCAGCATCGTCTGGAAGGGCTGGTGACCTTGCACCATCGCACCCCGGTTCCCGGTGAGCAGCCGTTGCTTGCGCCGATGGCGCCGGAGGAGCCGGAGCCGGCCACGTTGCCGTTCCGGGCCGGTCTCTGGGACCGGTTCCTGGCGGTCTGTTCGGCGCGCCGCCGGGCTGGTCTGGCGAGCCGGCGGCGGCAGTGGCAGGAACAGCAACGTCAGGTACGGCTGGCCTGGTTGCAGCGTCTGCATCGCCATGCCGGCCAGTTCGAGCGGCTCAGGCGGCTGTATCAGGCGGCCCGGCAGGGGCAGCGTCAGGCCCTGGAAGGCGTGCTTGCCCATCGGTTGTCCATGGTGCCCTGGCCGCGGGTGACGCGGGTGGCCTTCCAGCTCAGTGACGATCTGCGCTGCCTGACCCTGGAAGTGGATGTGCCGGATCCGGGACTGTTTCCCTATACCAAATTGCGTCCGCACCCGCAGGGGGCGGGGGTACTGGTGACCTGGCTTTCCGACGGCGCCCGGCGGCGTCTGCACCGTGAACATGCCCATGCCACCGGGGTGCGTTTGATCGGTGAAGCACTGGCGGTGATTCCGCAGGTGCATTGGCTGGCGCTCTCCGCCCACGGGCGGGGCCGAGCCGGTGATCCGGCGCGCGGGCACTATCTCTATAGCGTGCGGGTACCGCGTGCGGGTTGGTGCGGGTTGTTGTTCGACGAATTTTCCAGCTATCCGCCGGAGCGCGTCCTGTCCGGTTTCGAGTACCGGCAAACCCTGGATGGCCAGGGCAACTGGCGGCCGGTTCCTCCCTTTTCCGCCGAACCTCCCGGCGCGGTTTAACCCTCGTTGACAAGATCACTACATTCCTGGGCCGGCTGGCGTAGTACAACCGTACCAGATACCCACATAAACATAATGGGTATGGATCCAGAACAACAATAGTCAGGGGATCGGCTTATGCGCGGGCGAGGAATCGGTTGGCTGTCATTGTGTGTGCTGTTGGGAGTGCTGGCGGGCTGCGGTGGTTCGGGCGGCTCGGGCTCTGGTGGCGATAGCCCGGGTGGCGGTGACCCTGGTGGAGAGTATCCCGGCGGTGAAGTGCCGGATCCGGAAGGCAAGGGCCGGGTGTTCACGGTTGCGCCGGGCGAGGACGCCACCCGGAGCATGGTGGATGCCATGATCCAGTTGAAGCCGAAGGACGTGCTGCAGTTCGAATGTGGTTTCTTCGAGCTGGATCAGGGACTGCTGATCCAGGCCACGGAAGACGTCACCATCCAGGGCTGCGGCAAGGATAAAACCGTGCTGTCATTCCGCGACAGCGTCAACGTCACCGGCCTGGAAGCACTCAATGTGCATGGCATCACGGTGAAGGACCTGACCATTCTCGATTCCCCCGGTGACGCCTTCAAACTCAAGGGCGTGAAATGGGGCACCCTGAGCGAGGTGCGGGCGATCTGGTCCGGCGGTGGCGAACCCATCACCGCCGCCAATTACAGTGGACGCCTGCAGGTGGCTTGTACCGCGCCGCCGCTCAACGAGGGCGATCCGGCGCCGGATTACGTGCCCAGTTCCAGCAGCGGCCGCTATGGCATCTATCCGGTGGAATCGGAATACATTCTGGTGGAGGACTCGGAATCCATTGGTGCTTCCGATGCCGGTATTTACGTGGGGCAGACCGATACCACCATTATTCGCGACAGCCGCGCCGCCTATAACGTCATGGGGTTCGAGATCGAGAACGTGCGCGGCGGTGAATACGACAATAACATCGCCGAGTGCAATACTGGTGGCTTCCTGATCTATGATCTGGAGAACATCACCCGCTACGGCGACACCTCGGTGATGGTCAATAATCTGGCCCGCAACAATAACACCTATAACTTCGCCCACAGTGGTCTGGTGTCCATGGTGCCGCGCGGGGTCGGTTTCATCACTCTGGGTTACGACAATATCGAGGTTTACGACAACGTCTTCGAGGATCACAGCACCGCCGCCATCCTCTATATCAGCTATGAACTGATCGACGGTCCAGGGCAAACCGCCGACAAGAAACTGGATCCCTATACCGAAGGGCTGCACATCCACGACAATGTTATCCGCAACTCCGGTTATAGCCTGCCGCCGCCGGATCTGGAGGCGGCCGCGAACGGTGATATCCAGACTCTGTTGCCGATGATGATCGGTCTGAAAAATCTGCCGACCATCAATGATCCTTCCGAACTGCTCGGCAGTCTGGGGAATCTGTTTAATCTTGGCCGTGGCGCGCACATCATTTGGGATGGTCTGCTCGATGACCTGGACACGGACTGTCCCTATCCGGTGGACGCCAACGGTGACCCGGTGCCCGCCGATGCAAACGGCAAGCCGATCCACACCAACCAGCATCCCAATCCGTCCTGCCATTACAACGCCTATAAGTTCGACGATCAGGGACAGCGGAAACGGCCACAATGGGGCTCGTGCATTCATGACAACGAATTCGATGAAGACAGCGTGCCGTACCTGAATTTCCACGGTACCGACGGGCTCGAAGTGGTGATGGCTCTGGCCGGGCAGGACCTGTCTCTCCTTGATCCCGCTGAGCTGCTGGAGGTCATCCAGGGCCTGTTGAATCTGCCCAGCGATCGCAAGCTGGAAGATCACGACTGCCAGGCCCGTTTCGGCAAGCTGCTGGCGCCGCTGCCGAGGGTGACGATTCCGCCGTTCGAACCCAGCGGCGAGCACGATCCGGCGGTGTCCGAGGAATACGTGAAATTCCTGTGCGAAGCGGAAACCGCCCAGAACGCCATCAATCGTCCGGCTCTGGCGGTGGACTGTCCGCGCCTGGATCAGTACAACCTGTTCGCCGATCCGGAAAATCCGCGTAGCCTGCCCCATGAAGGGGGCGTGCCCTTTGTCCTTAACACCAAGCTGTTTTCCGACTACGCCACCAAGTACCGGGTGGCGTTTATTCCGCCCGGAGAGCAGGCGGTGTATCAGGACGGTCAGGGTGGTGCCAATCCCAACGGCGCTATCGAGTTCCCGCTGGGGACAGTGCTGGCGAAAACCTTCGCCTTCACCGACGAGGAGCAGGGCACCGAACAACTGGTGGAAACCCGCCTGCTGATCAAACGGGAAAACAGCAGCGGCAATGCCTACTGGGCCGGCTTGCCGTACATTTGGGATGACGATGGCGTGGCCCGGCTGGCCATGGGCGGTGGGGCCCGGGCGGTAAGCTGGCATTACCGTGACGTGGACAGCGGGGCGGTGATCAGCGGCGACACCGAACGCTACAACATCCCCAATGCCAACCAGTGCATCACCTGCCACGGCAATGACGATCAGGCCACCGGCAGCCCGCCCATCGGGCCCAAGCCGCGCAATCTGAATCTGGCCTACCGGCCGGAAAGTACCTTCATGGGGGAGCAGGGACAAGGCGGTTTCCCGCGTGTGAATCAACTGCAGTACTGGGTGGCGCAAGGGCTGCTGGCCGGTGCGCCGCAATTGCAGATTGACAGCCGCGGCGTGGCCACCAACGTGCCCCGTTTGCCCCATTGGAACGTGGCCGGAGATGGCGGCGAAGCGGCCCATTCCCCGGCGGATATCGAGCAGAGACTGCGGGCCTATATGGAAGTCAATTGCCAGCACTGCCACAACGACAAGGGGGCCGCGTCGAACACTGGTTACTATCTGGATCATTTCCGCGATGTCGATGCCGGCTACGGTATTTGCAAGAAACCCACCGCTACCGGCGGCGGCTCCTGCGGCCGGCAACATGTCGTGGTGCCCGGTAACAGCGAGGCCTCCATCGTCACCTGCCGGATGGAAGCGAAACACGACCCGCAACGGATGATGCCTCCGATCGCGCGCAGCGTGGCCGATGACGAAGCGGTGGCCTTGCTGCGGCAGTGGATTGATACCGTGGTGGATGACAGTTATACCAACGCGGGGGCCTGTCAGTAGAGCATCCCTGTTCGCCAGGGAAGGAGAACCGGCGGGCAGCGTTCCAGGGCACCGGAGAAGCACGGTCCTGGAACGCTGCCCGCCGGCTCTCCACGAGTTCTGAAAGCGCCGCTTTCCAATCGAACTAGAGACATAAATTCGAAGGCAGCTACAACGCCGCTGTGGGAAGCTTGCTTGCAAGCGAATCTTGGGGTCCGGAAGCCCATTCGCTTGCAAGCAAGCTTCCCACGGTCGCTTCGTAGCCCCTTCTGTGCCAGCGGTCGACGGTATTGGAGCCCAGGCCCTGCTTGAACCGGGAGTCTTGGGACGTATTCACGGCGTTCCCGGAAGGCCTTCGTACAGACCCGTGCCCTCGATGCAGACACTCGCATCTGGAGTTTATGGGGTGTCAGCGATCCCCTCATACAGAAGTCCTCTCTATACAGAAAAGGACTGCGATCAGGTTCACCGGTTACCGTTCCGTCATATTGAATCTCTATCCTTCCTTCTTCCTGGGTTTTGAGTAAGGGGAAAGAATGAAATGGCTCGACGACATGACGGTGAAGCGCAGCTGGGACTGGGTGTTGCTTGGCTTCAGCGTGATGATTCTGGTGCTGGGCGGCGTCAGCCTGTACGCCTCTCATTTCAGCCGCCAGGCCTTCGGTACCCTGGAGCAGATTCACGTCCGTCAGACCAGTGCTCTGAATCGCACCTACATTGATCTGCTGCAGGCTCAGGTGGCCATGGACCGGGCAGCGGAACTGATCCGGGTGCCGTCCTTCGATGAGCCGGAGCCGGTGATCGAGGAAGCCGGGTCCTTGATGAAGGATGCCCGTCTGGCGTTCCAACGCTTTCTGGAAATCCCTCCGCAACCGCAACAGAAAGAAGCCATCGATGCGTTGTCCGAGCAGCTCTATGCCTTGCTCAACGTCGGCCTGAGTCTGCAATTGACGGTGCTCAAGGAAGGGGATTTCGCCAGTTACCGCTCCGGCCGAGGCCGGGTCAGTGACATGAATTACGCCTTCGCCACCGGCGCGGACGCTTTTCTGGCCGCCTCGGAGGAGAGTGCCCGGCGCCTTACCGAGGGCTTCGAGGGACTGGTGCGGCAGGGCGTGCTGGTGTTGGCGGTGACGGTGTTGGCGGCGTTGTTGCTGGTTCTGCTGGTGCGCTGGGGGGTAACGGTGAACGTGATCCGGCCGCTGCAGTGTTTGCTGACGCATTTCGAGCGCATTGCCGAAGGGGATCTGTCCGCCCGTCTGGAGCGCCGCGGCGGCAATGAAATCGGCCAGTTGTACGCTGGCCTGGGCGCGTTGCAATCGGGGCTGGCCAACATCGTCGGGCGGGTGCGCAAAAGCTGCGAGACGCTGCACCGGGGCAGCGCCGGTATTGCCAACGGCACCGGCAATCTGTCCTCCCGCTTCGAGCAACTGGCCACTTCATTGGAAGAGACCGCCTCCAGCATGGAGCAGCTTACCGCCACGGTGCGGCGCAATGAGGACCACGCCCGCCAGGGGCATGGCTTGGTCCGCGATGCTCACCGGGTGGCGTCCGAGGGTAGTGAGGTAATGGGCGCGGCGGTGGATCGCATGGAGCGCTTGCGGGCCGCCGCCGGGCAGATCGCCGAAACCACCAGCGCGATCCAGGGCATTGCCTTGCAGACCAGTATTCTGGCGCTCAACGCCTCGGTGGAGGCGGCCCGGGCCGGGGAAGAGGGCAGTGGTTTCGCGGTGGTGGCAAAGGAGGTGCGGGATCTGGCGCGGCGCAGCGCCACTCTGGCCAAGGATATCGAAACCCGTATGGAGCAAGCCCTGGTGGAAGTGGACGACGGCGTGGCTTTGGTGGGCAAAGCCGGCGGCACCATGGAGCATATTGTCGAGGCGGTGACCCGGGTCACCACCATCATGGATGACGTGGCCGTGGCCTCCACCGAGCAGGCCCGGGGGATCGAGCAGATCGGCGAAGCGGTGGCGCGGATGGATCAGGTCACCCAGCAGAACGTCTCGGTGGTGGCCCGCGCCGCCGACCACGCGGACCATTTGCGCCGCCAGGCGGATGAGCTGATGGCGGCGGTGGCGTCCTTCACCCTGACATCCGATGGCCCGGCGTCACCCCCGGGCGAGCTGGAGCAGCCGCGCCTCGGTGTCCGCCCAGCCCAGGCAGGCATCGGTGACGGAAACGCCGTAGCGTAGCGATTCGGAAAGGGGCTGGTTGCCGCCGTTGAGGTGGCTCTCCAGCATTACCCCGACCACCGTGCTGTCACCCTGGCGTCGCTGGCGCAGCACCTCTTTCAGCACCAGCGGCTGGTGGGCCGGATCCTTGCCGCTGTTGGCGTGGCTGCAATCGACCACCAGGCGCGGATTGAGGCCGGCGCTTTCAAGGGCGTCACGGGCGGCCAGCACCTGTTCTTCCTGGTAGTTGGGGCCCTGATGGCCGCCGCGCAGCACCAGGTGGGTGTCGGCGTTGCCCGGTGTTTGCACCAGGGCCGGATGGCCATGGAGATCCAGCCCCAGGTGGGTGTGGCCGTGGGCGGCGGCGCCGATGGCGTCGCGGGCCACGGTGACGCTGCCGTCGGTGCCGTTCTTGAAGCCCACCGGCAGCGGCAGGCCGCTGACCATCTCCCGGTGGATCTGTGATTCGGTGGTGCGTGCGCCGATCGCCGCCCAGGCCAGCAGATCGCTCAGGTAAGAGGCGGCCAGCGGATTCAACAGTTCCGTCGCCAACGGCAGACCGAGCCCGGCCAGGTCACGCAGCAACTCTCGCGACAGTCGCAGCCCGGCGGCCAGATCGTGGCGGCCATCCAGGTGCGGATCGTAGAGCAACCCTTTCCATCCCACCGTGGTGCGTGGTTTCTCCACGTAAGCGCGCATGACCAGCAGCAACGAATCGCCCACCTGCTCGGCGAGGCCGGCCAGCCGCTGGCCGTATTCAAGGGCGGATTCGGGATCGTGCAAAGAGCAGGGGCCGGTGATCACCAGCAGGCGATCGTCCTCGCCGTTGAGAATGGCGCGGATGGCCTGACGTTGCTGGCGGATGCGGGCTTGTAATGCCGCGTCCAGAGGCAGCGCTTCCCGCAGGGCGACAGGGCTGGGTAGACGTTGGTGGCGGGTTTCCTGGTCCTGGGCTTCGCCGGTTTCGGCCAGGGTGGCGACGGAGGCGTTCATAATCCTTTCCTTGAGCAATCAGGCGCCGATCATCGGCGCAAGGGTGTCGATGGTGGTGTCGAGTCGTGGCGGCGGCCGGCGGTCAGGCCGGCGCCGCTAAATCGCCAGTAGCAAAACAACGCGAAGTCACGGTAATAGCGGGTCATGATGTTTCTCCGTCCTGATCTCAATAAAAGTTCATGAAAATGTCGCGCCCAAAATGAAAAACCCCCGGTTGGGAAGCCAACCGGGGGTTCAGGGGTTCGGCAGGCGTCCCGGATCCGGGCGCCTGGGCGGGAGGGCTCAGGCGCTCGAGCGGCTAAACCAATACCCGTAAAAATAACCGGCGCACGCCATCACCACCGGGCTACCGGCGGTGTACAAAGCGTTGTCAGGACGTGCGATGGTCATAGGAATCTCCAAAACAATGGACGAAGAGTACCCCAGCCACGGTGGGGCCGCAATCCCCGGGGAGATTTCCCCGGGGGGCCGGCTTCCACTCAGGCGTGGATTCAGGCATTGGACTCCGCCGGCTCCAGAGCGGGAGCGCGGGCGCCGAACAGCACCCCGGAGACCACCTGCCAGGCCACCGCCAGGGCGCCGATGATGAACACCACATCGCCGAAGGTGCGCACCCAGCGCAGTGTTTGCAGCAGGTCTTGTTGCATGAACGCTTCGCTGCGGGCATACCACATGCCTTCGCTGACGCTGGCGTGGAACTGGATCAGCCCCACCGGCAGCAGGCTGGTGGCGATCATCAGCACCAGGCCGATATTGAGCAGCCAGAAGCCATTGCGCATCAGACGGTCACTGAATTGCAGCTGCGGCCGGATGTAACGCAGCACCAGCAGCGTGAAGCCCAGGGCCAGGAAGCCGTAGACGCCGAACAGGGCGGCATGGGCATGCACCGGTGTGGTGTTCAGACCCTGGATGTAATACAGGGAGATCGGCGGGTTGATCATGAAGCCGAACACCCCGGCGCCGAGCATGTTCCAGAACGCCACCGCCACGAAACAGGCCACCGGCCATTTCATCTGCCCCATCCACGGAGCCCGTTCACGCAGTTTGCTGTGTTCCCAGGCCTCGTAGCCGAGCACCACCAGCGGCACCACTTCCAGAGCACTGAATGTCGCCCCCACCGCCATCACCGGTGTGGTGGTCCCGGCGAAGTACAGGTGATGGAAGGTGCCGGGCACGCCGCCGAGCAGGAACAGGGAGGCGGAGGCCAGGCTGGCGCCGGTGGCGACGGTACGGGATACCAGGCCCAGGTTGTAGAAGATGAAGGCCAGGGCAGTGGTGGCGAACACCTCGAAGAAGCCTTCCACCCACAGATGCACGATCCACCAGCGCCAGTACTCCATGATGGAAAGATGAGTGCGCTCGCCATAGAAGAAGCCGGCGCCGTAGAACAGGCCGATGGCGGTCACCGAGGCGGTGAGCAGCACCAGCAGGTGTTTGTCGCCGGGTTTGCGCAGGGCCGGGCCGATACCGCGCAGCATCAGCACCAGCCAGAAGGCGACGCCGGTGAATTTGCCGATCTGCCACAGCCGGCCCAGATCGACGTATTCATAGCCCTGATGACCGAGCCAGAAGTTCAGGTTCTCCGGCATGATCTGGGCGATGGCCAGGTAGTTGCCAACGAAGGAACCGACCACCACCACCACCAGCGCCCAGAACAGAACATCGACGCCGAGCTTCTGGAACTTCGGGTCCTTGCCGCCATTAATGATCGGCGCCAGGAACAGACCGGCGGCGAGGAAGCCGGTGGCGATCCAGAACAGCGCACTCTGGATATGCCAGGTGCGAAGCAGTGAGTAGGGGAAGTATTGAGACAACTCGAAGCCGTAGAAATGCTGACCTTCCACGGTGTAGTGCGCCACCCCGCCGCCGAGGAACACCTGGAAGGTGAACAGGGCCACCACCAGGAACAGGTATTTGCCCAATGCTCTTTGTGATGGCGTCAGAGAGACCAGACTGAGCGGATCGCGGGCGGGGGCCGGTGGCTCGCCTTCATCGTGGCGGCGCAGGAAGGCCCAGCCCAGAATCAGGAAGCCGACGCCGGCGATCAGCAGGATGATGCTGATGATCGACCAGACTATGTTCTCGGCGGTGGGCAGGTTATCGATCAGTGGCTCGTGAGGCCAGTTGTTGGTGTAGGTGGCGTCGCCGTCGGGGCGTTCGGTGGCCGCCGCCCAGGCGGTCCAGAAGAAGAATTGAGTGAGCGCCCGCCGGCGGTTCTCACTGGGTAGAGTGCCTTCCTTCATGGCGTAGCTTTGCCGCGTGCCACGCAACTCTGGCGCGTCACCGAACAGCCGGGAGTAATAGTCGGCGGTCAACGCCATGGCTTCGGCACGCCGGTTGCTTACTGTCAGCGTGCCGTCGCTTTCTCCGAAGGTGTTGGTGCGGTAGGCGTCGCGCAGCGCCCGTTGCAGCATCGCCTGATGTTCGTTGTCCAGAGCGTCATAGGGCTGACCGTAGCGTTCCCGGGCCGCCAGATCGAGCCAGTGGATCAACTCCCGGTGCAGCCAGTCGGCGGTCCAGTCCGGCGCTTGATAGGCGCCGTGTCCCCAGATCGATCCCAGTTGCATGCCGCCCACGGATTGCCAGGCGGTTTGGCCGTCGAGAATGTCATCCCGGGTCATCAGTACGGTGCCGTCCTCGGTCACCACCCGATCCGGGATCGGTGGCGCCTTGCGGTAGACCTCGGTACCGAAGTAACCGAGCAACGCGAACGTGACCGCCAGAACGGCGATCAGCGTCCACCAGAGTTTGCGGTAGTGGGCCATGGTCGGGTCCTCCTGTTGATCCATGGGCATGGGGTTGGCGAACAAGCCTTAAAGGTGCATATAAAATATATCTTTAAAGATGCATTCACAATACATGTTAAGGATAATTTTCCATGCTCAGTGGTCTTGCTCTTCCGTGGAGCAGGAGCAGCAGGGTCAGATAGGCGAGACTCCAACAGAGAGAGGCCGCCGGCAGCAGCCATGACGGCGCTATCTCCGCGCCCCAGCGGGCCGCCGTGGCGGCGTTCAGCAATACCATCACCACCATGACCGGGCGGTGCGGCGGAACCCGGCCGCGATGGCGCGGCCCGGCCTGACGGGCCATGACGCCGCAGGAGAGTGAGCCAAGGGCGCCCACGGTGATACCGTGCAGTGGCGTGGTGATGGCATGGCCGTTGATCAAGGCAAGCCCCATGCCACTGAGCCCCAGCGCCAACCAGCCGTAGCCCTGGCCGAGCAGCCACAAGTCCGGCCGGGGCACTGACCACAAGCGCCAGCGCCAGAGGCGCGCCAGCACCAGAGTGCCGAGAGCGCTCAGCAATAACCCGGTGAGTACGGGGTTGCGCCAGGCGCTGCCCCAGGCCAGTCCGAAGGTGACCAGTAACAGGCCCTCCAGACGGGGCTGCACTCGTGCGTGCAACTCCTTTCCCTGTCGTTGCCAGGCCGCCGCGGCCAACGGCGCGATGATGCGTCCGCCCATGTAGGTGAGTAGCGCGGCGAGGGTGAGCACGGCAGGTAAACGAGGCCGGGGTGACGGCAGCCACCACACCAGAAGCGGTGTCAGACACAACCAGGGAACCAGACCCAGGCCAACCCGGTTACGCCATTTTCTGGCGTGACGCAGGCGGGGTAGAAGCAGTGCGGTCAGCAGTACGCCGGTCAACGGATCCCAGCCAGACAGCATAAACGGCGCGTCGGCAAACAGTCGTTGCCAGCGGCCCAGGCCCCAGAGCAGCGTCAGCCCCCATCGCCGTGCTGGCGGCTGCGGGCCGAGCAGATAGCCGGCGATCAACATCGGCGCCAGTCCGAACAGCATCTCCATGCCATGACCGGCACCCAGCAGGCCGGGGGGAGCGCCATTGAGGTAAGCCCAGGTGGAGAGCGGCACCATCACCGCGGCCTCAACGCAGGCAAGAGAAAAGAACAGCCGGGAGCAAGGCCGCCGACGCGGTGGGAAAGAGGCGGGAGTGGACATGGGCTGGTATTTCCTTTAAAGATGTATTTGTAATACATCTAAGATATTGTCATCACCCACTGTCGTGCCGGTGGTATCGAGGAACCTTGTCATGGATCAAACATTGCGATCACCAAGACGGCCATGGGTGGTGTTGTTCGCTTTCCCGTTTCGTATTTTTTTCGTTTCCACGGGTGTTGCCGCGGTACTGTTGTTGCCGCTGTGGCTGTGGTGGCTGCTCGGCGGCGGCGGGCCGGCGATGTCGGCGTTGCTATGGCATCAACATGAGATGACGGTGGGGCTGCTTAACGCGGCCATCGCCGGCTTCCTGCTTACCGCGGTGTGCAACTGGACCGGCACCGCGCCAGTTTCGGGGCGCGCGTTGCTGGTTCTGTGGGGGCTGTGGTTGTCGGCCCGTCTCGGATTGTTATTGGGGGACGCCTGGCAGCTGCTGGCGGTGTTGCTGGATCTGGCTTTCCTGCCCGTGGTGGCGATACTCGTCGTCAGGCGCGTCTGGTCCGCGCGCCAGGCGCGTCAAGCGCCCTTGATCGGAGTGCTGCTCGCCCTGTGGGGATTGGACGTGGCGTTTCACTGGAGCGGAGATCCCCGTTTCCTACATGGGCTGGTGCTGCTGAGCGCGTTGCTGATCCTGATGGTGGGCGGCCGCATTACCCCGGCTTTCACCGCCAACTGGCTGCGTCTGCACGGCGATGATCCGGGGCGGGTCCGGCGTCGGCCGGCGCTGGATATTGCGGGGCTGGTCTGCGGATTGGCGGTGGTGGTGTTGGAATTGACCGCGTGGCGGGGGCTTGCGGTGGCCCTGGTGGGGCTGCTGGCGGCACTGATCACCGCCGCGCGGCTGGCAGGTTGGGCCGGCTGGCGGGTCCGGCGTGAGCCATTGCTGTGGATTCTGCATCTGGGACATCTCTGGGTAGGGCTAGGATACGGGCTCTGGGCGGCGGCCAAGGCTGGCCTGCCGGTGGCTCCCACGGCCTGGGTGCATGCCTTGGGCGCTGGCGCCATCGGCACCATGATCCTGGGTGTGATCACCCGTGTCGCCATGGGGCATACTGGCCGCCCCATGTGCCTGTTGCCGGGCATGCGATGGGGGTTCCTGGCGATACTGGCGGCGGGGCTGGTCCGGGTGCTGGCCGGACTGGGCGTGTTGCCCTGGCTGCCGGGGCTGTGGCTGGCGGCGGGGTTGTGGTTGCTGGCCTGGTTGTTGTTCCTGTGGCTTTATACCCCGGTGCTGGCGGCGCCGAGGGCGGATGGGCGGCCGGGCTGATGCGGATTACCCGCTATACCGACTACGCCCTGCGCGTGCTGATTCAACTGGCGCTGCAACCGCGGCGTCTGACCATAGCCGACATGGCCAGGGCTTACGGCATCTCCCGCCACCACCTGACCAAGGTGGTGCATCAACTGCAGCGTCTGGGTTATGTGGAGACCCAGCGTGGACAAACCGGCGGCGTCCGCTTGGCTTGCCCGGCGGAGGATATCCGGGTGGGCAAGGTGGTGCGGGACATGGAGCCGGACCTGGCTCTGGTGGAGTGCTTCCATGGCGAGGACCGCTGCGCGATCACGCCATACTGTCAGCTGCGGGTGGTGTTCGAGCAGGGGCTGAGATTGTTTCTGGAAACGCTGGACGGTTATACCCTGGAAGACATGGTTCGCGGGGAGCGCCGGCAATTGATCCGGATTCTGGAGCCGCCATCCTTCGGTTGACCGGTCGGCTCAGGCGCTCCGCTCGGTGACGGTCGGCAAAAGCCGCTTATGCAGCGCCCGCCGTGGTTCGATGAGATCGGCCAGGGTGTAGCCATCAAGGACGTGCAGGAACGCGTTCAAGGCTTCATTGAGGGCACTGCGCAATACGCAATTGGGAGTAAGGACACAAGCATTCTGGTCCCCGAAGCACTCCACCAGACTCATGTTGGCCTCGGTGTAGCGAATCACCTCGCCCACATTGATGTCTTCGGGGCGATGAGCCAGGCGCAGCCCGCCGTTCTTGCCGCGCAGGGTTTCCACATAGCCCAGTTGGCCGAGCTGATGCACCACCTTGACGATATGGTTGCGGGAAATGCCGTAGCTTTCCGAAATAGCGCTGATGGTGCTCAGCGTCTCTCCCCGCAGGCCAAGATAGATCAGTACGCGCAAGGAGTAGTCACTGTATTGGGTCAGCTTCATGGTCCCGGTTCCAAACGATGAACAATGGATTAGCCGGCAGTATAACGGAGTCTCGCAATGATGTTGGATTACCTGTTGATCAAGCACCTGCACATGACCTTGGCGGCGTTGAGTCTGGGGCTGTTCGTGCTGCGTGCGGGTTGGTCGGTGACGGAGTCGCCGATGTTGCGACGGCGTTGGGTGCGTGTCACCCCTCATCTGGTGGACACGCTGTTGCTGATTCTCGGGGTCACGCTGATGGTTCTGTTGCGGGCCTGGCCTCACCAGACCCCTTGGTTGGCGGCCAAACTGCTGGCACTGGTGGCCTATATCGGTCTGGGCACGATGGCGATAAAGCGAGGAACCACGCCGGCGCGGAGGGCTGGATACGCGCTGGCGGCGGTGTTGATCTTTCTCTATATGGTGGGGGTGGCGGTTCGGCATCATCCCGGGTCCTGGCTGAGCTGAGACGATGATAAATAAGACAATGAAGTTGACATGGAGCGATGGTGTTAGAAAGTGTTTTTTTTGAGGAGAATAATTTTACTCAGGTTGGTCGATAAGACCGGAGATAAAGCTTTTAAAGCCAATAGGAGCTTTTTTATTTTTTGAACCATGCCCTTTTTTATAAACAAAAAATCGACTTTTACCTTTTGTTACTTGAGCTTCCCGATAGCTGATTTAATGATGCCCTCATCTGGGACCTGTCGCGTCTCCAGTTCGTCAGATTGCACGAGGAGCGAAATATGAAAAAGCACTGGATTTTGGTACTGGCTTCCACGGCGGCCCTGAGCAGCCAGGTAGCCGTGGCGGATCTGTCCGCTGGCGTGAATGCCGCGGTAAATGCAGAGGCCGCTGGTGTCAATGCGGCTGTGAAGGCCGACGCCGATGCCAAAGCCGCCGAGAAAGCTCTGCGTGACAAGCGCGACGCCGCCAAGGACAAGGCCGAAGCTACCCTCGAAAAAGCCAAGGCCGAGAAAGACGCCGCCGTGGAAGACGCGGAGTCCAGGAAGGGAGCCGCTAAGAATCGCATGGAAGACGCCAAAGCCGAGGCCAACGCCCGGGCCGAAGCCGGCAAAGCCAAGGCCGAAACCAAACGTGAGGAAGCCATGAAGAAGGTGGACGCCGCTCGGGACAATGCCTCGGTGGAGGCGGAAGCCAACGCCAATGCCAGCGTGAAAGCGGAAGAGACAGGCAAGCCCTGGTACAAATTCTGGGATTGATAGTGCCTCCGCCGATAAATCACCCCGGTCGCCGTCTTGGGCGCCCGGGGTTTTTTGTGCCCAGCGGGAACGGCCGTCCTCACAGTCGTAAGAAAGTTCGCTTATACGCAACACGCTGATTCGCTGCCAAGGCAGCTTCCCACAGCGACTTCGTAGCCCCCGTCGTGGGAAGCTGCCTTGGCGGCGAATCGGCGCGTTTTTATATCGCCTGGACCAATAGAGGGCCACGGCCATGGATTCCGCGGTCAAGCGTCAGAATCATCAGAACTTGTGAGGCAGCCGTTGCCTCCGGCGATTTTTTGGGCTTGCCTTATTACACCAATGGGCTATGGTCATGGCTTCCATTGGTGCTGAATCCTGATTAGCTCAACGCAAATGACTCTCTTCTTTCGTTTTACCTCTCTGACCTTTCCGGTTTAAGCCGGACGGCCTCTGGCTGTTCCGGCATCCCTCGTTTTATTTCGACAACTGTCTGTCGTTAACCGACATTTCCATGATGACGTGGAGGCGCGCTGGTGAAGCCTGTTCGTGGTTCATGGCTGGAAAAGCGATTTGTACCCATGGTTCGAAAGTATGCGGTGAGGAACCCGTGTTGCTTCCCTCCTGGTCCCGGAGAAATCAGCGCCGTACTCGGCAAGCTGGAAGCACTGAGGCAGGCTGGGGGAGAGGCCCGGGTTGGCGTCGGTACCGTCGTGCGGATGGAAGATCTGCTCAGTGGTGAGCAGGGGAGCTTTCAATTGGTATGGCCGGACGAAGCGGCCCCGGAACAACGTCGTCTTTCGATTCTATCGCCACTGGGCGCTGCTCTGCTGGGAGCCCATCGCGGTGATGAGGTGACGGTGACCTTGTTCGGATGCCGCTGTGAATTTCGAGTTCTGGCCCTGCGGGAGGCGGAGCCTCGGGAGGGTAGCGCCGTGCGGTTATGAGTGCGCCGGGCGGGATACCGCGAATCGCCGAGCCCTGTTCCGGGGCCCTGTGACCCACCTCCCGTCATTGGCGGCGCGGCGGGGGGACGTCTCGTTCACCATGGGTGAGATCATGAGTAAAGAGAAACCCAAAAAGAAGGCGCAAAAATCCCTCAAGGAAAAACGCCGCGACAAGCGGGAGAAGCGGTAGGGGATGCCTGGCGGGGCCATTATGGCCCCGTTTTCCCTGTTCACATGAAAAACCGTTTGAAAGCCGAGAGGGGCGGTGTGGGGCCGGAATTTGAGCTACATCATAATTCTCGGGGGCGCTTCTTGATTCAATAAGGTCCGAGCCGGTCCATTTGCCGGTGGATCGTCAACCATAATCAAAGAAGAGAGGACGATGTCAGCGATCATTGATGTATTGGCGCGGACGGAGCTGTTCTCGACCCTGAAACCAAACGCCTTACGGGCGCTGTGTGAGGGTGGCCGGACCATCAATCTGCCAGATAACGGTCATTTGTTTGAAGTGGGGGAGATGGCGAACGCCTACTACCTGATGACCAGTGGCGTGATGCGTTTGTACCGGCCGGGTCTGGATGGCGAGGACAAAGTATTCCAAGTGGTCGCCGAGGGGGACCTGGTGGCGGAAACCGCCATGTTTTCCGAACCTTGTATATATCCTTTGTCGGCCGAAGCGGAGAGCGCCAGCACCCTGATCCGCCTGCCTCGCCCTGGCTTGCTCGGTCTGGTCCGGGTACAGCCGGATTTCGCCCTGCGCTTACTGGGAGAGATGTCTCACCGGCTTTATCAGGCGGTGAACCGGTTGGACCAGCTCACGGTGACCAATGCCGGACAAAGGGTGGCGATGTATTTGCTGGAGTTGACCGAGTGGCGGCCAGGGCATTGGGTGGTGCTGCCGGTAAGCGCCAAGGTGCTGGCGAGACAGCTGAATGTAACACCGGAAACGCTGTCGCGTCTGCTCACCCGTTTTCGCCAGAGCGGCCTGATCAGCGGGCGCGGACGTCGCTGGATGATCCTTGATCCCACGGAGTTATGCCGGGCCGCCAATCTGCCGTTACCGGACGCTCAGTGCCATTGTGCCGGCTCGCAGTTTTTTCGCTGTTGTAATTTCAGTCACCGATCCTGCTCATAGGCGTATTCGTCGCTTAGTGGTCCAGGGTATTGATCAGGGTGACGACCTGATCGATCACCTGTTCAATGTCCTCCTCACCATAACGCCGCCCGCGTCTTTTTCGCAGTCCGTTCTGATAAAGACGAACGTGGTGGTCCGGTCGTACATCCGCGCGTTTGAGACAGTGCTCGGCGCAGTGCATCTGGCAGCCGTCGATGGCGATGATCACCCGTCCGGAGCGGGCCTTGCGTACCAGACCAGGCACGCCGCCGCCGACACCGGCGATACAGGACATCTCCGCGTGCCCGGCGTGGTCCAGACGCACGGCCACTTCGTTGGCCAGCTGAGCCACATCGGAGCAGCCGGAACAGGAATACAGCAAGGGACGTTTCTTGTTCACGATGTCTTCTCCTGGTAGGGAAGCCTCCCTACCGGGCAGTGTGTCGGGTTTCGATAAGGTTGGTGTTGATGGTGATCAACACCTTTTTCCGGTTGATAGACGATCATCCGCGGATCGGTATGACACTTTGCTGAGTATTCGCCAATGTTGCCTCGCCCACCTTCCCCACTGATGGTCTTTCGCCATCTCGACAGCCATGTCCCGCTGCCATTGAAACGCCCTTTTCTGGAACCTCTGATGAACCGTCTGCTGGCGGAGCCGTTGGCGGCGGGGGAATTCGAGCCCTTGCAGGGCCGCTACCTCACGCTTGATCTGGCCGATGGCGCGCCGCGTTTTACCGTGACGCTGCAGGCAAACCGGCTGCGGTTAAGTGAGCGCCCCGGCGAGGCGTGCATTCGTGGTGGTTGGGGTGAGTTCCTGCAGCTTCTCGGCAGAGAGCAGGATCCGGACACTCTGTTTTTCCAACGCCGTTTGTTGGTGGAAGGAGATACCGAATTGGGGTTGTGGGTGAAGAACCTGCTTGATGGCCTGGACCAGAGCGGCTGGCCGGGGCCGGTGCGGGAGGGGGTGCGGTTGTTGGCGTGGGGGCTTCGCTGAATCACCTTTCCGCTTGCACGCAACACGCTGATTCGCTGGCAAGCCAGCTTCCCACAGCGGCTTTGCCGCTTTTTCTGTGGGAAGCGGCCTTGGCCGCGAATCAGCGTGCTGGCATGCCAGCGCTTTTTGAACATCAGCGCACGCTGAGCGTTTCAAATAACGGTCGCAGTCGGTCCGCCAGGTCGGGCAGGGGATTGGCTATCGGTGACGGTTGCTGGTAGGACGGTGACAGACACTGTTGTGGCCGTGCCCATTGCAGGGCGTAGTGGCGAACGCCTTTAGCGGCCAGCCAGCGTGCCAGCCGTTCCAGGGCGTCCTCATCGAAATCCCGCCAGTGCACGGTGGTGCGGCACTCCAATGCCAGATCGGCGGCCAGCAACTGATCCAGACTATCGCACTGTTGCCGCCACTGCCGGCTGCGTCCGGTGATGCGATCGATCTGGTTCGCATCCCCTTTTACATCCAGGCCCACCCAGTCCAGCTCCGGTATCAGCGTGGCCAGACGCCGGGGGTAACTGCCGGCGGTGTGCAGACCGATGCCGAAACCCCGCTCGCGGGCACGTCGTACCGCCAGCGGCAGGTGCGGATGACGGGGGGGCTCGCCGCCACTGAAGACCACCGCTTCCAACAGGCCGCGCCGTGTGTCGAGAAAGGATTCGACCTCGAGCCATTCCCGTACATGACCGCGTCGGGGCGGAATCATGTGTGGGTTATGGCAATAGCCGCAACGCAGCGGGCAACCCTGCACGAACACGACGCAGGCCAGATAACCTGGATAATCCAGGGTCGTTAGCGGTGTCAGCCCCGCCACGGGCAGGGCCGGACCGGGACCGATATCAGCCATTCAGGCACGCCTGGTCTTCGCGGAAATGACGGCGGTGCCGGTGTTCGGATTGTTTGCCGGGATTGAATTGACTCACCGGCCGGTGGTACCCCATGACCCGGGTCCAGACCTCGCAACGTTGCCGCTCTTCTGCGGGCAGAGTGTCACGGGGATTCAGGGAAAGAGTCGCGTTCATGGTCAGTCTCCTTTTATGGGCTTAATGAGAATCGAAATGCGGGAAAATCAGGCGATGCTTCTGTTGCGTTGCGCCGTCTGGCGTGCCAGCAAGGCGTCGTCGCAGTGCGGGCAGAACTCGTGTTCGCCAGCCAGATAGCCATGTACCGGGCAAATGGAAAAAGTCGGCGTCACGGTGATGTAGGGCAACCGGAACCGGGACAAGGCGGTGCGCACTAACTGACGACAGGCCCGGGCGCTGGAGAGCCGCTCGCGCATGTACAAGTGCAGAACGGTGCCGCCGGTATAACGGGTCTGCAGCGGGTCCTGGTGCATCAGCGCTTCGAACGGGTCCTCGGTGTGGCCCACGGGCAGTTGGCTGGAGTTGGTGTAATAGGGCGCTTCGGGCGTGCCCGCCTGGAGGATGTCGGGATAACGACGGGCGTCTTCCTTGGCGAAACGATAAGTCGTGCCTTCCGCGGGCGTGGCTTCCAGATTGTAGAGATGGCCGGTTTCCTCCTGGAATCCCCGCATCCGATCGCGCACGTGTTCAAGCAGGCGCAGCGCCATATCGCGGCCCGCCTGCGTGGCGATGTCCTGCTGGTCGCCGGTGAAATTGCGCACCATCTCATTGAGGCCATTCACCCCCAGCGTGGAAAAATGATTGCGCAGGGTGCCCAGGTAGCGGCGGGTATAGGGGTAAAGACCGGCGTCCATCCAGCGCTGAATGCAACCGCGTTTGATTTCCAGGCTGTCGCGGCCCAGTTCCAGCAGCCGGTCCAGTTCCCGATAGAGTCCTTTTTCGTCGCCGGCGAAGCGGTGACCCAGCCGCGCGCAGTTGATCGTCACCACGCCCACGGAGCCGGTTTGCTCGGCGCTGCCGAACAGGCCGTTACCGCGTTTGAGCAGCTCGCGCACGTCCAGCTGCAGGCGGCAGCACATGGAGCGCACCATGTGCGGCTGCAGATCGGAATTGAGGAAGTTCTGGAAGTAGGGCAGACCATACTTGGCGGTCAGCGCGAACAGCCGCTCCGTGTTGGGCGCGTCCCAGTCGAAATCCTCGGTGATGTTGTAAGTGGGGATCGGGAAAGTGAAAACCCGACCGCGTTGGTCACCGGCTTCCATCACTTCCAGATAGGCGCGGTTGATCAGGTCCATCTCCGCCTGCAGCTCGCCATAGGTGAACGGCTGCTCCTCGCCGGCGATCACCGGCACTTGCTCGCGCAGATCCTCCGGGCAGGTCCAGTCGAAGGTCAGGTTGGTGAAGGGCGTCTGGCTACCCCAGCGGGACGGTACGTTCAGGTTATAGATGAACTCCTGGATGGCCTGATGCACCGCCGGATAATCGAGGTTGTCGCGGCGCACATAAGGGGCCAGATAGGTGTCGAAGGAACTGAAGGCCTGAGCGCCGGCCCATTCGTTTTGCAGCGTGCCGAGGAAATTGACCATCTGGCCAAGCGCGCTGGAGAGGTGCTTGGGCGGACCGCTCTCGGCGCGGTCGGCGACGCCGTTGAACCCTTCCATCAGCAGGCTGCGCAGGGACCAGCCGGCGCAGTAGCCGCTCAGCATGTCCAGATCGTGCAGGTGAAGATCGCCTTCCCGGTGAGCCGCGCCGACGTCCGGCGGGTAGACCTGATCAAGCCAGTAGTTGGCGATCAGCTTGCCGGAGATATTGAGAATCAATCCGCCCAGGGAGTAGCCCTGATTGGCGTTGGCGTGCACGCGCCAGTCGGCGCGACTGAGGTATTCCTCGACGGTGGTGCTCACTGCCACCGTGCTGTCCGGGCGGGGTGTGGTCATGGCGCTGATTCCCATATTTGGTATATTTTTCGTGTTCTGGCACAAGATATGGTGGTCAGGGTAAAGGCGGGGTGGAAGGAAAAGGCTGATCTGAGTCAAAGAAAGAGAGAGTGGGAAAAGTTTCAAAGGAAAAGAATCCCGGCCGTGAGCTGCTGCTGTCTCACAAGTTTTGGGCCAGCCCGCTTACACGCAAAAGCGCCGATTCGCTGCCAAGGCCGCTTCCCACAGCGGCTCCGTAGCTCCCTTTGTGGGAAGCTGCCTTGGCAGCGAATGCAGCGCGAATTCATGTATCCAAGGCAACAGACTGACCACGGCCGCGATTAGCGCGCTACCGCCGGTCCATCCCCGGGGCACCGTGCCAGTAGCCGTCACAGCGCGCTTCGTCCACCAGGGCAAGCGGGTCCCGGTGGTCCGGCTGGCCTCGGCGCACTTGATCAAAAGCCGCCACTATCTCCGCCATCGGCTCGTCGGCGACTACCAGGCGCGCGGTGCTTACCCCCATTTCGGCCATCACCGGCAGCTCCCGACGCAGATCCTGTGGCCAGGCGGAGAGGGTCTGGATGCCGTTGAGCGTGAACAGCCGGCGGCCGTCCTGGCTGAACAAGGGCAGGCCTTGCGGGTCATCCCGGCAGACAAACTGGCAGCGGTCCTTGGGGAGGCCCCGCCGTCGGGCGGTAAAACAACGGGCGGACCAGGCCAGTGCCAGATGACCGTAGGCATGCACCTCGCAAGGCAGCGCCAAACCCTGCCGCCGCAGGGCCGTCATCAGGGTGGTAAGCGCCTGCCGGGACAACTCCAACGGCGCATGCCAGCCCTGCATGCCGGAAGCGGCCAACAGGCGGATGGCTTCCACGTTATAAAGGTTGAGAGAGGCGCCGCCGATAAAGGGAATGCCCGCTTCGCTGAGCAAATGGACGGCGCTCATATCATTGGCTTCCACCGGCAATTCGCCGTTGTCGCAGAGGCGACGCAACGCGCGCAGGTCGGCGCCGGCCTCGATCAGGGTCTGCGAGGACAGCACCACGGCCTTGCCCTGGGCGCGCAGTTCCCGGGCCAGTCCGAGCCAGTGATCCAGTTTCATATCCCGCCGTCGCCCGCACACGGTTTCGCCCAGATAGACCCGTTCCAGCGGCCAGCCCACGGCCTGGGCGTAGAAGGTCTCATAGTCTTTCTGGTGCCAGTAAAACGGCACCGGTCCCAGGGCCAGATCCAGCATGCCCGTGTCTCCTATTTCCAGCGGCGCTCGTAAGCACCCAGAGTGGTGGTGGAGCCTTCGGACAGGACGCCCAGAGTGTCTTGCCAGGCCGGGTCGGATCGGAATGCGGACGGTGTCCGGGAGAGATGATCCAGCGCCTGACGCCATACCCGGGTGACCTCCCGCACATAGGCGGGGCTGCGTTGCCGCCCCTCGATCTTCACCGCGGTGATGCCGAGGGCTTGCAGCTCCGGCAATAGCTCCAACGTGTTCAGGCTGGTGGGTTCCTCGATGGCGTGATAAAGCTCGTCATCGACCTGGAAGCGGCCTTTGCACAACGTCGGGTAACCGGCCTTTTCGCCGGGGCCGTAACGATCGATGAGCACGCCGTTGAGACGGGAACTGAGACCGCCGTCCTGTTCTTCCCAACGTACGTGGGCGGCCGGTGAGCAGGCGCCGTGGGTATTGGGAGATTCGCCGGTGAGATAAGAGGAGAGATAACAGCGCCCCTCCACCATGATGCACAGGCTGCCGAAGCCGAACACTTCCAGAGCCACTGGAGACTCGGCAGCCAGTTGTTTGACCTGATCCAGTGACAGCACCCGGGGCAGTACCGCGCGTCGAATATCGAAATGACAATGATAGAACCGCAAGGCTTCGGCACTGGTGGCGGAACCCTGCACGGAAAGATGTCGGGGCAGGTCCGGGTGGCGGCGGCTGGCGTATTCGAGCAGACCCAGGTCCGCCAGAATCAAGGCGTCCACGCCCAGGTCGGCGGCCTGGTCCACGGCCCGGGTCCACAGCGGCCAGCCGTCGTGTTGCGGATAGGTGTTGATGGCGCAGAAGACTTTGCGGTTTCGCCGGTGAGCGTAGTCGATGCCTTCCCGGGCCCGTTCCGGGGTGAAGTTGAGACCGGCGAAACGGCGCGCGTTGGTGATGTCCTTGAAGCCCATGTAAACCGAGTCGGCGCCTTCATCCACCGCGGTTTTCAATGCCGGCAGATTGCCGGCGGGACAGACCAGTTCCGGGGACCCGCTCATCTCTCCTCCCGTGCCAGATGTGTTGGCCGGTCAGGATAAAGCCGCGGGGTCGCATCGGGCTGACCTGGGTCAAGGGGGAAACCGGACGCTGGACGCTTTAGAATGGCGCACCGTCGAACATTGCGAATATAAATGACCGCTTCCAATGCCTGCCGGGGGCAGTCTGCTTACACGCAACACGCAACACGCCTGTTCGCTGCCAAGGCAGCTTCCCACAAGCGGCGTCACGAAGACGCTGTGGGAAGCTGCCTTGGCAGCGAATACAGCGCGGATTCATGTCACCAAGGTCAATAGATAAACCTTCGCCATGGGGGCAACGCTCAAGCGCTGGAGCAGTCCCAATTTGTTCGGTTGCGGCAGGCCCGGTTTTTCCTTATCGGCGTCAGACCTCAAGAACCAACCGCTTTTCCATCCGTTCGGCATGGCGTCGGTCATGGGTGACCATGATCAAGACCCGGTCGTTCAGGGTGGCATGGAGAATGTCGAACAACGCGTCGGCGGTGGCCGGCTCCAGACCGGTGAAGGGCTCGTCCAGCAGCACCACCGGGCTGTCCCGCAGCAGCACCCGGGCCAGCGATACACGCCGCCCTTGTCCGCCAGAAAGGTGCATGCCGTTGGTGCCGATCCAGTGATCGAGGCCACCACGTTGCCGTACCAGATCCGCCAGCCGGGCCTGTTCCAGCACCCGCCAGAGTTGTTCGTCGGTGGCCTCCGGTCTGGCCAGGCGCAAGTTATCCCTCAGGGTGCCGGTGAACAGCTGCTGTTGCTGCAATAACAGGGCGAAACAGTGACGCCAGGCGTCGCTGTCCGCCCGCGCCTGGCTGACACCGCCGAAACGGATCTCGCCAGCGCTGATCCGTTGCAGGCCCATCAGACAATGCAGCAGGGTGGATTTACCACTGCCGCTTGGGCCGACGATGGCCAGTGGGGCGCCGGCTCGCGCTTGCAGATCAAGACCGCTGAACAAAGCCGGTTGCCCAGGCCAGGCGAAACTCAGTCCGGAGACCATCAAATCACCGTCGGCCCGGGGAATCTCGCTGCCACTGGCGGCTGGCGGCGGGATCGGCGTGCCGGTCAGGGTGTCCAGGCGTGTCACGGTGGCACGGGTGTCCGGCCAGCCCTGCCAGGCCTGGGCCAGGGGCAGGGTCACCTCGGCGGCGGCCAGAACCAGCAACATCAGCGCCAGCGCCATGGGCGCGTCGATCATTTCCTGCCGTACCGGCGCGATCAGGATCAGCAGCATCGCCACCGCCAGCCATTGCATCAGACTCTGGATCAGGGTTTGAGTGATGGCGTGCTGCAGCGCCAGCCGGTGTTCGAGCCCGGCCAGATCGGCCAGCCGGCGGCGCCACTGTTCGAGTAATGACGGCCGCAGACCATAGGCGAGCACATCGGGCAGTCCGTTGAGGATTTGCACCAGATCCCCGCGCAGCTGTTCACGTTGCCTGGCCCGTTGTTCCAATGGGTCGGTGGAGACCTTGGACAACCGTTGCAGTAGCAGCGCCATCACGATGAAGCCGCTCAGCAGAGCCAGGGCCGCCGCCGGTCCGGCGATCCAGAATCCGGCCAGCAGCAATACCACGGCGGTGGCGGCGGCCACCAGGGCGGGTTGTCCCTGTCCCAGCCAGGCGTTTTCCAACCGTTCCACATCGCCCAGCAGACGTTCCAGTAAATGGCCGCTGCTCAGCGACGACAGAGGGCCGGGGATGCGCGGCAGAATCGCCGCGAACAATCGCGTGCGCAGCCGCTGCATCACGTGGAAGGTGGCGTCATGGCTGACCAGCCGTTCGAAATAGCGGGATACGGTACGGCCCACTGCCAGGGCGCGAATGCCGGAACTGGGTACCAGCATGTTGAACGCCACCGCCGGGCCGCCGGCGGCCATCCCGGCCAGGGCGGCGGCACTGATGAACCAGCCGGACAGCCCCAGTAGCGCCATGGCGGCGAGCGCGGTGATCAGTGCCAGCACCGCGGCGTTGCGCAGCCGCGCGCCTTCTCCTTTGAACTGATGACGAAGCCAGGTGATGTGGTCAGCCATGCGCGGCTCCTTCCATGGACTCGGCTGAAGGGCCGAGCCACAGACTTTGATCGGCCAGGGTGGCGAAAGCCGGGGAATGGGTGGCGATCACCAGGGTGCGTCGTCCCTTGCGGGCTCGCAGCGCTGTGATGATTCGTTGTTCCAGCGCATCGTCCAGTTCCGCGGTGGGTTCATCGAGCAACAATAGCGGCGCCGGGCTCAACAGGGCCCGGGCCAGTGCCAGCCGGCGTCCCTGGCCACCGGAAAGACCGCCGCCGTTCTCATCGAGGCGTGTGTCCAGTCCGGCGGGCAAGTGCTCCAGACCGCACTCGGCCAGTACTTGATGGAGGGCGGCGTCATCGGCGTCCGGGGCTCCCAGGCGCAGATTGTCGGCCACCGTGCCATGGATGAACCACGGATGTTGTCCGGCCCAGGCCAGGTTGCCGGTTGTTTGTGCCAGCAGCGGGGCGGGCCGGCCGTCATGGCGCACCTCGCCGGTGTCCGGCGCCAGCAGACCCGCGATCAGCTTCAAAAGGGTGCTTTTGCCGGTACCGCTGTCCCCTCTGAGCACCAGACAGGTTCCTGCTTGAACGGTCAGATCGCAGTTACTCAGCAGTGTGTCCTCGCTGTCGGGGTAAGCAAACGAGACCTGATCCAGAGTCAGGGCGGTGGCGGTGGTGGAGACGGCGTTGGAGCCGGATACGGATTGACGTTCCTCAAGCAGTGGCGCCAGCGCCTCGGCGGCGGCGTGGGCGGCGGCGCGATCATGATAGCCGGCCGCCAACTGACGCAACGGCTGATAAAACTCCGGTGCCAGCAGAAGGAGCCAGAGCCCGGTGGCGAAATCAAGCCCCGGGCCGGGACCAATGGCAATCAGATTGAGCAGGTGCAAGCCCACATACAACGCCACCAGGGCTACCGATAGCGCGGCGAATAGTTCCAGCACGGCGGAGGTAAGGAAGGCGATCCGCAGAACCTTCATGGTGCGTTTGCGGTATTCGACGTTGACGCGATCCACCGCCTGCTGCTCCGCGGCTTCACGGGCAAACGCGCGCAGCGTCAACACGCCGCGCAGACGATCAAGAAAATAGCCGCCAAGAAAGCGCAGGCTGTCCAGTTGCCGATCCGCCGCCCGCTGCGCGCCACTGCCCACCAGCATCATGAACACCGGGATCAGTGGCGCGGTGCACAGAAAAATCAGGCCGACGACCCAGTCCACGCTGAACGCGGCCAGCAGGAACAGCACCGTGGCCACGCTGGCCACCCGTCGTTGTATCGCGAAACCAGCATGATAGCGCCCCACCGCCCCGGCTTGTTCCAGCAGCGCGGTACTGGCCTCCCCCGCCGTCAAAGTGCCACCGGCGCCACGCAGCAGCGCCTCCGCCACGTCGCGCCGTACCGCCTGGCTGATATCAGCACCGGCGCCGGCGCTGAAGCGGGCACGGGCGGCGCCGGCCAGGGCCCGCAGCGCCAGCGTCAGCACCAGCAGGGCCGCCGGTAACCATAACGAAGGCGCGCCGTTGAGCAGAGCCGCGGCGAGCCAGGCCAACAGTCCCGCCTGAACAATAGCCAGTGGTGTATCCGCCAGCGCGCTCAGGTACAACCAACGCACCATGATCCTGGCGTGATGTCCCTGGCTATTCAGCCAGAGCCGGGGATCGGTCGGGACTTGCGTGGACGACGAGGCGGAATCTTGATGTAAATCAATGGGCATGCCGGTTTTCAACTCTTCTCTGGAGCGCTGACGTGAACGAGGGCAGGGCCGGTGCTATGCTTATAACGGTTTCACAAGCGCGAACAATAATGGGGAACAATGGTAGACCCGATTGCTCAGGCTTTCACCCGCGGTCTTTGCTCGCGGAGGTGGAAGTCGGCTGGCGGATTTTTATCTTGAATCGTTTCTTCGTTGACGCGGAAACGTTTCCCCCATCGTATTCGTGCACTGGTAAATGAGGGCCACGGAAGGTCTTCCGCAGGGAATGGCGTGCCGTCTATGCTCCCGCTGAAACGGAGTGGACCGAATGATCCGGTCTGATTGGCGGCCCGCCAGGGTGTATTCAGGGGAGAAACGCAGATGATCGACGCTACTCTGGTTGAGTTGTCGCGGGCGCAATTTGCCCTGACAGCAATGTACCATTTCCTTTTTGTACCTCTGACTCTGGGACTGTCCTTCATGATCGCCATCATGGAGAGTGTCTATGTCATGACCGGGCGCACCATCTGGCGTGACATGACCAAGTTCTGGGGGTTGCTGTTCGGCATCAACTTCGCCATGGGCGTGGCCACCGGTATCGTCATGGAATTCCAGTTCGGTACCAACTGGGCCTATTACAGCCATTACGTCGGTGACATCTTCGGTGCGCCCCTGGCCATTGAAGGTCTGATGGCGTTCTTCCTGGAAGCTACTCTGGTGGGCCTGTTCTTCTTTGGCTGGGACAAGCTCGGCAAAGTGCAGCACCTGGCGGTGACTTGGCTGGTGGCGCTGGGGTCCAACCTCTCGGCGCTCTGGATTCTGGTGGCCAACGGCTGGATGCAGAATCCGGTGGGATCTTTCTTCAATCCCGACACCATGCGCATGGAGGTCACGGACTTCGCCGCGGTGATCTTCAATCCGGTGGCGCAGGCCAAGTTCGTCCACACCGTCGCCGCCGGCTACGTCACTGGCGCGGTCTTCGTGCTGGCGATCAGCGCTTACTATCTGCTGCGCGGCCGTTACCAGGCGCTGGCCAAACGTTCCTTCACGGTCGCCGCCTCGTTCGGCCTGGCGGCGGCACTGTCGGTGGTGGTACTCGGGGACGAATCCGGTTACGCCATTACCGAAAACCAGAAAATGAAACTGGCGATGATCGAGGGCATGTGGCACACGGAAGAAGCGCCGGCGTCGTTCTCCCTGTTTGGTATCCCTGACCGCGAAGCTCAGGAAACGCACTATGAGCTGAAGATTCCCTGGGTCATGGGGCTGATCGCCACGCGCAGTTTCAGCCAGGAGATTCCCGGCATCATGGAACTGGCGGCACTCTCGGAGATGCATATCCGCGATGGCCTGCTGGCTTACGACGCGTTGGAGACGTTGAAGGTTGACGAGGCCAACGCCGAGGCCCGCGAGGCGTTTGTTCAGAATCAGGAATATCTGGGCTACGCACTGCTGTTGAAAAAGTACGTGGAGGATCCTCGCGAGGCCAGCGATCAGCAGATCGTCATGGCGGTGCAGGATTCGCTGCCGAATGTCTTTGCGTTGTTCTGGTCATTCCGTTTCATGGTGGCGATCGGGTTCTACATGATCGCCTTGTTCGGCCTGGCGTTTTATCTGATATCGCTACGGCGCCGGGTGCCGCGCTGGTTCCTGAGAGTGTCGTTCTACACTTTACCCTTGCCCTGGCTGGCGGCGGAACTGGGTTGGCTGGTGGCGGAATACGGTCGGCAGCCCTGGGTCATCGAAGGCGTATTACCGACTTTCCTCGGAGTCAGTTCCATTGGCATCAGTGACATTCTGATTTCCCTGGGTGGCTTCATGGTGTTGTACACGGTGCTGGCGGTGATCGAGATCCGCCTGATGCTCAAATACATCCGCAAGGGGCCGGAAGAGGAAAGCGGTGACGATCCCGCCAAACTGGACGCCGGCTTGTCACCGGCCTTCGCCAAGCCCCAGGAATGAGGGAGGAAACGCCATGATTTTCGATTACGAAGTGTTGCGTTTGATCTGGTGGGCCTTGCTCGGTGTCCTGCTGGTGGCCTTCGCCGTCACCGATGGCTTCGATATGGGCGTGGCCGCGCTGCTGCCGGCGGTGGCCCGAAGCGACGGCCAGCGCCGCCAGGTGATCAATACCGTGGGACCAGTATGGGAAGGCAATCAGGTCTGGTTCATTCTCGGTGGCGGCGCCATTTTCGCCGCCTGGCCGGCGCTCTACGCAGTCAGCTTTTCCGGGTTTTATCTGGCCATGTTCCTGATTCTGTCGGCGCTGATTATCCGGCCGGTGGCGTTCAAGTTCCGCTCAAAAAGGGACGAGCCGGCCTGGCGTGCGCGCTGGGACGCGGCTTTGTGCTTCAGTGGCGTGGTGCCGGCACTGATTTTCGGCGTTGCCGTTGGCAACGTGCTGCAGGGGGTTCCCTTCCACTTTGACAGCGATCTGCGGCCGTTCTATACCGGGTCCTTCTTCGGGCTGCTGAATCCGTTCGCGCTGCTGTGCGGGCTGGTGTCGCTGTCGATGCTGATTCTGCACGGCGCTACCTGGTTGCAGATCAAGGCGGACGGTGAGCCGGCCGAGCGGGCCCGAAAATACGGCATGATCGCCGCCGTGGTGGTGATAGTACTGTTTGCCATCGGCGGTATCTGGATCAGCAATATGGAAGGGTACCGGATCGCAACCGCGCTGGATCCGAACGGCCCCAGTAACCCATTGCGCAAGGAAGTGCTTCAGGAGGCGGGTATCTGGCTGAGCAACTATCGGGCTCAGCCGATTCTGTGGCTGGTGCCGCTGATCGGGTTCGGCGGAGCGTTGCTGGCGTTGTTGGGGCTGTTCTCGCGCATCGGTGCACTCAGCTTCCTTGGATCCAAGTTGTCGGTTGCCGCCATCATCACCACAGTGGGGGTAGCCATGTTCCCGGTCATCCTGCCAAGCAGCTCGGAGCCCGGCCACAGCCTGACGGTCTGGGACAGTTCGTCCAGCCATTACACGCTTGGCATCATGCTGGTGGCGACCGCGATTTTTCTGCCAATCATCCTGCTGTATACCGCCTGGGTGTATAAGGTGCTGTGGGGCAAGGTCAGCGAAAGCGACGTCAACAAGGACATGTACTGAGGAGAATAGAGTATGTGGTACTTCAGTTGGATTCTCGGCGTGGGCCTGGCTTGTACGTTTGCCATCCTCAACGCCATGTGGTTCGAGTTGTCCGAAGTGGATGAGCGGGCCCGTGAGGTCGAAGACAAGGAGTGATCGACGGCAACCGCGGGGCGGCCCTTTTCTGAACAAGAGGGCCGCCACCATGCCCTTCGCTGCCAAGGCAGCTCCCACAGCTGCCTCGCAGCTTTCTCCGTGGGATGCTGCCTTGGCAGCGAAGGGCGTTTAAGTGTGTCTCCCGACAGCGGGGGAACAGCACCAACCCTGGAACCGTGATGTCTTTTCGTGTAAGGGAAATACCGGAAAGGAGAAGCGGAAAGGAAAAATGGAAAGGCGGGAAGAATAAGTGCCGCCGCCGAGCCCCCCAACGACCGGACGGAGCGCGAACCAGGGGACGGGGAGTGGCGACGGCGAGTTCAGGCTACCGGTTCACCGTTTCCGCGGTCTTGACCTGGATCAAGGGAATATCGCTTAGTGCGAGCGGTGCTTTTTCTGCTGTGCTTGCAGATGGTTTTTCAGCGCCACGGCGTTGTTGTGGCGGGTATCTCGGGCTGCGTAGAGCAATGTCAAAGTGTGGTCCGCGCTGGATTGTAGCAGGCCCTCGACGAGCTCGGGGTTGGCATCCAGTTCTTCGTGATAACGTTTCTGGAATTCATCCCAGCGTTGCGGGTCGTGGCCGAACCATTTGCGCAACGCGGTGGAGGGGGCCAGCTTTCGAAACCAGCCATCGGCAGCCACCTGTTCTTTCTTCATGCCGCGCGGCCAGGCACGGTCCACCAGCGCGCGGTAGCCGTCGTCGTCGTCCCGATCGTCATAGACACGTTTGCATTGAATCCGGGCAGGACCTTGCATGTTGGAACCTCATGGGGCGCTGGTTAACCGGGTCAGGGTTTCGGCGGCCTCCTCGATGATGCGGTTCAGACGTTGCTTCGCGCTCAGCAGTTGCTGAATCTGTCCGCAGGATTGTCCGGCGTACAACGCCATGTCATCGACTTCACCGCGGGCATCGGCCAGTGGCGAGTCGGTGGAGAACAGATAAACCGGCTGCCCGTCCTGCTCCCCGATGATCTCGGAAATCCGCACATGCCGCAAATCGTCGTATTCCCCCCGGGTAACGCGGCTACGCAGCACCCTTACCGGGGCCGGCTCATGCCAGTTGCGGGTAAAATGGCGGCAGTGCACGGTATCACCGGCTTCCGCGTTGAGCAGTCTTTGTTGATGGTGACGATGGGCATTGGCCTCTTGCGTGGCCAGGAAGGCGCTGCCCAGGCTCGCGCCTTGGGCGCCGAGGGCAAGGGCCGCCACCAGGGACCGGCCATTGGCGATGCCGCCGGACGCCACCACGGGCACCGGACAGAATGGAACGAGTTCGGCCAGCAGGCTCAAGGTACCGATTTGGCCGCGTACGTGACCGCCGGCCTCCCAGCCCTGGGCGATGATGATTTCAGCGCCGGCGTCGATGGCCAGCTCGGCGTCCCAGCGACTGCCGACCTGGTGAATGACACCAATGCCTTCGCTGACCAGGTGGCGTATCAGGGCGCTGTCCACGTCCCAGAACAGCACCACGAACGGCACCTGAAGGTTCAGACAAGTATGCACTTGCTGATGGAGCAGAGCGGGATCGGTGGCCGCGGGGATCAGATTGACCGCGAACGGTTTATCAGTGAGGTGTCGTAACGCCAGGACTTCATCGCGGATTCGTTCCACCGGCTCGCGCACCATGCCCAGCACGCCGAAGCCACCGGCCTGGCAGACCGCCGCGGCCAGCCGGTGCCGGGCGACGCCGCCCATGCCGGCCAGCAAGATCGGGTAAGCGCAGCCCAATTGCTGGCAAAGCGGGGTGCGTAGTGCCGACGGTGCTACCACTGCCATATTTGATCGGCCTGCTGGTACAGATCCACCAGTCCGGTCTGGCTCACCAGTTCCACGCCGGCTTGCAGGGGCAGGTTGGCGAGGCCGCGCTCCTCCAGATCCTCACGTACCGCGAAGATGGGAACGCCGCTTTCGGTGAGATCGGTCAGGTCACGCAGCAGTTCCGCCGGTTGGCTTTGTTTCCAGTTACCCAGCTCCAGCGGTGGTTGGCGTTGACTCAGCACCGCGTAGTGCACGCCATGGCCGCTGAGCAGCACTTGCAAATCGCCACCGGCGCCGCGCATGGACCGTGTCAGCCAGAGAATGGTGTCGTCCTGTTCTTCCACCGTGGTGCGGAAGGCTTGATCGATAACCTGCAGTACTTTCATGGCGCTTACCTCGTGCCGATGGTCAGGGTATTGAAGGCGTCACTGGCGTAGCGCCACAGGTCCGGCGGGCCGCCCCGGCCGCAGCCGTCGATCACCTCATTGACGCCGCGTTCGTCCACGCACAGACCGCAGTTTATCCACTCGAAGCTCAACGTTTTGGCGGCGGCTTTCTCCTGCAGCGCCCGGATCCATTCCCGGGTCAGCGGATGATCTTCTTCCGCCGCGTCACGGCCGTGCACCGCGTTGCCGTGAGGGGACTGTCTGGCGAAAGCCAGGGCCACGGCCCCCTCATAAGCGAAGACTCGCAGCGAAGCGCCACGCTCCAGAGCGGCATCCAGCAGGCGGAAGAAGGTCACCGTGCGTTCGCTTTCGAAGGGTGGATCCATGAAGGCGAAGGTCAGGGTTTTCGGGTTGTTCATGGGTCCTCCTAGTTCCAGATCACTTTGGCGCCGGCCAGCAGCGCTTCGATGGCATCGCCGACATCGCCCACCGCCACGTCGGCTTTCAAATCCGAGGCTTCGATTTCCCGTTGCTTCAATGAGAAGCCATCGGCGCTGACCGCGACACCGCTGGCGATCAAAGTGTCAAAAGCGCCATCGCGGGCGTCCCGGCGGGCGGGCACGACGCCGTTCTGCACCAATAGAACGGCAACTTGATGGCCAGCCTCGCGGAGCTGACGGGCCAATCGGTATTGCGCCGCGCAGCGGACCTCGGTAAACGGGTCCTGGCTTTGGATGAACAGATAGTCGGACATGGACGTCTCCAGGATCAGGAAGAAAGGGAAGTCAGCGGACGTTCTTCCAGCAGCTGCTTGCGCAGCAGGAAGTCACCGAAATGTTCGCCATCACGTCGTTGGCCGGCATAGCGTTCGAACATGGGCGCGAGCAACGCGAGGAAGCGTTCTTCGTCCACGTTGCCGGCGTACAGTTGCGCCAGCCGGTCGCCATGAAAGCTGCCGCCCAGATACAGGTTGTACAGCCCTGGGGCGCGGCCGGTGAGGGCGATCTCGGCCAGATAAGGCCGGGCGCAGCCGTTGGGGCAGCCGGTCAGACGCAGGGTGATGGGTTCCTCGCGCAGTCCGTATTGGCCCTTGAGCCGCTGGAAGCGCTCCAGAAACGTGGGTAAGTAACGTTCCGCCTCGGCCATGGCCAGGCCGCAGGTCGGCAGTGCCACGCAACTGAGGGTATGGGCGGCCTGCGCTTCCGGATCGAGGCGCCAATCCAGTCCCAGGTCTTCAAGGCGCCATTGCACCTGTTCCAGCTCGTGCGTCTCGATATGGGTCAACTGCAGGTTCTGGTTGGTGGTTAGCCGCAGGCGGCCGCCATACTGTTCCAGAAAGCCGCCCAGTTGGGTGCGCAGGGCATCGTCCACGCGGCCGCTTTCCACATAGAGCGTGGCGTGCCAGAGGCCATCGTCGCCCTGCTGCCAGCCAAGTCGATCGCCGTTGTGGTCGAAGTGGACGCCGAGGGCCGGCTCCAGCGGGCGGCCACGACGGCGTTCCAGTTCTTCCAGGAACCAGGGCAGGCCGAGACGATCCAGGGTGTATTTGAAACGGGCCCGGTGGCGATCCTGACGATCACCGAAGTCGCGCTGGATGCTCATCACCAATTCGGCGAAGGCGGGGGCCTCGTCCGCCTCGATAAAACCGATTTCCTCCGCCAGACGGGGATAGCTGTCCTCGCGGTTGTCCAACTGACCCATGCCGCCGCCGACACAGACGTTGAAGCCGATCAGATCGCCGTTGTCCACCACCGCGATATAGCCCAGATCCTGGCCGTGGATGTCGACGTCGTTGACTGGCGGCAGCACGAAGCCGACCTTGAATTTGCGTGGCAGGTACAGCTTGCCATAGAGCGGCTCCTCGCCGTCGCTCACCGGCGTTGGCTGTTGATGCCAGATGTCCGCATAGGCGCCGGTTTTCGGAATCAGACGGTCACTGGTGATCCGCGCCAGCTGCTGCACCCGCTCGTGAGCTTTGGACAAGTACGGATTGGCGCCGCACACCACGCCGCGGCTGTCGTCGCCGCAGGCGGCGATGGTGTCCAGCCCTAACGGCCGCAGTCCTTGAATCAGCGAGCGCAGCTGCGATTTGCGCACACCATGCAACTGAACGGTGCCCCGGGTAGTGATGCGCAGGCCCCGTTCGGCGTAGAGACGGGAAAGACGGTCCAGACCCTGCCATTGGCGCTTGTCCAGCACACCGCCGGGAATACGCAGGCGCACCATGAACTGGTAAGCCGGTTCCAGGCGGCGCTGGCGGCGATCGGCGCGGCGGTCGCGGTCGTCCTGCTGATAGATGCCATGGAACTTCATCAGCAGTGGGTCTTCCCCGGGCACCGCGCCGGTGAGCAGGTCGTCGAGCCCCTCGGCGATGGTGCCGCGCAGATGGCGGCTGCGGGCTTTCAGTTGTTCGTTCTCGTGCAGTCGTTCCACCGGCTGACTGAGATCGGGACGGGAATCGCTCATCACGGTCTCCTCAATACAGGTTGCGGTGCAGGCGCTTGTTGCGGCCCAGTTGCTTCCAGGCGCCGTCTCCCTGGCGCTGGTCCAGAGCGGTTTTCAAGCTGTTCTCCAGGTCGCTCAATCGACCCTTGTCGCCACACAGGTAGAGATGCGCGCCTTGTTCGATCCAACTGGCCAGACGATCGATCTGGTTGAGCAGCGGATCGATCAGGCTGGCGCCGGGGCGGTCCTGGTAAAACACCGTATCCACCTGTTCCAGCACGCCATCCGCGTGGGCCTGCTGAATATCCAGCTGATAAAGAAAGTCCTCTTCGAAACGCTGCTCAGCGAACACCAGCCAGCACGGCGGGCGTTGAGGCCGCTGTGACAGCGCTTGCAGGAAAGCGCGATAAGGGGCGATGCCGGTGCCTTCGGCAATCAGGATCAGCGGAGCGTCGTCATCCGGCAGACGGAAACGGGTGTTGCGATGCGGGTACAACCGCACCGGGTCGCCGGGCTGCAAATCCAGCAGATAGCGGGAGGCGATACCCTGTTCGTGCCGTTCCCGGAACGGATAGCGGAACGCCTTGATGGTAAGGTGCAACTCGTCGTCCAGCTCCGCCAGGCTGTTGGCCACGTCATAGAGCCGGGGTTGCAAGGGACGCAGGGCGTTTACCAGAGCCTGGGCCGGCGCATGTGCCGGATACTGGCTGAGCAGATCGAGCAGTTGATGCTGGCGGAGAAAGGCCCGCTGCTCCCGGCTCTCCGCTTCGCACAGCGTTTTCAGCGCCGGGGCATTGCTGTGTTCCGCCCAGAAGGTGAGAAAACCGGTGCCGACGATGGTCAGATCCCGGGATTGGCGCAGTGCCTGCACCAGGGGCTGGGCGTCATCGTTCACGGTCACCGGCTGCTCGCCGGACAGCTCGCAGGCGTCCAGCACCGCCGCCACCAGCTCGGGCGGGTTGTCGGCGAGAATACCGACGGCGTCGCCGGGGAGCAGGTCCGGAATTGCTTGATCCAGGGCCAACTCCAGATGGTGTATCGGCTGGCGGCGATCAGCGGCGCTCAGGTTCTGGTTGACCAGCACCTCCACCGTCAACGGATGGTGTTTGTCGTAGCGAAAAGGGCTGGAGGCCGGGGCCGGCGATGGGCCCGGCGCCGCGTCCGTGTTTCCGGTCTTGGGCAATGCTTCCAACAGGCGGGCGATCCAGTCCCGGGCCAGCTGTTCGAAGTCCACGTCACAGTCTTGCCGGGCGATCAGCCGTTCGCCGCCCAGCGCCTCCAGACGCTGATCGAACTCCTGACCGGTGACACAGAAGCGCTCGTAGCTGCTGTCTCCCAGGGCCAATACGGCGAATTTGAGGTTGTCCAGCTTTGGAGCATCGTCGCCCATCAGGCCCTGATAAAACGCCTGGATCGGTTCCGGCGGGTCGCCGTCGCCGTGGGTGGCGGTGATGATCACCAGGTGATCGCGCCGTGCCAGTTGCCGGGGCCGCAACCGGGCCAGATCAATCACTTCCGTGGCGATGCCCGCGGCTCCGCAACGTTCGCTCAACAGCCTGGCCAGTTGCCGGCAGTTATCGGTTTCCGTGCCGTAGCCGATCAGCACCGGATGCGGAGCGTCCGTCCTGGCCGCGGCGGTGTCCGGCGCTGTGCCGGTGGCGGTGAGATAGCCGCTCAGCCACCAGCGTTGCCGCTCGTCCAGGGCGCCCAGTAATTGTCGGACCTGGCGCCATTGAGGGTCGGAAAAAGGGGGCGGTGTGGCGTGCGCCGTCATCTCCGGCTCCGTACTTCAACGTGGACCGACAGTATGGGGACGTATTTTGAATAGAAATAATGAAATAGAATGCGGTTTAAATTCAAAGAAGTTGATATAAATCATGGATATCGATCTGGCCCGAACGTTTCTGGAGATTGTCCGTACCGGCAGTTTCATGGCCGCCGCCGAGCGTCTGCACATCACCCAGACCACGGTGACCGCCCGCATCCATAACCTGGAAGGGCAACTGGGTTGCCGGCTGTTCGTGCGCAATCGGGCCGGGGCCCGGCTCACGCCCCATGGTGAACGCTTCACCCCGCATGCCAGTCAGTTGGTCCGTACTTGGGAAGCCGCGAGGCGGGAGTTGCCGTTGCCGGATGGGGCCGAGGATATGCTGGTGCTGGGTGGTGAAACCAGTCTGTGGAATCCGCTGCTGCTGAACTGGGTTACCCGCTTGCGTCAGCACCACCCGAATGTCGCCACTCGTGCCGAAGTGCACGACGGCGAAGCGTTGCAGGAACGCCTGGAAAGGGGGGTACTGGACGCGGCGCTGGTGCACCGGCCCGCTTACTGGCCGGGGTTGCAGGTGGAGCAACTGCTGGAAGAAAAACTGATCCTGGTGCGGTCGGTCCGCACCGAGGAGCCCTATGTCTACGTGGACTGGGGGGCGGATTTTCGCAAGCAGCACGACGTCGCTTTGCCGGAGCGGGCGCGCTCGCCGGTGTCCGCGAATTTCGGTCCGCTGGCGATTCAGTTTCTGCTGCAGCAAGGGGGCAGCGGCTATTTTCGTACCCGCGTGGCCGAGCCTCATCTGCGCGAGGGGACGCTGGAACGGGTCGCCGATGCGCCGGAATTCACCTATCCGGTGTACCTCGCCCGCGCCCGGGGGAAACACGGCCCGCTGCTGGATCAGGCCTTTCGGGTGTTGCGGGCGGTGGCGGAGGAAAGCGCCGAGTGGTCAGCGTAACCTCCGTGGGAGCGATCCTGGCCGCGAATGGCGTCATGGCACGCGCAATCGCAACGGATCCACCAGCCCGGCGGCCACCGCCATGCCGACCAGATCCGGCAGGCGTTCGGCGCCCATTCGCTTCATCACCCGCGACCGGTACAGATCCACGGTTTTGACGCTGACGTCCAATTGCGCGGCGATCTCGCGGTTGGTGTAGCCCTTGACCAGTGGCAGCAGCACGTCCCGCTCACGGGGTGTGAGAGTGTCCAGTTTTTCATCCACCTGTTGCCGGCCGGTGGCCTGTTTATCCTCTTTGCGTTCACTATTGAGCGCCTGCTGCACGCTGTCCAGCAACAGTTGTTCGTTGTAGGGCTTTTCGATGAAATCCACGGCGCCGGCCTTGAACGCTCGCACCACGATGGGCACGTCGGCATGGCCGCTGACGAAGATGATGGGGTAGTCCAGCCCGCGATCCTTCATCGCCTGCTGTACATGCAGTCCGCCCAGGGTGGGCATGCGGACGTCCAGCAGCACACAGGCGTTGGCTCCCGATACGCAGGCTTCGAGAAAGTCGCCGCCGTTGGTGAACGGGCGGGCGTCCAGACCGACCGACTCCAACAGCCAGACGGTGGACTCCAGCATGCCGGGGTCGTCGTCCACCACGTAAACGATTTGTGTGCCGGTGGTCATGGGGTCTCCTCGTTATGGGCCAGCGGCAGCCGGCAGTACAGTTCCAGTCCGTGTTCGAGCAAACGGGCATTCAATTCACCGCCGAGCCCTTCGATGACGGAACGGCTCATGGACAATCCCAGCCCCAGGCCGTCGGGTTTGCTGGTATAGAACGGCGTGAACATATGCTTGAGTGTCTCGGGGTCGGCACCGGCGCCTTGATCAATGACGCGGATCACCAGGAAGTTGTCGGGTGCGCGCAGGGTGGCGACGGTGATTTCGGAGGGTTGCTCCGGCCAGCGTTCGCGATTGGCGTCGAGCGCGTTACGCAGCAGATTTACCAGCACCTGTTCCAGCAGAATACGGTCCGCGTACAGTGGCGGCAGGTCCACGGCAAACTGTCTGGCGATGGTAATACGATGGCTCTCCGCTTCCCAGGCGCAAAGGTGAATGGCTTGATTCGCCACCGTGTTGATATCGAGCGCTTCCAGGCGCCGCTGACCTTTGCGGAGAAACGCGCGCAGCCGCCGGATCACTTCCGAAGCATGGTGGGCGTGTTCGCTGATACGATTCAAACCCTGGGCGACTTTTTCGATTTTCGGCCCGGCAGCGGACGCCGGGCCGTATTCGGTTGGACTGTCGTGGACAGGTGATTGGAGCGAGCGAAGGTGGCGCAGACTGGCCGCGGCGTAATTACTGATCGCCGCCAGCGGCTGGTTGATTTCATGGGCGATGCCGGAGGCCAGTTCGCCCATGGCGATCAACCGGCTGCTTTGCGCCAGTTCATTCTGATGGCGGCGTTGCTGGGCTTCGCGCAGGGCCCGTTCGGTCATATCCCGGGCAACCAGGGAATAGTACTGGTCGTTGCCCGCGCCGCGATGGGCCAGCAGTACCAGGGATACTGGAAAGGATTCGCCGGAGTCGCCGGCGCGCAGTTGCGCCTCGCTGGTCCACACCCCTTGTTCCCGGGCGCTGTTCCAGCCTTGTTCGCGCAGCCGCCGGATGTCCTCGGCGGCGAATAACTCGGCCAGATCCGGCCACGGGTCCGGGCCGATGGCCAGCGCCTCACGAGCGGCACGGTTGGCGTAGGTGAGGCGTTCGTCGAGCCCGACGAACAGCACCAGATCGGTGTTCGCTTCCACTACTTCGGCCAGACGGCGGCGGTTTTCTTCCGCCCGGACCCGGGCGGTAATGTCGCGGGTGACGCTGACCACCTCCACCACCGCGCCGGTATAGGTCTCGCGGATGGCATGGCTGGCGGTCTCGAACCACAGATAGTGGCCGCGCCGGTGGCGGATCTGATAGGTCATGGTGTGATAACCCAACTCCTCCAGCGCCGCCTTGGCCTGTTGTTGCAACCGCTCCCGGTCCTGTTCATGAAACAGCGTCCGCACCGCCGTGCCGCGTAATTGTTCCGGCCAGTAGCCCAACAAGCCCCAGGAGGCTGGCGAAGCGTCAAGGAAAACGCCGTCCGGCGTGTGCCGCGAGATCAAATCAGTGGTGTTCTCGGTGATCAGACGGTACAAGCGGCGGGCGCGGTTGCCGGCCTTTTCGTTCCGTAGCTGTTCGGTGGCGTCACGGCCGCGGGCCAGGATGCGTTGGCCAGGCAGGTCGGGAATAAAGCTCCACAGTAAAATGCGATCACCGAGTCGCGCTTCCACATCAACGATGGCGCGGCCCTGGGAAAGGCAGGCGGTGGCCAGGGCCTGGTGGTTGATTGGCAGGCACGTGCCGGCGTCGATGTGGTGTTCACCGAGCCATTGTTGCAGAGCGTGGTTGGTATCGACGGCCTGGCCGTGATTATCAAGCACCGCCATCAGTTGGGGGTCGTTGCTGAGCAGTGCAAAGGCCCCCTCCCGGTGGGGTAATGGGCGGGCCAGTTGATTGAGCATGGCGGCCAGCGAGAGCAGCCACTGGCTGCCGCAGTGCGGGGACAATTCCAACAGCAGCAGGCCCGGGCTGTCGTCATCCAGCGACAGTGGCAGAATCGCGCCATGGTGCAGAGCGGCGCGTCGAACCCGGCCGGCGAGCCAGCAGGGCAGGACGCGCAACTCGCTCAGTGATAGCGCTGTTTCTCCGGCCAGCCGTTGGTGCAAGGCATGATCCGAAGCCAGGAACGGATCGCCGGGGCCTGGTGGCAGACCGGCCTGGCCTTCCGCGTCGTCGTAAACCCCGGCATCCGCCTGCCAGAACAGGTAGAAAGCCCGCCGCACTTCCGGGGTAGACGCCATCATCCGGCACAAGCCGGCGGCGCGTTGGGAACGGGGCATGCGGTCCTGCTGCAATCGCAGCCAGTTCCGTAGCAACAGGGGAAAGGTATTGTCCTGGTCCATCATGGGCTCAATAGAAGTAATCTAGTAAAAATACTATAAGACTCTAGTTTTATTTCCATATTTGTTCTTTATGGTCTATAAATGCGCCTCGTAGTTGCAGGCTTATGCTGGTAACTCTACCCGAAGAATACCGCGAACAACCACGGGACGGTCATTATGTCCATTTATGAGCAGGGCCTTTCGCCCACCGAAGTCAATCATGTTCCCCTGACCCCGCTGAGCTTTATTGAGCGTACCGCGGCGGTGTACCCCGATTATCCGTCGGTGATCCATGGTGATATCCGGCGCACCTGGCGGGAAACCTATCGGCGCTGCCGGCGGCTGGCTTCGGCCCTGGCCGGCCGTGGTATCGGCAAGGGCGATACCGTGGCGGCGATGTTGCCGAACATTCCGGCTATGCTGGAAGCCCACTTCGGCGTACCGATGATCGGCGCCGTTCTCAATACCCTCAATGTCCGTCTGGATGCCGACGCCATCGCCTACATGCTGCGCCATGGCGAAGCCAAGGTATTGATCGTGGATCGCGAATTCCATCAAGTGATCGGTGACGCCGTGGCCAAACTGGAGACGCCACCGCTGCTGATCGATGTGGACGATCCCGAATACGGTGAAGGAGAGCCGGTCAGTGAGCTGGATTACGAGGCCTTCCTGGCCGAGGGGGACCCGGAGTTCCCGTGGCAGTGGCCGGACAACGAGTGGAATGCCATTTCCCTCAACTACACCTCCGGCACCACCGGTGATCCCAAGGGCGTGGTTTACCACCACCGCGGCGCCTACCTGAATTCCCTGGGCAACCAGGCCACCTGGTCCATGGGGCTGCATCCGGTGTATCTGTGGACGCTGCCCATGTTCCACTGCAACGGCTGGTGCTATCCCTGGACCATCACCGCCCAGGCTGGCGTGCATGTGTGTCTGCGCCGGGTTGATCCGCAGCGTATTCTGACGCTGATTCGTCAGCATCAGGTCTCTCATCTGTGCGGTGCGCCGGTTGTGCTCAATGCCCTGATCAACATGCCGGATGAGGCCAAGGCCGCCATTGATCATCCGGTCAACGCCATGACCGCCGGTGCGGCGCCGCCGGCCAAAGTGATCGGAGCGGTGGAGGAAATGGGCATCAACGTCACCCATGTGTACGGCCTGACCGAAGTCTACGGGCCGGTCACCGTCTGTGCCTGGCACGGCCACTGGGATGAGTTGCCGTTGGAGGAGCGCGCCGCGATCAAGTCCCGCCAGGGTGTGCGTTACCCGACTCTGGAAGGGGTGATGGTGGCGGATCCAAAGAGTCTGCGGGCGGTTCCCAAGGATGGTGAAACCATCGGCGAGATCTTCATGCGCGGCAATACCGTGATGAAGGGTTATCTGAAGAACGAAGACGCCACCCGCGAAGCCTTCGAGGGCGGCTGGTTCCATACCGGTGACTTGGCGGTGTGGCATGAGGACGGTTACGTGGAGATCAAGGACCGCCTCAAGGACATCATTATTTCCGGTGGCGAGAACATTTCCACCATCGAGGTGGAGAACACGCTTTACCGCCATCCCTCCGTATTGGAAGCGGCGGTGGTGGCGCGTCCCGATGAAAAATGGGGCGAGACGCCTTGCGCCTTCGTCACCCTCAAGGCCGGGCAGGAGCACACCGCCGTCACCGGGGCGGATGTGATCGGCTTCTGCCGTGAACATCTGGCCGGATTCAAAGTACCCAAGACCGTGGTGTTTCAGGATCTGCCGAAGACTTCCACCGGCAAGATCCAGAAGTATGTACTACGGGAGTGGGCGAGGAACCTGTAGCTTTCGGCCTCGCTCCGGCGCATTCAGCAAGCTGCCGGGGCGAGGTCCTTTTTCGGTAAGACCCGATAGCCGGGTGCCCGCCCGGTGTTTCCGGTAACAGGATTTCCGACAACAACAATGACCCTGCCGGCGCTCGCCAGTGGAGGAGAACGACAATGCAAATGTACCAACGTAAAGACGGCGAACAGCAACCATGCTGGCCGCTGGGACCCTTCCGCATCCGCTTACCGTTCGTTCATTACCGCTGGGAAATGGCGGAAATGATTCAGGCACTGATCATGTTCGTGGTCAGCCTGGCGATGATCCCGTTGCTGCAGAAACACCTGGGATTGCCTTATGACGTGGCGCTGGCCTATGTGGTGATCTGTGGTATCGGCTTCATGCTGCCGGCGCTGCTGGGCGTACCGCTGGTGCCGGGCTGGATCACGCCGGCAATCCCGGTGGTGGTGCTGTACCTCGGTCAGTTCGAGCCAGGGCCCGAGGCGATCCAGGGCCTGTTCGCCTTGCAATTCCTGGTGTTCCTGATCTTCCTGATCCTCGGTGTCACCCGCCTGGGCAGTACGCTGGTGCGCATCATTCCCAACTCGATGAAGGCGGGGATTATCATCGGCGCCGGCATCGCCGCTATTACCGGTGAAATCAGCGAGGGCGGTCGGGTCGCCAATACTCCGATTTCGCTAGTGGTGGGCGGGTTGATCTGCCTTTACTTCATGTTCTCGGCGTCGTTTCAGGAGTACGTGAAGCAGTTCCCGCTGGCGCGCAAGATCGTCAATTACGGCATGGTGCCAGGCATGCTGGTGGCCATCGGTGTGGGTATCGCGGTGGGCGAATACAAAATGCCGGAGCTGCAATGGGGGATCACTCGCCCGGCCTTCGACCAACTGTGGCGGTACCTGCCGTTCGTCCACGGTATTCCGGATGCCAAGGTGTTCCTGTACGCGGTGCCCACGGCGGTGATCGCTTACGTGATCGCTTTTGGCGACATCATCGTCGGGCAATCGCTGATGCAGCGGGCGGATGAATTGCGCAGTGACGAAGTGATCGAAATCGATCTGGACCGTGTTCATCTGGTGACCGCCCTCCGTAACGCGTTGCACGCTTTCTTCGCGCCCTATCCGGGGCTGGCCGGACCGTTGTGGACGGCGGTGGGGGCCACCATGGCCGAGCGCTATAAATATGGCCGGGACGCCATGGATTCGATCTACAGCGGCGCTGGCACCTTCTGGATCGCCGGTTTTCTGGCACTGTTCATGCTGCCACTGGTCAGTTTCTTCCAGCCGGTGCTGCCGATCGCACTGTCGCTGACGTTGATTCTGACTGGTTATATCTGCCTGATGGTGGGTTTCGAGCAGCTCAACAATAACCTGGAGCGGGGCATCGCCGGTACCATGGGTGTGGTGCTGGCGGTCTACGGCGCTGGTTGGGGACTGGCCGCCGGGGTCGTTCTCTACCTGGCGCTGGAGCGGCCGCGCTTACTGGGCGGCTGGAAGCAGGCCGGCGCCGCCGAGTGAGCAGGCCGGGACGCGCCGCCCCGATCAAGCTATCATGCGAGGCCAATTTTCATCATTCCGCCGGGCCCGGCCCGGCGTGACCGGGAGAGACATTATGCAAGACGTGGTCATCGTTGCCGCCACCCGCACCGCGGTCGGTGCTTTTCAGGGTTCCCTGGCCAATCTGCCCGCCACCGCTTTGGGTGAAGCGGTGGTGCGCAAACTGCTGGCGGATACCGGGGTGGCGCCGGACCGGATCAGCGAAGTGATCCTCGGCCAGGTGCTCACTGCTGGCGCCGGCCAGAACCCGGCGCGTCAGACCGCGATCAACGCCGGCCTGCCGCGGCAGGTGCCGGCGCTTACCATCAACAAGGTGTGCGGTTCCGGTCTCAAGGCGGTGCATTTGGGCAGCCAGGCAATCCGCTGCGGGGAAGCCGATATCATCATCGCCGGCGGCCAGGAAAACATGAGCCTGGCGCCTTATGTGCTGCCCAAGGCCCGCACTGGTCTGCGCATGGGCCACGCCTCGCTGGTGGATTCGATGATCCAGGACGGCCTGTGGGATGCCTTCAACGACTACCACATGGGCATCACCGCCGAGAATCTGGCGGAGAAATACGGTGTTACCCGGGAGGAGCAGGACGCCTTCGCCGCCGCCAGCCAGGCCAAGGCGCTGGCCGCCATCGAAAGCGGCCGCTTCAAGGATGAGATCACGCCGGTCACGATTCCCCAGCGCAAGGGGGACCCGAAGGTATTCGACACCGACGAGCAACCGCGCGCCGGCACCACCGCGGAGACCCTGGCCGGCTTGCGTCCGGCGTTCAAGAAGGACGGTACGGTGACCGCGGGTAATGCCTCCACACTGAATGACGGTGGTGCGGCGGTAATGCTGATGAGCGAAGCCCGCGCCAGGGAACTGGGGCTGCCGATCCTCGCGCGTCTGGCCGGGCAGGCCAGCGCTGGCGTGGACCCGGCGATCATGGGCATCGCCCCGGTGTCCGCCACCCGCCGTTGTCTGGAACGGGCCGGCTGGACTCTGGATCAGGTGGACTTGATCGAAGCCAATGAAGCGTTCGCCGCCCAGGCGCTGTCGGTGGGCAAGGAACTGGAGTGGGACGCGGAGAAGGTCAACGTGAATGGCGGCGCCATCGCTCTGGGACACCCGATCGGCGCGTCCGGCTGCCGTATCCTGGTCACTCTGCTGCATGAAATGCAGCGCCGCGACGTCAAACGCGGTCTCGCCACGCTGTGCATCGGTGGTGGTCAGGGCGTGGCCCTGGCGGTGGAACGCTGATCGAACGCGAGTGCGGTGGCGGCTATCGGCTACCGCACTCGACGCAAGGAATAATTGTCATTCCTTCCTTTTAACGTTAGCAAGCCTCTCGATTCCCTCCTCGCCCCGGTCAATGTTTTGTATATCCACAAAGCAGATCGGAGGCGAGGGCTCAATCATGGGGGATTGGCCTACACGTTCCCTTCTGACATAGACTCATCCTGGACTCCCAATACCTGTAATAGGAGATTCATGGATACCCCGGACCGGCAACTCCGCTGTTTCGTTCACATCGCGGAACTCAAGTCACTTTCCAAAGCCGCTGAAAAGCTAAATCGAACGCAGTCATGGATCAGTAAGGAGCTGGCGGCGTTGGAGACGGGCCTGGGAAAGTCCCTGTTCACTCGAACCGGCCGTGGTGTGGCGCTGACCGAAGCTGGCGAGAAGCTGTACGGAGTTCTCAAGCTGTCTTATCAACAAATCGATCAGGCCGTGGATGGCATTCGCCAAGAGCACGGCATCACGCGGGGCACCGTGCGCCTGGCAACGGTGCATACGTTGAGCTATTACTTCATGTCGGATGTGGTGGCGAGCTTTGTTAGCAAACACCCCAGTGTCAATTTGTCACTGCTGGGGCGGAGCTCACCCGAAGTCGTGGAGCTGGTGGAAAGCGGAAAAGCGGATTTGGGCTTCGTCTACGACTCCGTTGTGGCGTCCCGTTCCTTGAACTCCCAACCCTTATTCGATGATGACATGTGCTTGATCACTCATCAGAAGTCCGCCCTCGGTGTTGATGGCAGTATCAATCTGAATGATGTGGATCTCAGGCTTGTTGGCTTCCCGTCACATTATGCGCTTCGGCGTATGCTGCAAAGCGGGGGGCTGAAACCGGTATATGTGGCGGAAGCAGAGACTATTGACGCTATGTTGAAGCTGGTTTCGTCGGACGTCGGTGCTTGCATCCTTCCTGGGCGTATTCCGGATGCGCTGCTTGCTGATTACCAGCTTCGAAAAGTCCGGATAGTCAATCCTTTGCTGCGCCGAAAGGTCGTAGCTATCAGTCCGGTAAAACGATCATCCTTGCCTCTGGCGGAGGACCTTCTGCAATGTGCGTTACGCATATGCAGGCAATTGACATAAATCATGGAATAGCTGGTATGACTCTCACTCCATGGCTCTGAAAATATAGTCCTCCGATACTGACTCCTGATTATCAATGTACGAAGGAGTCAGCATGAATTCCTCCCTTAGAGAAAAATCCTATTTCGATCAGCGAGCGACGCAGGAAATGGAGCAGCATCTCCATGGCGTGGAGCGCGATGTTCGAGAAACCATGGCTTATGCTTGCCGCATCCTGGCGATGACCGAACAAGAAGCCGGTTTGGCGGGGCAGATAAGCGTTCGCTCGCAACGTCCAGGTGCATACTGGACACTCAGGTTCGGGCTTGGGTTCGATGAGGCCACTCCCGATGATTTCATAGAGGTCGATCGTGATCTACATACTCTGACGGGAGAGGGAATGGCGAATCCAGCCACCCGATTCCATCTTTGGGTCTACGATGCGCGGCCGGACGTCAACTCTATCGTTCATACCCATTCACCCTGGGCATCGGCCCTTGCCGCGGCGAGGCAGCCGTTGGTGATTTCACAGATGGATATGACGCCTTTGCACGATGACTGCGCCTTTTTGGCGGACTGGCCTGGCGTGCCCATCGCTGATCAGGAAGGGGTAATTATTTCCGAAGCCATCCAGGACAAGAAGGCGATTATCCTGGCCCATCACGGCTATTTAACCGCCGGCGTGTCCTGCGAAGAAGCGACTTACCTGTCCGTTTATCTGGAACGGGCCGCCAGAATGCAGGTCAGGGCGCGAGTATTCGGACCGCTGACTCCAGTGGACGACGAACTTGCCCGTGAAGCCCACGATTACCTACTCAAACCATCGATCGTCAACGCTACTTTTAACTACTGGGCCCGACAGACACACGGCATTCCTCCATTGCCGTCGAAATGAGCTCGGCACTCATTTGAAAACAACAACAACGTATAAAGGACACTAAAATGACTACGCATACGCCGGCGGCGGCTCGCACTCGCCGCCAATATATCACCGCCGGACTGGCCAGCATGATGGGAACAACCATTGAATGGTACGATTTTTTCCTCTATGGCACCGCGGCGGCTTTGATCTTCAATAAGATATTCTTTCCTGAATTTGATCCCCTCATGGGTACTTTAGCCGCGTTTGCCACCTACTCGGTGGGGTTCTTTGCCCGTCCTCTCGGTGGTTTGATATTCGGTCATTTTGGTGATCGGGTCGGGCGCAAATCCATGTTGCTCATTACACTGTTCCTGATGGGTATTCCCACTATTCTCATCGGTCTTATTCCCACCTATGAAGATATCGGCTATTGGGCCGCCGTCCTGTTGGTTCTGATGCGCTTCCTGCAAGGCATCGCCGTGGGAGGCGAGTGGGGCGGGGCCGTACTAATGGCGGTGGAATCCGCACCTCAGGGTAAGAAAGGGTTCTTCGGTAGCTTGCCCCAAGCCGGCGTTGCTCCTGGTCTGATCCTGTCATCGTTCGCCATGGGATTGGTTGCCACCCTGCCAGAAAGCGAGATGTTGAGTTGGGGATGGAGACTGCCATTCCTGGCTAGCGTCGTATTGCTTTTGATTGGGTGGTTCATCAGGGTGAAGGTAGCTGAATCGCCGGATTTCGAAAAAATGGAAGAGAAGGGCAACAAGGTGGACGTGCCGGCATTGGAAGTCCTGCGGCGCTACCCGAAGGAGGTCCTCGTTGTGGTGGGAGGACGCTTGGCGGAGGTTACCTGGTTCTACACGGTAGTTACCTTTGCGCTTACCTATGTTACCAGTACGCTGGGGTTGGAGCGCGGGATTATGTTGGATGCCACTATTTGGGGCGCCTTCGCGGCCTTGGTGTTCATTCCATTATTCGGGATGCTGGGGGATCGGGTAGGCTATAAATGGATCTTCATGGGAGGCTCTGTTGGAATAGCGCTTTTTTCGCCAGTGTTTTTTTCCCTGTTACAAACCCTGGAAGTGACTTACATCACGCTGGCCGTAGTGATCGCAATTGGTGGCGTGTATTCATCTCTGTACGGTCCCGAAGGCGGCTTGTTCTCCGCTCAATTTCCCGCGGAAGTGCGTTATAGCGGTATTTCCATTGCCGTTCAGGTGTCGGGGGCCATTGGCGGTGGGTTGGCTCCCATTATGGCGACGTCTTTACTTGGCCTTGGTGACGGTGACCCTCGTTATATTATTTGGTATCTGAGCGCACTCGGAGCCATCGCCGTAGTCTGCTCGTTCCTGATGCACGGTCCAGGGCGGTTTGTCATACCGGATCGTATAACGGAAGGAGTGGGTGCATGAAAGTCGAGGCCATCGATTACTACTTCTGGATGAACTCGGATTGGGCCTATCTTGGTGCGGATCGTCTGGAAGCTCTGGCAGAGCGGCAAAATATACGGGTGTTATACAAACCAGTTGATTTGCCCAATATTTATTATAGAACAGGAGGGCAGCTCCTGAGTGATCGTTCACCCGAGCGGCGGGCCTATCGTGTATTGGAATTAAAGCGGTGGTGTCGCAAGCTGAAAATATCGATTAACGCGCAACCTGCTTTCATGTGCCCGAACGCTGATCTGGCGTCTTGCATCGTTATTGCCGCCGACCGTCAGGGACTCCCGGTGGGACCACTGTATAAGTCGATTCTCCATGCACAGTGGTGCCAAGACCGGGATATCTCTTCGGAGCGGACATTGCTTGATATCTTGAATGAGAGGGGATTGGACGGTGGTCGTCTGATCTCTCTGGCCAGACAAAGCGATATTGCCGATGTGTATCGTTACTATACCGATGAAGCGGTGAGTGCCGGGGTATTTGGTTCTCCGTCTTACGTTTTTCAGGGAGAACTCTTTTGGGGACAAGATCGCCTGGAGATGCTGGAGGAGGCTGTGGAGGCGGCAATGGGAAGAAGTGAGTAGGAGTACAGTGCGCTAGCGGCGATGCCGCTAGCGCACCCGGTATCCTCTCCAGACAGGGAAAACAGCCGCGTTGCTTAGCGGGTCATGCCCTTGTAGGCCTGATAACGCGCCCCCTTTTCGTACTCTTTCACCCGCTCCCGCGCCAGAGCCTTGAAGCCGTCTGGCTCCCAGGTGTATTCCTTGCGGCCGTCGTCGCGGGGGATGCTCAGCGTTACCGGCTTGCCGGCGATCAGCGCCGCGCTGATGTCATGAGCGGCATCCACGCCTTTGAACGAATAGTGGGTGTGGCCTTCCAGGCAGTTTTCCGAAGAGGGAAATTCCTGACCATTCACCTTCATCAGACGGGACGGGTCGGGGGCTTTCAGGGTCATGGTCTTGCCGTCGCTCTGACCGCAGCTTTCCACGGGCGCATCGAATACGCCGAGGAACTGTTCGGTGCTGCCGATGACGGTTTCGAAGGTGAACACCATTTGCATCTCGCCGTCGGTGGACAGCGCCGCCACGGACAGGCGGTTGTCTTCCTCGGCCTGGGCCACGGTTTTCCAGGTGGTACCTTCGGCCTTGCCCAGGGGATACAGATCCCCGGCCAGGGCGGCCGGGCTGAACAGGGGGAGGGCAATCAGGGGGACGAGTACGCGTTTTTGCACGGGGCTCTCCTTTGCGCGTCAAAAACGCGCAAGTTTAGGCGGCGCGTGCGGCGTCTTCAAAGACACCCTCTGGAACGGTGACCTGCGTCTCAAATGAGCGGATGGCACCCGGTGTCAGCTTACCCGCCGTTGCCGGCCTTCCCAGAAGGGTTTGCGCAGCTCGTACTTGAGTATCTTGCCGGCGCCGGACATGGGCAGGGCATCACGGAACTCGATGCTCTTGGGGCATTTGTAGCCGGCGATCAGATCGCGGCAGTGAGCGTCGATGCGCTGCTCGTCCAGTTGCTGACCGGGGGCCGTCACCACCACCGCGTGCACGCGCTCCCCCCAGCGCTCATCGGGTACGCCGATCACCGCGCATTGGGCGACCTCAGGCAGTTTCAGCAGGGCGTTTTCCACCTCCGCGGAATAGACGTTCTCGCCGCCGGTGACGATCATGTCCTTGATCCGGTCGACCACGTAGATAAAGCCGTCGTCGTCCATGTAGCCGCCATCGCCGGTGTGCATCCAGCCGCTACGCAGGGCCTCGGCGGTTTGTTCCGGTTTGTTCCAGTAGCCTTCCATGACCATGGGGCCGCGCGCGATGATTTCGCCCACCTGGCCCGGCGGAACGTCGTTATCGTTTTCGTCAACGATGCGGACTTCCGCGTTGGGCAGCGGATAGCCGGCGGACTTCAGTTTGCCGGCGCGGCGTCCCTCGGCGGTGTGGTGCCAGCCGCTGAGGATCGAGATCACCGGCGACAGTTCGGTCATGCCGTAGCTCTGCGAGAATTCCGCGCCGGGCAGGACTTCCATGGCCCGCAGCAGCAGCGCCTCGTCCATGGGGGAGGCACCGTAGCGCAGGTACTTCAGCGCTGAAAGATCGCGCCGGGAGAAGTCCGGATGATCCAGCAACATGCGCAGCATGGTCGGTACCAGAAAGGTTTCTTCCACGCCTTCGCGCTCGATGGTGTCCAGCACCACCGCCGGATCGAAGCCCGGCAGAATTACATGGGTGCCCTGGCGCACCGCGATCTGCACCACCGAGGCCATGCCGGCCACATGAAACAGCGGCGAGGAGTACAGGGCCACCGGGTGATGGCTGCGCTGTACCGCCGCCATCTGCCCCAGAGTGCCGGAGTACAGATTGCGATGGCTGAGCATTACTCCCTTGGGCGCGCCGGTGGTACCGCCAGTGTAGAGAATGGCGGCCAGTTGTTGGTGGCTGGCGATCTGATCGTCCAGCTCGGGGGCATCGGCGATCCATCTCTCGTAGCCGATGAGGTCCCCCGGTGCATCGTCATCCAGATAGATCACTTCTTCCAGGGCTTCGGACAATTCCCCCAATTGCGGCACCATGCCGAGGAAGTGGCGGTCCACCAGCAATACCCGGGTACCGCAGTCGTCCAGGGAATAGGCGATTTCTCGCGGACTCCAGCGAATGTTCACCGGATTGATCACCGCGCCGCGCCACCAGCAGCCGTAAATGGTTTCCAGGTAACGGTCCGAGCCCAGGGCGAGAATGCCGACGCGGTCGCCGGGCGCCACGCCAAGACCCTGCAGAGCCCCGGCCACCCGGGCTACCCGCGGGACCCATTCGGCGTAGCTGTGGCGCCGACCATCGCAAACGGTGGCGGTGCGCTCGGGACATTGTTGCAGGGCCTTGTGCAGGGATTGCGTCAGGTACATGAGGGCTTTTCTCCAGGAACCGTTACATGAGGTTGGGCAGGAACGTGACCAGATCCGGGAACAGGATCAGGATGGCGACGGTGATGACGTCGAGGACGATGAACCAGGTTACCCCGTGGAAGATCTGGCCGAGGCTCACCGATTTGCCCACCACGCCTTTGATGATGAAGCAGTTGATCCCCACCGGCGGCGTGATCATGCCGATTTCCAGATACTTGATCATGATGATGCCGAACCAGATCAGGTCGTATTCCAGGCCTTTGATGATCGGGATCACCACCGGCAGCGTCAGCAGCATGATCTCGATGGAACCCATGAAGGTGCCGAGAAATACATAGAGCAACGTCAACGACAGCAGGATCACCACCGGTGGCAGATCCAGGTTGCCGGCCCAGGAGGTCAGCTCCGAGGCGATGCCGGTGAGGGCGGTGAAGGAGGTCACCATGTAGGCGCCGATCACCGCGGCGAACAGCATCGAGGTGGTCTTGAGGGTTTCATTCAGGGCGCTGCGGGTTTTTTCCCGGTCCAGACGGCGGGTGACGATACACATCAGGAACGCCACCGCGGCGCCCACCGCGCCTGCTTCCGAAGGGGTAAAAATACCGGTGTAGAGGCCGATCACGATCAGCGCGATCAGTGCCAGCATGTTCCAGCTTTTTTTCAGTGCCGCCATCTTCTCGGCCATGTCCACCTTGGGCACCGGTGGTGCCAGTTCCGGATTCATCTTCGAGCGGATCATGACGAAGCCGACATAAATACCGAGGGACAGAATGCCGGGAATGATACCGGCGATGAACAGTTTGGCGATGGACTGGTCGGTGAACACCGCGTAGAGAATCATCAGGATACTGGGCGGAATCAGTGAGCCGAGGGTGCCTGAGGCGGCCACCACGCCGGTGGCGAGCCGCTTGTCGTAACCGTGCTTGAGCATTTCCGGAATCGCCATGCGGCCCATGGCGGCGGCGGTGGCCAGGCTCGAACCACTGATCGCGGCGAACAGCGCGCAGCCCACCGAGGACGCCACGGCCAGGCCGCCGGGGACCCTTGCCAGCCACAGCCGGGCGGTCTGATAGATATCACGGGTGAAACCGGCTTCGGTGGCCAGGTAGCCCATCAACAGAAACATGGGAATGGTGGTGAAGGTGTATTCCGCGGTGGAGGAATAGGGCAGATCCGAGAGGAACTGATTGGCGGTACTCAACCCGCGTGCCAGATCGAATTCGCCGGTGCGTACCGCCATGACCAGCACCAGGCCGACATAGCCGGTGCTGACCAGAACCACGGCAATGGGAATGCGCAACAATAACAGGGCCACCATTACCACGGTGACCGCAATGCCGATCGTAACCGGATCCATCGGATCTCCTGTTGTTATCGTTCTTCAAGGGGATGGACGCCTGAAATACCGAGAGGACCTGTGCTATCCCGATACTGAAAAGTCAGGCGTCCTCGGACTCGCGCAAGGTGCGTTCCACCTCGGACTCCGGCGGTTCGCGGGTCCAGGGCATCAGCAGTTGAATCAGCATGCGCACGCACCACCAGATCAGGCCCAATGGAATCAGGGCGCGCACCGGCCACTCCGGTAAACCCAGCGTGCTGGCGTAGGCGATTTCTCCCCACTCATAGGATTCCCAGGCCTTGCCGGCGCTGAGCCAGGCCATCCAGGCGAACATGACGATGCCGATGATCAGCCCCAGCGAGACCAGGGTTTCCTGCAACCAGTGGGGCAGGTGATCGGTGAGCACGGTGACTTCGATATGGGCGCGAATGGACTGAACATAGCTCAGTGGCACGAACACGATCGCCACCATCAGCATTTCCGAAAGCAGCAGATCATCGGGGACCGGGCTGCGGAAAAAACTCCGCCCCACCACCGACACAAAGGTGATGCCGACCATGGCGGCGAGCAGTGCCTGGGACAGCCATACCAGGATCTGATCCACCCGGTCCATCACACGAACGGGCCACGGCATTCGAGACATGAATCAGTTCCCGGCGACTTTTTCGGATTGCCAGGGGTAGCCGTTGTCCGCCACTTCTTTCTGCACCGCGCGCAACTCGTTCTGGAAACTTTCGAAAATTTCCAGGGCACGGGGATCACGCTTCGCCAGTTTTTCCGCGTAGGCCCGTTCGACCGGTTCCAGGGCGGCTTGCCAGGCTTTTTGCTGTTCCTGGGTGAGGATATGGAATTCGGTGGGGAATTCTTTATTGGTGCGCATCATCTCGCGTGCATCCCCGGCTTCCTGAAGGCCGGCGCGGGCCATGCGGAGACGGTACTCACCGTTCAGATCGGCAAACACCTGCTGCTGTTCCGGCGTCAGGCTGTTCCAGGTGTTCAGATTCATGTTGACCACCACCATGGACTGGCCGATGCCGGTTTCCACCGCGTATTTCGCTACTTCGTGGTGTTTGTAGGGAGGCATCAGATAGGTGTAGGTCTGGGCGCCATTGATGGTGCCGCGATCCATGGCGGAATAGATATCGGCGAACGCCACTTGCACCGGTGTCACGTTCCAATCGGCTTGTTTGGCTGCCTGCACCGCTCTGGGCGTCATGCGGACCTTGTCGCCCTTGAAATCATCGGGTGTCAGATAGGGGCGGCTGGTGCTGGCGTTGACGCGCGGGCCGCTGGAATAGGCGATCAGATGCACCATGTTGTTTTTCTTCAGTTCCTCGGCCATCGCCGGGTTTTTTTCCAGAACACGGTGCCAGGCTTCGTTGGCGATATAGTTGTCGCCGGAGCCGATTTCGGTCTGTGACAGTGTCCACAGCGGGAAACGGGATTCCACGTATTCCGGATTCATCGGCGAGATATCGGCGAGCCCGGAACTGAGCGCCTGGGCGGAATCATGATATTTCACCAGGCTTTGCAGCCAGTGGACTTCAATCTCGATTTCGCCGTTGGTGCGTTCCTTGACCTCATTGGTCCACCAGCGCAGCACCTCGTTACTGGGGCGGTCGGTGGGAGGGGCCGGGGTGGCGTAATGGAGCGTGCGCGTTTCGGCGCCGGCCAGAACACTGGAGAGCGTGAGAGTAACGGCCGCGCCGGCGACCATCAGGTTTTTTTTCAGCGACATTTAACAGGGCCTCCACTATTACTATTCTTATTAATGGTTTGATCCATTACATCCGAGGCAGGGGCGGCCAGCGGGCCACCCTATTCGAATTTCAGTCTGTCGCTCCCCTGGTCGGGCAACAATGACCTATCGCGACAAAAGATTTGGCGTAAAGCACCAGTGCGACGGGCGCCGGTTCAGCGATCCGCCACCTCATTCCGTTCCCAGGGATAACCGTCCTCTCTTACCTCCGAGGCCACCTCCTTGAGGCGTTCCTGGAAGCGCTCGAATACTGATGCCGCCTGGGGTGAGCGCTTGCTGGTCCGTTCCGCGAAGGCGCGCTCCACTGGCAGGTACCCGGCTTCCCACTGAGCTTGCTGTTCGGCATCAAGAATGTGGTATTCGGTGGGGAACTCGCGGTTGTTCCGGATCATCTTCCGCGCCTGTTCCAGCTCTTCCAGGCCGGCTTCCGCCATCCGCACTTCCAGTTCCCGGTTCACTTCGCTGAACACCCGTTGCTGCTTCGGGGTCAGGCTGTTCCAGGTGTCGAGGTTCATGGCCTCCAGGATCATGGACTGGCCGTTACCGGTTTCGACGATGTGCGTGGCGACCTCGTGGTGTTTGAACAGCGGTACCAGATAAGCGGCGGACTGAGCGCCATTGAGAGTGCCGCGATCCATGGCGGAATAAATATCGGTAAAGGTCAGATTGATCGGCGTCACATCCCAATCCGCCCGCTGCGCGGCCTGAACGCTGCGAGGCGTCAGTCGCACACGGTCACCCTCGAAGTCCGCCGGCGTCAGATAAGGGCGGGTGTTGCTGATCAGGACCCGTGGTCCGGTGGAGTACACCGACATGAACGCCATGTTGTTACGCCGTAGTTCTTCCTGGAGAGCAGGGGTGTTCGCCATCATGCGCCGCCAGGCTTCGGCGGAAATGTAGTGGTCGCCCGGGCCGACTTCGGTTTGTGACAGCGCCCACAGCGGGAAACGGGCGGCGGTGTAATCCGGTGTCATCCCGGCGATATCCGCCAGGCCTGAACTGACAGCCTGGGCGGTATCCGGATACTTCACCAGACTCTGCATCCAGTGAATTTCGATTTCGATCTCGCCGTTGGTGCGTGCCTTGATCTGCTCCGCCCACCAGCGGCGGGCCTGGTTGTTGGGACGATCGGTGGGCGCCACGGCGGTGGCGTAATGCAGGGTCCTCGGCTCGGCCTGGACGGATGGGGAAAGACACCACAGTGACAGTATGGAAAGAACGCACAAAGCACGAGCGAACGGCGTCATGGCATGGCCTCCGGTATTGTTATTGTTCTGATCATTGCGGCTGTATGCCGGCGACGAACAGAGTATGTCGAGAGGCGGACGGCGAGGTTCCCGCTGCAGGCCGGCTTCCAGTCTGAAGGCGCGGGGCGTCGCCACAATGGCCGGCTGCGACAAAGCCATTGGCGAAAACGATCAGGCCCGGTACGGTGTGGCCTGGGCGAACAGAGGGCAACAGCCATGAGCACTGCGGGGGGAAACCGCGTTTACGCTCCTTTGAATCAGTTGAAACCGGTGGCGGATTCGGTCTGGATCGTCGACGGACCGCTGATCCGCTTCGGAGCACCGGGCGTGAAGATGCCGTTTCCGACACGCATGACGCTGGTGCGTTCGGCCGACGGCGGACTGTTCGTGCATTCGCCCACGGTCCTGACCGAGCCGTTACGGCGGCAGGTGCAGGCCCTCGGTGAGCCACGCTGGTTGATTGGTCCCAATCGCATTCACTATTGGTGGCTGCCGCAGTGGCAAGATGCTTTCCCCGCCGCCCGCACGTTCGTGGCGCGGGGAATCAAGGAGAGGGCCCGGGGGCGCATCGATTTCCCCGTGGAGGTACTGGACCGTGACGGGCCCTGGCCCTGGGATGATCTGCTGCGGACCCTGCCGGTGACCAGCCGCTACATGACCGAGGTGGTGTTCTTCCATCCGCACAGCCGCACCCTGATCCTCACCGACCTGATCGAAAACTTCGAAGCGGCGCGTCTGGCGCCGGCCCAGCGCTGGCTGGCTCGCCTGGGTGGCGTGCTGGACCCGGACGGCCAAATGCCCCGGGACATGCGACTCACCTTTCTTGGCCGCCGGGCGGGGTTGCGCGCCGCGGTGCGGACCATGCTCGACTGGGAGCCGGAACGGGTGATTCTGGCGCATGGCCGCTGGTACCAGGAGCGTGGTACGGAGGAGCTGCAGCGCTCGTTCCGCTGGCTGCTGTAGCGGGGCCGGTGGTTCGCCGATGGTGGAACAGCTCCGGTGCGGGGTTGTGATTTTTTCTGTTTTTGTTATGTTATAACAAATTGGCGCAATGCCATGGGAAACCGGTTCTTCAGGGCAAGTGCCGGCGGTTTTTCGTATCATGGCACTTTTCCCGGAACCGACAGTTTTCCTATGACCGATACCCTCACACTTTGCCGCCCCGATGATTGGCACCTGCATTTTCGCGACGGTGCCATGCTGGCCGAGACCGTGCCGGTGACCGCACGGGTGTTCCGCCGCGCCATTGTCATGCCCAACCTGACTCCGCCGGTCACCACCGTGGCCCAGGCCGAGGCCTATAGGCAGCGCATCGTGCCCCACATTCCCGCCGGCGTGGCGTTCGAACCGCTGATGGTGCTTTACCTCACCGACGAGACGCCGGTGGAGGAGGTGGCAAGGGCGGCCGCCAGCGGCTTTGTGCATGCCTTCAAACTGTATCCCGCCGGTGCCACCACCAACTCCGACAGCGGCGTTACCGATCCGTCACGGATCGCCCATCTCTATGAGGCGATGGAGAAGCACGATGTACCGTTGCTGGTTCACGGGGAGGTGACCGAGGCGGAGATCGACGTGTTCGATCGGGAGAAGGTCTTCATCGACCGTTATCTCACCGATATTCGCCGCCGTTTCCCAGCCTTGCGCATTGTGTTCGAACACGTCACCACCGGTGAAGCGGTGGATTTCGTCAAGGACTCCGGCGACGCCACCGCCGCCACCGTGACACCGCAGCACCTGATGATGAACCGCAATGATCTGCTGGTGGGCGGCGTGCGCCCGCATAATTACTGCCTGCCGGTGCTCAAGCGCCGCACCCATCAGGAGCGTATTCAACAGGCGGTGCTGGAAGGGCATCCGCGCTTCTTCCTGGGCACTGACTCCGCTCCGCACGCCCGCGACAAGAAAGAAGCCGCCTGCGGTTGCGCCGGCTGTTATTCGGCGCGGGCGGCGCTGCCGTTGTACGCCACTTTCCTGGAGCGTCATGGCGCGCTGGACAAACTGGAAGGCTTCGCCAGTCATTTCGGCGCGGATTTTTATCGCCTTCCCCGCAATCCGGACACCATTACCCTGCGGCGGGAACCCTGGGCGGTACCGCAACAGGTGCAGGCCGCCGGTGAAGAGTTGGTGCCGTTCCTGGCCGGCGAAACGCTGCCCTGGTCGGTCGCGCCGTGACCCCTTTGCCGGTGGTGGTGCTGACCGGCTTTCTCGGCAGCGGCAAAACCACGGTGCTGAATCACTGGCTGTCCGGGCGCGATGATCTGGCGGTGATCATCAATGAGCTGGGGCAGGTGGGCATCGACCAGGCGCTGGTGGGTGAGGCATCGGCGCCGGTAAGTCTGCTGGCCGGCGGTTGCGTCTGCTGCACGGTGCAAGGGTCGTTGCGCACCACCTTGCGCAACCTGTTCATGGCCCGTGCCGCCGGCGACGTGCCGCGCTTTTCCACCGTATTGGTGGAAACCACCGGCGCCGCCGATCCTTTCGGCGTCACCTCGGTGCTGGAACAGGATCCATGGCTGCGGCGTCATTTTCAGCTGCGATCGGTGATCACCACGGTGGACGCCCGATCCGGCATGGCGGGGTTGAGCCGGCATCCCGAGGTGATCGAGCAGGTGCGTGCCGCCGATGTGCTGTTGCTGACCAAGGCGGATCAGGTGGAACTGGAACAACGCGGGCCTCTGGAAGCCGCCCTGGCGGAATTGAACTCCGCCGCCGAACGGCAGTGGAGCGAACAGGGGCGGGTGGAACCGGCGTTGCTGGATCGCGCCTTTCCACGCCGTTGCCGGGTCACCGGGCAGCTGAGCGCGGTGGCCGGCGCCGCCAGCGGCGCCAGAGGCGGGCCGCCACCGGCTGCACGCCGCCGACCTGCGTTGGCGCGGCGCGGTGGACTATTTCGCGCTGCAGCCATTGTGGGCGGACCTGCTGGAGCGGTGTGGCCCGCGTCTGGTGCGGCTCAAGGCGCTGGTGGCGGTGGACAAACTGGATGGGCCCTTGTTGGTCCAAGGCGTGGGTGGCCAGCCATTGGAGGTGTCGCCGCTGCCGTCGTGGCCTGGTGGCGATGAGGGTAGCCGGCTGGTGCTGATTACCGATGGCGACGACCCGGTCTTTCCCGGCCAGTGCCTGGCGGCGTTCCGCGCGGAGCTGGATTCCATACGGCACTGACATTCTGCATATAAAGAGGAGCACCACCATGCGACGGTTGGCGATAGTGATGGCGTTGAGCACGGCGGCGGGGCTGGCCCAGGCGGCGGGCCCCCATGTGCATGGACAGGGCAATCTGGACCTGGCCATGGCCGGCGGCACTCTGCTGGTGGAACTGTCGCTGCCGGCGGCGGATGTGGTGGGGTTTGAACATGCTCCCCGGAACGATGAGCAGACGGCTCTGTTGGAAGATGCCCTGGCCCGGCTTGGCAAGGGCACCAATGTGCTGGAGCCGGCACCCGCCGCCGCCTGCAAGGTAACTCGCGAGAGCGTGCACAGTGGCCTCTCCGATTCCGAAGCCGAAGAGCATGATCATGGAGAAGAAAGCCATGATCATGGCGTCGACCACGACCACGACCACGACCACGACCACGACCACGACCACGACCACGACCACGACCACGACCACGACCACGACCACGACCACGACCACGACCACGACCACGACCACGACCACGACCACGACCACGACCACGACCACGACCACGACCACGACCACGACCACGACCACGACCACGACCACGACCACGACCACGACCACGACCACGACCACGACCACGACCACGACCACGACCACGACCACGACCACGACCACGACCACGACCACGACCACGACCACGACCACGACCACGACCACGACCACGACCACGACCACGACCACGACCACGACCACGACCACGACCACGACCACGACCACGACCACGACCACGACCACGGTGGCCATGCCGACTTCGAAGCGCGTTATCGCTGGCACTGCGATCACCCGGAAAAACTGGCGTGGATCGATGTGCCGTTGCTGGAATTCCTTAACGGCGTCACGCTCAAGGTGCAACTGGTCACCGATCAGGGCGCCCGTGCCGATACCCTGAAGGCACCCGACACCCGGTTGTCCATGGACGTGCAATGAGGACGTTGCAATTGAGAGAGGCACAACGCGGGAGGAGTAATGAGCACTGAGGTGCTGCGCTGCCAGGACCTGATTTTCGGCTGGCGCGAGACACCGGTGCTGGTGCTGGAATCGCTTTGCGTGGCCGCCGGGGAGAGGGTGTTTCTGAGTGGTCCCAGCGGTTCCGGCAAGTCCTCGTTACTGGCCCTGATCGCCGGTCTGGTGCTGCCGCGACAGGGCAGCGTCGCGGTGGCCGGGCAGGACCTGGCGGGCCTTTCCGCCGCCGGCCGTGATCGCTGGCGGGCCCGTCACCTGGGCATCATTTTCCAGCAGTTCAACCTGGTGCCGTACCTGAGCGGCCTGGACAACGTGCTGCTGGCCGCGTCGCTCTCCGGTATTGGCCGTGCGCCCGGCAAGGAGCAGGCGCTGGCGCTGGCGCAGCGCCTGGAACTGTCGGAAACACTGCTGGCCCGGAAAGCCACGGAGCTATCGGTGGGGCAGCAGCAGCGGGTGGCCGCGGTGCGGGCGATGATCGCCGAACCGGCGCTGCTGATCGCCGACGAGCCCACCTCGGCACTGGACGATCGCCGCCGGGACCACTTCATGACGCTGTTGCTGCGTGAGAGCGAACGCCAGAACAGCGCGGTATTGTTCGTCAGCCACGATCAACGGCTGGCGGCGCATTTCGACCGCCATCTTGATTTGCCCACCCTCAACGGAGCGACGCCATGCTCTGGCGATTGACCCTGCGCAGCCTCTGGCATCGCCGCGCCACCCTGGTGCTGGTGGTGCTGGCGATTGCTTTGAGCACCGCCTTGCTGGCGGGCGTGGAGCGGGTCCGCCAGGAAACCCGCGACCGTTTCACCAGTACGGTTTCCGGAGTGGACCTGATCGTCGGCAAACCCAGCGGTGCTCTGAATCTGCTGCTCTATAGTGTGTTCCGCCTGGGTGAGCCGGTGGCGAACCTGGACTGGGGAAGCGTCGAGGCGATCACCAAGCGGCCGGAAGTGGCGTGGGTGGTGCCGATCTCCCTCGGCGACAATCTGCGTGGTTTTCCGGTGGTGGGGACCACCACCGATTATTTCCGTTATTACCGTTATGGTCGCGATGAACCACTGCGTTTCAGTGACGGAGAACCGTTCGATGATGTGTTCGACGCGGTGCTGGGCGCCGGGGTGGCGGCGCGGCTGGGACTGAAAGTAGGCGACGAGGTGGTGCTGGGGCATGGCACCGGCACGGTGTCGGTGCGGCGCCATGACACCATGCCGTTCAAGGTCCGTGGCGTGCTCGCCGCCACCGGCACGCCGGTGGACCAGTCGGTGCATATCTCACTGGCGGCAATGACCGCGATCCACCTGGATTGGGTGGCGGGTACACCGCTGCCGGGCCGCCACACCAGTCCGGATCAAGCGCGTGCCCGTGATCTGCAGCCGGATTCGGTGACCTCGCTGCTGGTGGGACTGAATTCCCGGGTCGCGGTGTTCCAGATGCAGCGCTGGATCAACACCCGGGCGCCGGAACCCTTGCAGGCGGTGATCCCCGGCGTCGCCCTGGGCCAGATGTGGCGCATGCTGGGAATGGTGGAACAGGCGTTAAGGGTGATCTCGGTGGCGGTGCTCGGTGTCGCCCTGTTGGTGATGCTCAGCGCCTTGCTCACCGCGCTCAACGAACGGCGCCGGGAGATGGCGATTCTCCGTGCCCTGGGGGCGCGGCCCTGGCAGATCGGACTGTTGATGGTGGGGGAGAGCGCTTTGCTGTCCCTGGTGGGCGTGGTGGTGGGGGTGCTGCTGTTGCAGGGGGTGGCCGCTTTGGTGATGCCGGTACTGAGCGAGCGACTGGGCATGGCGCTGAGTCTGTGGCGGCCAGCACCACTGGAAGCGCTGTGGTTGCTGGTGGTGCTGGTCAGCGGCATGCTGGTCGGCTTGATTCCGGCCTGGCGGGCCTATCGTCACACCCTCAGTGACGGGCTCACGCCACGCTATTAGAGAGGTCGAGAGAGTATGCGATTCGCTTTGGTGATGGTGTTGGCGATGCTGACGCTGATGGCGCGGGCAACGCCGGTGACACTGGAATGGGACCATCTGATTCCGGAGGACTGGAATCCGGAAAAGGAGGTCAACGAACTGGCGGAGCGTATCAACCGCACCGAGGATGAGGACCCCGAGGCGATGTCGATCATGGATGACATCCAGGCGCTGTGGAACAGCGCGCCCTTGCAGGAAAGTCTGGACGACAAGGACATCCGGCTGGTCGGGTTCGGCGTGCCGTTGGAGGGCGATGCCGACCATGTGCGCGAATTTTTGCTGGTGCCGTATTTCGGTGCCTGCATTCATGCGCCACCGCCGCCGCGCAATCAGATCATCCTGGTCCGCGCCAGCGGCAAGGGCGTGCCGCTGGATGCGATCATGGGGGCGCTGCAAGTCACCGGCACCCTGAAAGTGACCCCGGAAGAGACCGAATACGGCCAGGCCGGCTACAGCATGAAAGCCAGCGACGTGAAGATTATCTCCGAGCCGCTGTATTAGGCGCTGAGGCGCGGCACGTTATTCGCTGCCAAGGCAGCTTCCCACAGCGGCTTCGTAGTCCTTTCTGTGGGAAGCTGCCTTGGCGGCGAAAACGGCGCATGAAACGCGGCTTCTCGGCAAAACAATGTCTGACGGACGTATAGGAGCGGCGCTATTCATCTAAAGAAAGGCCCGCGATATGCTGTCGTCTGATCTGGAATGATGGAGTCAGCCATGCCGCAACACATGGACAACGCCGAACAGGCGGTGGACCGGGTTCTTGAACTCACCGGCGGCGAGGTGCGCCTGGGGATGCCGCTGGGCCTCGGCAAACCCAACCGTTTCGTCAATGCGTTGTACCAAAGGGTGAAGGCCGACCCCAACCTGTCCCTGGAAATTTATACCGCCCTGTCCCTGGGGCGGCCCGGTGCCGGCAGCGACCTGGAGCGCCGCTTTCTCGAGCCGTTCGCCGACCGCGTGTTCGCTGATTATGAGGAGCTGGACTATCTGCACGCGGTGCGCAAGGACGCCTTGCCGGAGAACATCCGCGTGTTCGAGTTCTTCTTCCAGCCGGGCAGCCTGTTGAACAGTACGGACGCCCAGCGGCATTACATCAGCGTCAACTACACCCACGCCGCCCGCGACATCAATGCCCGGGGCGTCAATGTGGTGGCGCAACTGCTGGCCACGCGGGAACGTGATGGCCGGCGCCAGTACAGCTTTTCCTGCAACCCGGAAGTGACCCTGGAGCTGCTGCCCATACTCAAGGCGCGCCGCGATGCCGGTGAAACCATCGTCGCGGTGGGGCAGGTGCATCACGATTTGCCGTTCATGGAGAACGATGCGTCCCTGGAGCGCTGGTTGCCGGAAATGGACATTCTTCTGGATGACGAACAGGCGCGGACCCGTTTGTTTTCCACCCCGAACATGCCGGTCAGCCACCAGGACCATTTCATTGGTTTGCACGCCAGCACCCTGGTTCGTGATGGCGGTACTTTGCAGATTGGTATCGGCGCTCTCGGCGATGCCCTGGTGCATCACACCCTGCGCCGGCAACACCACAACGATGAATACCGTGCCCTGCTGGGGCAATTGCCGATGTCCGACAGCCAGCGACAACTGATCGAACGTGAGGGCGGGGTGGGGCCGTTTCAGCAGGGACTTTACGGCTGCAGCGAAATGATGACCCACGGGCTGCTGACCCTGATCGATGACGGCATTATCCGCCGTGCCGTCTACGACTGGCCGGCGCTGCAACGGCGGGCGCTGGCGGACGCGGCGCTGACGCCGACCCTGGCGTTGCTGGATGATCTGCGCGCCGGTGGTGACCTGCCGGCGCGGCTCGGCGCCGACGATCTGAGCCGGCTGCGCCGCTACGGTATTGTTCAGGAGGAACTGGCGCTGCGGGACGGCGGCGATAACCTGTCGCTGCCCAACGGCGTGGTGGTACCCAATGATCTGGAGCAACGCGCCACCCGCGAGGCGCTCAAGTCGGTGCTGGGCCGCCGGCTGCTGGGCGGCATCGTCATGCACGGCGGTTTCTTCCTGGGGCCGCGGGCGTTCTACCAGCGCCTGCGTGAACTGGACGACGAGACCCGCGCGGCCATCAACATGACGCGGGTGAATTACATCAATGATCTGTTCGGTGAGGAGGCCATTTGCCGTTTGCAGCGGCGCGATGCCCGTTTCATCAACAGCGCTTTTTCCATCACCCTGCTGGGCGCGGCGGTGGCGGATCAGTTGGACGATGGCCGCGTCCTTAGCGGTGTTGGCGGCCAATATAACTTCGTCGCCCAGGCCCATGAGCTGGCCGGCGCCCGCTCCATTCTGATGGTCCGGGCCTGGCGTGAGCGTGGTGGGGAAGCGCAATCCAATGTGGTGTTCTCCTATGCCCACAACACCATTCCCCGGCACTTGCGCGATGTCGTGGTGACCGAATACGGGGTCGCCGATTTACGCGGGCGCAGTGACGAGGAAGTGGTGATGGCGACGCTCAACATCACCGACAGCCGTTTCCAGGCGCAATTGTTGGAACAGGCCCAGGAAGCGGGCAAGTTGCGGCGGGATTATCAGATCCCGGAAGCGCACCGACACAATACCCCGGAAGCGCTGGAGCGTCTGGCGGCCCGGGCCGGTGCCGGGGCTCTGCCGCCGTTCCCGCTGGGCAGTGATTTCACCAGTACCGAGCAGCGCGTTCTGGAAGCCCTGACCTGGCTCAAGGCCAAGGTCAGCCAGAAGGAATACCTCAAGCTGGGCCGCAAGGCGCTGTTCCAGGACCATCACGCGGAACGCCACGGCGAGGCACTGGAGCGGATGGGGCTGGCTGACCCGGACGGCTTGCGCGAGCGGCTGTATCAGCGCCTGCTGCTGACGGCGTTGGAGGCGACCAGGTCTCGCTGGAATTGACGGTTGATAGTGGACCGTTGAGAGCGAAAAGAACCGCTGTGGGAAGCTTGCTTGCAAGCGAATATTGCCAAGCGCCTGAGTGAGCCCCTTCGCTTGCAAGCATGCTTCCCACGGTGGCTAAAGATCAGGCTGTTCCAGGATCTTTTCCTTTCTGCTTCAGCGGTTGTCGTCGTCGTTGCCGTCTTCGCTGTCCTTCTCCTTGCCCGGCCGGCCACGTCCGGACAGCACCCGCCAGAACGGGATGCGGCGGGTCACCGCCACCATTTCATCCACGGTATCACCGATGCCGGAGAGCCGGTCCACGGTATCGCGCAGTCCCACCAACTGGTCGACGTGCTCGGAGATCTTGAACACCACCATGTAGAACTCGAGCAGGGCGCGCAGGGCCGACGCCATGAACAGGAACCCCAGCGGCGCGCCGATGAACAAAAAGAACAGGCCGCGCCAGGTGGAGGTCATGAACGCTTCCACCGTGAGATACAGCAGCCCCAGGGCGATGGCGGCAAGCGCCACGCCGTAGACGCCGGGAATCACCTGGATGATCATGTAGCGGTCGAAGCGAAAACTCACCAGCTCTTTCCAGTACTGCACCATCCAGAACAGAGCGCGGCGCAGCTTTTCATTGAAGGGGTCATGGGCCGGCGGGGATTGAGGCTCGCCGGTTTCGGGCGTGGTGTCGTCGTTGCGCGGATCTACCATTTGGCGTATTGCTCCTCGACAAAGCCGGGCTGGCCGGAAAGGGTCAGGGTGGTGCCATCGGGCAGCGTGAGCTCGCCATGGAACACCCCGAAAAGTTGATGGAAGTTGCTGGCGAACAGCGCCAGATCAAGGCGCTCGCGGTGTTCGCCGCGCGGCTCGAAGCTCAGCCGGAGACGGCCGCAGCGGCTGTGCATTTCCCACCGGGCCATGAGATTGTCCCGCTGATAATCAAAGCTGACCCCGTCGAGTTTGATCAAACGGCCATCCAACCACAGGCAGTTTTCGTTGACGCTGGTTTCGTTGACGCCACAGGACACGTTCAGCCCCACCCGGTGACCGTCGATACAGGCGGAGAAACAGGCCCAGTTCCAGAACGTTTCGCGGCGCATGTAACCGGCGGAGAAATCATGATGGCCACCGACATTGCCCAGATCCGCCAGTGACCATTCACGGCCGCGCCAGCGCAACCGGCCGCGCAGCCCGACGCCGGCCACTTTGTTGGCGTAGACCCAGCCATTGATGCCGGTGCGGGTGCACAGGGACATGGGCTGGTAGCCGTCCGGCTCTTCCAGGGTGACATCCAGGTCGAGCCCGGCACCGCGCACGGTCAGGGACTTCTCCCGGTGGCCGCCGCTGGCGCGATAGCCCAGCGTGATGTCGGTGCCGCCGCGACGGAAGCGGCTTTCGCCGTTCACCGGGGAGTCCGACATGCATAAACCGCGCCCCAGCGGTGCCCGCCAGGTGTGCTCTTCCAGGGTGCCGGTGGCGGGTTCGTAAATGTAGAGAAAGGCCACGCCCAGATAAGCGGTGTCCGCCAGGGCGCAGCCGATCAGCAAATCGTCGCTGATCACGCCGAGATACTGGAATTGCTTGTAATGGAAATGACGGGCCCGGCGCGAGGCGGGGGCGCCCATCGGCGTGCGGTAGTCGTAGGCGCGGCCGTTGACGGTGGCGACGGAATCGGGAAACAGGCCGAGCCGGACCTGTCCACACGGGGCCACCAGTGGTTCGGGTAAGGGATCGAAATGCATTAAAAGGGCCAAGTGTCCGGCACCAGAAAACCCGGTGCGTTGTTATCGGTGAGGATCATCACCACGGATTGTTTGCGCTGAACATAGTCGCGCAATTCGGTGGGGGCAACCGGTGCGGTGAAATTGTCCGACAACAACTCGGGAATGGCCCAAAAGGCCCGGGGCACCGGCCGGGCCGGGGTGGACCACTGCGCGGCCCGGCACCAGAAGCCGCGTTGATGTCCCCGAGCCGCTTGCGCTGGTGGCGGGCAGGGCGGCATCGGGTAGAACAAGCGCCCCCGAGTCAGCGCCTGCCGATGGTCGATCGGAGCCATGGGCGGTTCCGCCGCGCTCACATCCAGGCTGCGGGGCAGCTGGCGCTGAAACAGGTGTTCGGCTTTGCTTTGCAGAGTGTCGCGCGGATTGGGGCCGGGCCATCGGCCGTCGTGGCCGAGAAAGAACTTGAGCGCCAGTTCCCAGTGCAGGCGCCGGCCGCTGCCGTGGTCAAACAGCACCATATCCAACTCCCCCAGCGTGCGTCCCTGTCGGCGTAGCGGAACATTGCGTGCCAGCAGTTCAAGGCGCTGGCCATGGGCAAGCAGAGCGGCCACCAGGGCTTCGAACCAGTGGCCGAGACGACCTTGCAGGGGAGGGGCGCCCGCCGCGGCGGCGCGATGGGGCCAATCAGGATCCTCGGCCAGGCATTGGGCCAGCAGAACACCGGCATCCTGGTCGGCGCCCGCTGGTGTGGCGAACAGAGGCGGGGCTTCGATCAGCCATTGAAACAGGCGGATCGCCGGTGGCCCCTCGAACGGGATGGAGGTCTCAGTGTTGATGGCTCAGTGTGTCCTCCAGGACTTCCCGAACTTCCTCGGCCCAGGCCAGCCAGGCCTCCTGGTCGAGAATGCCCCGGCGCAGGGTAAGATGCTGAAAGCGGCTGTTGCCCTCGCTTTGTCGCTCCAGTTTTCTGGCCTCGGCTTCGAAGTTGGCGAGTCGCTCCTTGCGTTGCTGGACCAATTGATCCAGTTCGCCAAGCAGGGTTTCCGGATCGGCCAGGGCGGCTCCGGCGACCTTCACCATGAAGGCGTCCCGGACCCGGGCCGGTGCCGCCGGGCGGCGCAACCATCGCACCAGTTCCTGTCGCCCTTCATCGGTAATGCGGTACAGCTTTTTATCTGGCTTTCCGTCCTGGGGCACATGGCGATAATGCACCATGTTCTGCTCGTTCAATTTTCCCAGTTCCAGATAGATCTGCTGGTGGGTGGCGTTCCACACCAGGCCGATGCTGTTGGCGAACTCCCGCGCGAGGTCGTAGCCGCTGGCTTCTTCGTCTTGTAACAGGACAAGAATGGCATGGCGCAATGACACGGCTGGCTCCTCGTTTTTTGTTTATCGGTCTCTCTACTGCGATAGTAGAGAGCGAAATTGTGCCTGCGCAATCCGTTGTATAAGCAGTTTTGTAAAAACTTAGTGAGGTTATATCCCTGCCTGATACCTAGGTAATACTTTGTTATGAAAGCGTTTTATTGATGAGTACAACGGATACATTCAGTGACGACATGTGCACAATAAGGGGGAATAAACAAGGAAACCGAGCACGAAATCAGAATGTCCTCTGCATGCCACAGTAATAGTGTACGGAGTGGAGCAACTGCTGGCGCTCCAATTTGGGGATGACCTTGCCGATCACACCGAAACTGGCCCGCCGGGTGGTATCGATGCCAACGGCCGCTACTTTACGTAAAATGGGACCAAAATGAAGCAGGGCCACTGGTTTTTCAAAATACCAGTCCAGAGCAACCTCGGTCATTTCACGCAGATAGGCGATCAGCGCATCGCGAGCCTCCGTCTCCCTGCCCTCATCCGCCAGCCGCCGTGCCTGGCGGCCTTTCTCCGCCAGAACTTCGTCGATGGGGAAGGCAACGTACCAGATGTCGCCGTTATTTGACTGGAAACGGATGTCATCCATATAGCGGGCGGCGGCCTGGCTCTGCGCCAGATCCATTTTCCTGGCGCTGCGGCCCACCACCAAGCCAGTGGCCTTGGCGATGGTGTCGCAGGCCACGCGGATCAGACGCATCTGTCCACTGCCAAGACCGGCCATTGCCGCCGGTTTTAGGAAGAAAACCTCCAATGCCTCCTCGACGAAGGTCCTCATGATCTTTTCCACGGTTTCGGGCTCCGCGCTTCGCGCCCCCCTCGCCATGCGGCGAATGAAGCCATCGGTGGTCTGGTGGAGGTCGTCGCTGGAGGGAAAAGCCACATAGGTCTTTGTCGTCATCGTTTGCTTCCGGTCTTTAATGAGCAGGCCCAGGCATGTTAGCGGTTCCCGGCCGGGGTGGGCACGGCCGCGGCGTCGTCATGCCGGGGCCGGATCGGCAAACGGTGAGTGGATCGGCTCTTTCTTTTGCCCGGCGAATGCCGGATGATGCGCCTCCCAAGAGCCTGTTCATGATCTTTACGCCACCGCGTTGCTGCTGGAAAAGCCGCCAGGCGGCGTCGCGGACTGCAGGCTTTGGTGGGGCCAAAGTCAAAGGCCGGGGCGTCGTTTGGCGGGCCTGTGCCCTCCGGGTATTTTCCAGCGCAACCCGAAGGGCCGGGTCCACTTTCCTTAGGTAGAGAGTGTCGCCAGGCCGCGATTACGCTTGTTTATGTAGATTGACTACACCGCACAATCGGAATCACGACCTGACGACACTTTCTACCAGGTGAACAGGGAACTCTGGCGCGGCGGCGTAAAGATTATGAACAGGCTCTACAGGAGAGAAGGATGATAACGGTGGTCACTCCCGACGCGGAACAGGTGACGCGTTGGCTGCAGCAGGCAAATATCCAGCACTATATTTGTGATCAGTGCCATGGGTTGCACCTGAGTGAGTTGCAGTCCCGGGAAGGGGTGGTGGACGCGCGCTTGTTCGTCGAGGAAGACGGTCTGTTACTGACCACGGAGCTGGAGATCCGCCCCGGTGCCTTGTTCGCGGTGCAGGCGGAACTGTCGGCTCTGAACATGCAGTATCCGTCCCTGAAACTGTTCCTGGACGTCAATGACGATTCCATGCCGAGGCTGGTGGCCTGCGACCTGCTGCTTGGCCGTCAGGGCGTGACCTTTGATCAGTTCATCTATTTCGTGCAGGCCACCGTGGACGGCACCGTACAACTGCTGGAAGAATGCCAGCAGGCGGGTTGGTTATTCTGGCCCGACGATGAGGGCGCGCCCTCGGAGCCCGGCGCGCTGCACTGAGCGTTTCCACCCGGAGCAATATCCCGGGACGCTTGAGGATGAGCGTCACTAGACGCTTGAGGATTCACCGAGGATCCTTCGCTGGAACCCACAATCAGCCCTTTTGACGCGCAGGCCGGTGAACGGCGGGCGCGGCTCATCGACAGCCTGGTGGCCCGTCATTACGCGGTCATGCCGGGTTATTTTCCCACGCCTTTGATCCGCGCCCTGCGCCGCGAGGCGTTGTTGCGTGATGCCCGTGGCGAATTTCAGGAAGCCGGTATCGGTCGGCGCGAGGATCACCAGCATGACCAGCGCGTGCGCCGTGACCGCACCTGCTGGCTGAACGGCTCGACCCTGGCCCAATGCCGCCTGCAGGAAGAACTGGAGCAGCTGCGGCTGGCGGTGAACCGGGAGCTGTTTCTCGGGCTGTTCGATCTGGAAGCGCACTTCGCCATCTACGATCCCGGCGCTTTTTATCGGCGCCACCTGGATGCCTTTCGCGGCAACTCCGGCCGCGTGTTATCGGTGGTGCTGTACCTGAATCAGAACTGGAGCAGTGACCTGGGCGGCCGCCTGCGCCTGTGGCCGGAACCGCACAGCCGCGTGGTGGATACGGAAGTGGAACCCCTCGGTGGCACGCTGGTGTGCTTCCTGAGCGAGCACATTCCTCATGAGGTGCTGGAGGCCCAGGCCCAACGAATCAGCATCGCCGGCTGGTTTCGCTGCAATAACACCACCGCCGAACGGCTCGATCCGCCACGTTGAAAAGGGATCCGCTGGCACGCAACACGCCAGCACGCTTGCACGCTAAGCAGGGCGGCATCGAGGACCCTGCGTAGTGAGTTCACGAACCCACTTCTGTTGTGACTTCCCAAGCACTCAGGCCTCTCCGTCTGACTTCGGGCTGGCAAGCCTGGCGTGCTGGCGTGTCGCGTGCCAGCGGAAACGGTGTATCCCCCCCTTGAAATCTTTTCGGCACCCCCCATTTATCTCCCCGTGACCACAGCCGGCTGAAGTGTCACGTCCCAAACAGGCGTTCCGATGAGCGGGATGCCCGGTAAATTGTCCACCCCTTTGCCTGCGGGGAACGGGTGGTATGAATCTGGAGACGACGTGATGAATACTTTGGCACCTCTTTTTCGACACAGTGTGGGTTTTGACCGTTTCGACGAGTGGCTGGACGGCCTGCGTTCCGACCAGTCCGGCGGTTATCCCCCGTACGACATTATCCGTGACGCCGATGGCCGTTATCAGGTGGTGATGGCGGTGGCCGGCTTCCGTGAGGCCGAGCTGACCGTGACGGTGCAGGAGAATGTTCTGCGCATCACCGGCAAACCCGGCGCCGAGGAGCAGCAGGGCCGTACCTGGCTGCATCGCGGCATTGCCCGCCGTGCCTTCGAGCGCACCTTCCGATTGGCCGACCACGTGCAGGTGGACAGCGCCGCGCTGAACGATGGCCTGCTGGTGGTGCATCTGAAACGGGTGGTTCCGGAATCCGAGAAAGCCCGTCAGGTCCCGATCAACAAGGATTGATACCAATATACTCAGGGGCCGGTAACACCGGTCCCTGACATTCCCTCCCGTTATCAGGCTCCCTCCAATATAGCCAACTTGTCTATTCAACGCCCTGACACCGTTGTCGGCGGCGGCGCAGAATCGAAGATACAAGCCCGGAATGCACGCCCCCTGACGGGAGAACGCGTGATTCCGGCTGCGGACAAGGAGGCGGACCCATGAAACGCTTGTACTACGTTACCGGCACTCTCGACAGTGTCCAGAATATCTCCCGGGATCTGGACGTGACCGGGATCGACGAAGGCCGCATGCATGTTCTGGGCAAGGAATCCGGCCCGGTGATCCGGGCCCAGCTGCACGCCACCACCATATGGGAAGATACCGAGATCATGCATGCCGGTTTTCTCGGCGCTCTGTTCGGCGCGCTCGGCGGTTTCATCATCGGCTCGGTGCTGGTGGCGATGGAGCCCTGGGGGCAGCAACTGGCCTTGAGCGTGGTGATCTTCAGCACTCTTTTCTGCATGTGCTTCGGCGCCTGGCTGGGCGGCATCTACGGTATTTCCAGCCGCAACCATCACCTGGAGCCCTACTGGAAAGACGTGGAGAATGGCAACTACCTGGTGATGGTGGACGCCGATACCGAAGTCCAGGCGCGCCGGGTGGAACGGATGATGGAGCAACGCCACCGCGAGGCCAGGGAAGTGGGTCACGAGGACGATTTCAGTCCGTTCAATTGAACTTGCAATGGCATAAACGTTTGGCCACAATGCGCGCTCGCCTTCACGGGCGCGTTATGGCCGACCTGCCGGTCCCCTCGCAACGATAAATCGCGCAACCCGCCAGGCCCGGAAGGGAGCAACGGACGCGGTGGACTTGTGTGCCGAGGTGCGGCTGGCGGGAAGGCCTCCATTTCCCCCCTTTCTTCGCCGCGCCATCACACCATTCCGTTCCCGTGCTGTTGCAACCCGGCCAGATTCGCTAGCATACGGCATTCGCCAAGCTTATCGCTTTTGCAAAGCCCGCATCCTTTTGGCTGGAGTACCATGAGTTACCAGGTTCTTGCCCGCAAGTATCGCCCGCGCACCTTCGATGAACTGGTGGGCCAGGAACACGTTTCCCGGGCGTTGATGCACGCGCTCGATCAGGATCGCTTGCACCACGCCTACTTGTTCACCGGCACCCGGGGTGTCGGCAAGACCACCATCGCCCGCATCCTGTCCCGCTGCCTCAATTGCGAGGAAGGCGTCAGCAGCCGTCCTTGTGGCGTTTGCCCCACTTGTCAGGAAATTGGCGAGGGTCGCTTCGTTGATCTGATCGAGGTGGATGCCGCCAGCCGCACCAAGGTGGAGGATACCCGCGAGCTGCTGGAAAACGTGCAGTACGCGCCCAGCCGTGGCCGCTACAAGGTCTATCTGATCGACGAAGTGCACATGCTCTCCGCGCACTCGTTCAACGCGCTGCTGAAGACGTTGGAGGAGCCGCCGCCCCATGTGAAGTTCCTGCTCGCCACCACCGATCCGCAGAAACTGCCGGTGACCGTCCTGTCGCGCTGCCTGCAGTTCAGCCTCAAGGCGTTACCGGCGGAACAGATCGCCCGCCACCTCAAGGACCTGCTCGAACGGGAGATGATCCGCTTCGAGGAGCCGGCGCTGCTGGCGCTGGGCAAGGCCGCGCGCGGGTCCATGCGTGACGCCCTCAGCCTCACTGACCAGGCCATTGCTTTCGGTGGTGAGCAACTGACCACCGGCGCCGTCTCCGGCATGCTGGGGACCGTTGATCGCGCTCATGTGCGGACCTTGTTGCGGGCGTTGGCCGAGGATACGCCGGCGGCGGTGCTGAACGCGCTGGCGGCGGTGTCCGAACACGCTCCGGACGAGCTGGCATTGTTGGACGAACTGGTGTCGGCGCTGCACGAGTTGGCGGTGACTCAGGCGCTGGGTGAAAGCGATGACGCCGACATGCAGGCGCTGGCCGGGGAGTTCACCGCCGAGCAGGTGCAACTCTATTACGACGTGGCTCTGCGCGGCCGCCGCGATGTACAGGACGCCCCGGACAGCCGCGCCGCGCTGGAAATGACGCTGCTGCGCATGGTGCTGTTCTCACCCAAGGGCGTGCTCGCGGCGGGGGAGGGCAGCGCCCCGGCAAAAAAGCCCCAGCCAGCCCCTAGCGACGCCCCCGCGGCGTCGGGCCCCGGCGCTATGAAGGCCATGCTGGACGGCGGCACCGCTGGTGCCAACGAGCAATCCGGATCGCAAGCGCGATTGGACGCCACGGTGAGCGCACCGCCGGCTCAACAGGCGGTGGCGGCGGAACCGGCGCCCGAGCCTGCTCTGGCTCCGCAACCTGAAGACCGCTACCCGCCCCGGAATGAACCGGCGCCCCCGCCTGAGACGGCCCCGCGGCCGGAGCCCGGAGCCGCGGCGCTGTCGCGGGCTCTGGAGACCGCGCCAGCGGCACTGGAACCCGAACCGGACCCCCAGTCCGAGCCCGAACCGGAACCCGGGCCGGCGGCCGCCGAGCAGCCGGTACGTCGGCAGCCGGATCCCGAACCCTTGGGGGAGCCCCGGGATGACGGCGAAATGGCTTCCTGGTGGGCGGCGTTGTTGATGCGGTTGCCGCTGGACGGGGCGGTGCGGCACCTGGCCCGCAACGCGGTGCTGGCGGAGCGCGACGAACATCAGTGGACGCTGGAACTCAGCAATGGCCACCAGGTGCTGGTCAATAATGAGCGTCTGGAGGAATTGGGCGGCGCGCTCAGTGATTACTACCATCGCCGTATCCGGGTTCAGGTGCGTTACCATGAAACCGTGGCCGATACCCCGGAGTTGCTGGATCAGCAGCGCCGTCAGGAACGGCTGGAGGAGGCGCGGGCATCACTGCTGGCCGACGACACCGTGCAAACGCTGATGAGCCGTTTCGGCGGCCGCCTCGATGAAGACAGTATCCGCCCCCGCGACTAGGGCCCGAACAGGTAGCAAAACGATGGATTTCGACATGAACGACCTTCTCAAGCAGGCCCAGGCCATGCAGGAGAAGATGAAAAAAATGCAGGAAGACGCCGCCAACGCCGAAGTCACCGGCGAAGCCGGCGCCGGTCTGGTCAAGGTGGTGATGAATGGCCGCCATGACGTCAAGAAAGTGGAGCTTGATCCCAGTGTCATGAGCGAGGATAAGGAATTCCTTGAGGATCTGCTGGCCGCCGCCGTCAATGACGCGGTGCGCCGGGTCGAACGCAGCCAGCAGGATGCCATGAAGAACATGGCGGGTGGCGGGCTAGGTGGTTTCCCGTTCCCGGGCATGTAACGGATCGATGTGATGAAGCATCCGCCCCTGGTGGAAAACCTGATCGACGCCTTTACCTGCCTGCCCGGTGTGGGCCCCCGGTCCGCGCAACGCATGACGTACGCCTTGCTGGAGCGGGGTCGCGAGCAGGGGCGTGAACTGGCTGACGCGCTGCGCGCGGCCATGGATGGTGTCAGCCACTGCGAGCGTTGCCGCAACTATGCCGAGCGGACCAATGCGGAGCAGACCCTGTGCGCCATTTGCCTGGACCCGCGCCGGGATCCGTCGCTGATCTGTATCGTGTCCTCGCCGGCCAATGTGCTGGCGGTGGAACAGTCCGGTGAATTTCGTGGCCATTATTTCGTGCTGATGGGTGAGTTGTCGCCGCTGGACGGTATCGGGCCGCGGGAACTGGGTCTGGATGTGCTCGAGCAACGGCTGCGTGACGGTGAAATTCGCGAGCTGATTCTGGCCACCGGCACCACCGTGGAGGGGGAGGCGACCGCTCACTATGTCCTCGATCTGGCCCGGGAAGCGGGCGTTAGTGTCACCCGCATCGCTCAGGGTGTTCCCATGGGCGGTGATCTGGAGTTCGTCGACGGCGCCACCCTGGCTCAGGCCCTGCGCGCCCGCCGCCCGTTCGAGGATTGAGCGAAAAAGCCGCCGGCACGCTTACACGCAGCGCGCCAGCCCTTGTGCGCGGCCTTGCCGCGCGGTATTCGCTGGCAAGCCAGCTCCCACAGGGTCTTCGTAGCCGAACCTGTGGGAAGCTGGCTTGCCAGCGAACTTAGCGAACTTATTGCACCCCCTCGATCACCATGTAACAGTCTCCTTGGCTCGGCTACACACAGAACAAGGAGAACAGCATGGCCTCGATCATATTGCCCCGTGTGCTGGAGGTGGGCGCCGGCGCCATGGCGCGCCTGCCGGCGGTACTGCAGGGGCTCGGTTGCCGCAATCCGCTGATCGTCACCGACCGGATGATGGCGCGACTGGGGTATCTGGAACGTTTGCGGGGGTTGCTGGCGGAGGCGGGCATGGGCGCTGACGTGTTCGCCGATACGCTGCCGGAGCCCACCGCCGCCTCTCTGGAAGGCGGACTGGCGATGGTACGCGACGGTGATTATGACGCCGTGGTGGCCCTGGGCGGCGGCAGCCCCATCGACAGCGCCAAGGCCATCGCCGTGCTGGGCAGGCATGGCGGCGTAATCAATGATTACCGCTTTCCGCGTCAGGTGGATGAAGCGGGGTTGCCGGTGATCGCCATTCCCACCACCGCCGGCACCGGTTCGGAAGCCACCCGTTTCACCATCATCACCGACGAACGTACCGACGAAAAACTGCTCTGCGTCGGCGCCGCCTTCATGCCGGTGGCGGCACTGGTGGACTACGAGCTGACTGTGTCGGTGCCCCCGCGAACCACCGCGGACACCGGTATCGATGCCATGACTCACGCCATCGAGGCCTACGTTAGCCGCAAGGCCAACGGCTACAGTGACAGCCAGGCTCTGGCGGCGTTGCGGTTGATCGGTCCTCATTTGCGTCGTGCCTACCACGATGGCGAGGACCGGGTGGCACGCGAGGCGATGATGCTGGGCGCCACGCTGGCCGGAGTGGCTTTCTGCAACAGCTCGGTGGCGCTGGTGCACGGCATGAGCCGTCCCATCGGTGCTTTCTTCCATGTGCCCCACGGCTTGTCCAACGCCATGTTGCTGCCGGCGGTGACCGAATATTCGCTGCCGGCGGCTTCGGCCCGTTATGCGGATTGCGCCCGCGCGCTGGGGTTCGCCGGGCTGGATGATGACGATGCCCGCGCCAACGCCAAGTTGTTGGAGACCCTGGTGGCGATCAACGAGGAACTGCGGGTGCCGACGCCGGCGGGCTTCGGCATCGACCGCGACCGCTTTTTCGAGGTCCGTCACACCATGGCGGAACAGGCCCTGGCTTCCGGCTCGCCGGGGAACAATCCCCGGGTGCCGGAGGCCGAGGAGATCGTGCGGCTTTATGAGGCGCTTTGGTGACTGGGACGGTACATGCGCCATGGTGGGATCATTCGCTTTGAATCATGGGCTACGAAGCCGCTGTGGGAAGCTTGCTCGCAAGTGAATGGGGTTCACTCAGCCACTTGACAATATTCGCTTGCGAGCAAGCTTCCCACAGCGAGGCCCTATCCGTGGGAGTCTTGCTGGCTCCGTGGCCTTTCACTTCGAAGCCGTTGTGGGAGACTGCCTTGGCAGCGAAAAGGCCCTGAGATCGAACTTGCATCGTATTCGCTGGCAAGCCAGCTTCCCACAGCGGAGGAGCTACGAAGCCGCTTTAGCAGCGAATGGCGCGTTGGCGTGCCGCCGTTGACGAATTCGTCCTCCAGATTGCGCGTTCCGGTCTTTGTCCGGCCAGGCGGGGTTTGCTACCTTGTAAACCAAGCAAGCGCTAGGTATGGCTGGTGCCAGGGCGACAATCACAGGAGGTTCCGTGTCCGCACTCGATTATTTCAATGACACCCACCGGATGGTGCGAGAAACCGTGAAGGCTTTTGTTGAGCGGGAGATCCGCCCGCACGTGGATGAGTGGGAGGAGGCGGGGACTTTTCCCCGTGAGTTGTACGTCAAGGCTGCTCAGGCGGGGCTATTGGGGATTGGCGCGCCGGAGCGCTGGGGCGGCACCGGCGAGGATGTGTTCATGAAAGTGGCGGCCTGTGAGGAGATGGTGCGATGCACCTCCGGAGGTGTTGGCGCCAGTCTCGGCTCCCTGGACATCGGTTTGCCGCCGGTGTGGAAGTGGGGCAGCGACGCGCTGCAGGAACGGGTGGTGCCGGCGGTGCTGGCGGGGGAAAAGATTTCCGCGCTGGCGATCACCGAGCCTGGCGGCGGTTCCGATGTGGCGAACCTGCGTACCCGGGCGGTCAAGGAGGGTGATCATTACCGGGTGAACGGCTCGAAAACCTTCATTACCAGCGGCGTGCGCGCGGATTATTACACCGTGGCGGTACGCACCGGGGATGCGGGATTTGGCGGTATCAGCCTGTTGTTGGTGGAGAAGGGCACCCCCGGTTTCACCGTCGGCAGGCAACTGAAGAAGATGGGCTGGTGGGCATCGGATACCGCCGAGCTGTTCTTCGAGGATTGCCAGGTACCGGTGGAGAATCTCATTGGTCCGGAGAACGGCGGCTTTTACTGCATCATGAGCAATTTCCAGATGGAACGCCTGATCCTGGCCGTCACCGCCAACATGACCGCGCAGGTGGCACTGGAGGAGGCGCTGGCCTATGCCCGTGAGCGTCAGGCGTTCGGGAGGCCGCTGGCCGGCTTCCAGGTGACCCGCCATAAACTGGCGGAAATGGCCACGATGGTGAAAGCGAGTACCGAGTTCACTTATCGGGTGGCGGCTCGTATCGCCGCCGGTGAGGATTGCGTGCTGGATGTGTCCATGGCCAAGAATCAGGCTACCCAGTGCGCGGACCGGGTCACCTGGGATGCGGTGCAGATCTTCGGTGGCAGCGGCTTCATGCGCGGCACCGTGGTGGAACGGCTGTTTCGCGACAACCGCATCCTATCCATCGGTGGTGGCACTTACGAGATCATGAACGAGATCATCGCCAAGCGGCTGGGGCTGTAGGCAAGTCGCATACAACGAGACACCGGCATGCTGACAAACCATTCGCTGCCAAAGCGGAGCGCCGCCCGGCGGCTTCCCACAGCGGCTCCGTGGCACGCCTGTGGGAAGCGAGTTTACTCGCGAATGAAGTGACGTGCCCAATCCGTGAAAATTGATCGGACGGCAGCAATTCACGAACCGTGATATCGCGGTGTTCAGGTACATTCCGCCCGGGTCGGATCCAGCTTGCAGCGAATCCGTTTTTGCAGTGCCAGCATATCGGCGTCGTAGAAGCCCCGCTGCTGTAACTGGGTCCGGCCTTCCTGCATCATGAGTTCGTACTCCTGCTTGTCGCTGTCGGGAATCTGCACCCACCATTTATCGTTGACCGTGGCGGCCTCACGTTGCAGTTGTTCGATGACGCGATCCAGATTGTTGTAAAAATATTCGCGGGATTGCTGTGCGATCCGTTCCGGGAAGCGCGCCTTGTTGGCGACCAGTTGAATGGACAATTGCAGTAGCGGGTAGTCAATGATGCCGCCGTCCGGTGACAGTCCCTTGTACAGTTCCAGAACCTCATAGACCACCAGGGGCGCGGCAATCATATCCACCACGCCATTGTTGAATTTGGTGGAGAAATTGGTGATATCCGAAGAGACCGGCGTGGCGCCCGCCTGAGCCACCATGATCGCCTGGGTTTCATCGAACTCCAGCACCGCCATCTTCTTGCCGGCGGCCTTGGCCAGGGAATCGATGGCCCGGTCATTGACGAAAATATAGGCCGCCCCCGCCGGTGCCAGGCCAATGACTTCATAATCGCCGTGGCTCATTGGCTTGGCGCTGCGTGGATCGGCCAGCACCTGCAACAGGACTTTCATGTGTTCCATGGTTGGCATGGCGCCGATGGCGTCGACGGTGCCAACGTATTTGTTGAACTTGCGGGCGCGCAGGCCGGTGATCAGGGAGGCGTCACAAACGCCGGCCTTGAGATCCTCGGCGGCGATGGCTTCATTGGTGTAAGCCACCAGCTTGGCTTTCAGCCCCCATTGCAGCGCGGCGGTCTGCCAGTCCTTCATGGCGGTCATTACCGGACCGACGTTACCGGCCAGATCGAACACGCAGATACGCCTCTCGATCGGATCGGCGGCCTGGGCCAGGGAAATGGTCAGCGTGGCGCATAAGGCCAGCACAATGCGAAGACTTCTTATCATGGTTATTGTCCTGCTTTTGAGTAAAGTTGGATCGTCCCTTGGAATCTGATAATGGCGGCCGCTGGTATCATCGCTCAATACCGGAGCGACGGCCGGCAACGGCGCCCCGGTCTTCAAAATGACGGGTGTTTCGGCAGGTGCGCAGACCGTATTATCCGTGTCCCGGCCACGCCAGCGATGTGGCGCCCGGCGTGGCCGTTTCGACTCAGAATTGGTAGTTTCGGAGCCGATTGGCGTGCTGACGGTAAAGGGTGACCGGATCGGTACTGAACAGATCACGTAGCCCCAGGACCTGGTTCACCTCATCCAGGTGGTTCATGCGATAGTCATCGCGGATCACCATGCCAAGGTGGCTGGAGCAACTGCTCACCAGTCCATCATTCTTCTCGCCGAGAAAAACGATGGAGGTGGCGCCGAGCAGAACATCGGAAGGGTCGAGGAAATTCGTCAGTGGCTTGGCGCCACTCCAGGAGAAGTAGGAAACGCCGTTGCTGCCTTCCCGGGGCCCCTCACCACAATACTCACTGGGCATGCCTTCCGGATAACGCTGGTTGAAAGCGAGGGTCTCTTCGGTGGTGAGTGCTTTCAAGGCGGCCAGGATGTCCTGTTCGTGGCCGCCACCGGAGAACAGATCGATCAGCCCGGCAAGGGCGTTGCCGAGAAAGCCGATCAGGTCGCCGCTGAAAGGCACATCCTCCACCGCGCCTTGCAAGACATCCGCCAGGCGCGCGCCCCAGTTGACGCCACCAACACCGGTGGCGGAGGCCACCATGTCCGGGTAGACCGAGGCCACGTAACGGATGGTGGGGCTGCCGTGACTGTGGCCGATCAGGTTGACCTTCTCGGCGCCACTGATGGCAAGAATATCCTCCACCTGTCGTGCCAGTTGCTCGCCGCGCACCTCGGTGTCCTGGGCCGCGGCAACCTGGGCCACGTAGACTTCGGCGCCGCTTCGCCGCAGTTCCTCGGGGATGCGGTACCAATAGTCCACGCCAACGGCGGTATCGAAGCCGAACAAGCCGTGCACCAGCACGATGGGATAGCGGGTTTCGGTGTAGTCGTCGGCATGGGTGGCGCCGGCCAACCATGCGAACAACAGGATGCCGAGCAGCGCCTTCAGCGCTTTATTTGACGTTTTCATAAGCTTCCCTGTTTATCTGTTGTTTTCGGTATTTTTTGTCGAGCCCGTCGCGGCTGAACCACGGCATCAGCCGCTGCCGCGCTCTTTCTTGCCAATGACCGATTCCATCGGCCACCCTTTATCAGTGGAACCCGGCGGGTTCCGGACTGTTTGCCAACAGCCTGCTATGATCCTAAACAGAGCGGAACAGGCGTTCACTAATAAAAATGTCGTAATCCGACGAGCGGCATCTCCTGTTAGAACGGTGGTGCGAGGGTCGGGAGCGGTTTCCGTCGAGGACTGAACGTGAGCAAAGGACGCATATACACAATTCTGATCGCACTGGTGGCGCTGGCGGTCCTGGGCATCTGGGGATGGGCCGGCGATGGTGAGAGCGAGGTGACAGCGGCGCGCCAAACCCCGCCGCAAACCCCGACAATGCCACCGTTGCATGATTACGCCGAGCGCGGCCGGGCGCTGGCCGATTCACCGCCGCCGTCCTGGCGCGGCACCCGCCCGGATGGGGCGCTGGCCGAGGACGAGAAAGGCAACCTGATCATCAACGAGGCGCTGCGGCGCCGCTTCGACTATGTGTTGTCGGCGTTGGGTGAAGAGGATCTGGACACGCTCAAGGCGCGTCTGGCGGCGGATTTCGAGGCACGATTGTCGCCGTCGGCGGCGGCCCGGGCGTGGGCATTGCTGCAACAGTATCTGGGCTATCGCGAGGCGCTGGCGGAATTGACGCCGCCGGCACAGGAACCGGCCGCGTTACGCCACAGCCTGGAGCAACGCCGGGCTTTGCGGGACCGGTTTTTCGATGCCGCCACCGCCGAGGCGTTTTTTGGCTTCGAGGATCGCTACGCGGACTTCGCCCTGCAGCGGCGCCGGATTCTTGAAGATGAAGAGCTGGGCGAAGCCACCAGGGCAGAGCGCCTGGAAGCATTGGAAGCCACCTTGCCACCGGAGTTGCGCGAACAGGTGCGTGCTTCACGGGAGCCGATGCGGGTGCGTGAGGAAATACAGGCGTTAAGGAATGAAGGCGCGTCGTCCCAGCGGATCGATCAACTGCGCGAACAACGACTGGGGCGGGAGGCGGCGGATCGTCTGGCGGAGCTGGATCAGCGCCGGGCACTCTGGCAGTCCCGTTACGAGGATTACCGGGAACAGCGCCGAGTCATTCTGGAAAGCGGGCTGGCGCCGAGCGACCAGCAGGCGGAAATAGAGCGGTTGCGGGAGCGCTTGTTCGAGACGGGAGAGCGGCGCCGGGTGGAAGTCCTGGATCGTATTCCGGCGCCGGATTCCTGAAGCTATCCCCAGCGGCGGGCGCCACCGGGGGGATAACTGTCAGGCTTTCCCTTGGTTGGCCACCGCTTCCGCGGCCGCGGCGGCGGCTTCGGCGTCACCCAGATAGTAGTTCTTGATCGGCCTCAGATCGTCGTCCAGCTCATACACCATGGGGATGCCGGTGGGGATATTGAGTTTGACGATTTCCTCGTCGGAAATATTGCCCAGGTGCTTGACCAGGGCGCGCAGGCTGTTGCCGTGGGCGCAGATCAGCACCTGCTTGCCGGCGCGGATATCCGGTTCGATCGCGCTCTGGAAATAGGGAACGAAGCGGGACACGGTGTCCTTGAGGCTCTCGGACAGCGGGATTTCGGATTCGCTGAGGTTACTATAAACGCGGAAACGGCCGGCGTAGCGCTCATCATCACGCTCCATTGGCGGCGGCGGCGTATCGTAGCTGCGACGCCAGATCAACACCTGCTCGTCACCGTACTTGGCGGCGGTTTCCGCCTTGTTCAGGCCCTGCAGGGCGCCGTAGTGGCGTTCGTTGAGGCGATAATCGCGCACTACCGGAATCCACATCTGATCCATGGTATCGAGGATCGTCCACAGGGTGCGGATAGCGCGCTTGAGCACGGATGTGTAGGCGATATCGAACTCGAAGCCCGCTTCTTTCAGCAGATCGCCGGCGGTTTTCGCTTCCACCCGCCCTTGGTCGGTGAGATCCACGTCCTTCCAGCCGGTGAAACGGTTTTCCTTGTTCCAGACGCTCTGTCCGTGGCGGACCAGTACCAGTTTCGTGCTCATGGTTGATTCCTGTGCGGTTTTCAAGGCGCGCCAAGGTTAGCAGAAAGCGGATAGCGGGCACACCTCCGGGCGCTACAGGCCCGCTAGCAAGGCGCGGCGCCCGCCCTTGGCAGGCGTTTAACACGGCTAACGGGGGCCGCGGTGCCCGCCCTTCGGGGCTTTCGCGGGCGACGCCCACCAGGCCGGCAGCATCGGGGAGTGATTCAGAGGCTCCCGAGCCCGTATAATGCGCCCCATTCGGACGAGCCGGGAGCGGCATGAGTTATATATGGTGTGACACAGACGAACGGATCCAGGACTGGCAACCGGCGGCGGGCCCGCTGTACCTGGATACCGAGTTCATGCGGGAGCGGACCTACTGGCCGCGACTGGCCCTGGTGCAAGCTCACGATGGCGATGCCATCCGTCTCATCGATACCACCCGGGTGACCGCCACGGCGCTGGGCCAGGTGCTGGCGGACCGGTGTCTGGTGATGCATTCCTGTTCCGAGGATCTGGAAGCGCTGCAGTATTTCACCGGCCAGTGCCCGGGGCATATCGAGGATACCCAGATCGCCGCCGCTCTGGTCGGTGAAGATATGCAAATGAGTTACCAGCGGCTGGTGGAACAGCTGCTCGGGGTGGCGCTGCCCAAGGGCGCCACGCGCACCGACTGGCTCAAACGGCCGCTCAGCGCCGAGCAGCTGAGCTACGCCGAGGATGACGTGAAATACCTGCCTGAAGTCACCGGCCGTTTGCGTGAACGTCTCCACGCCCTGGGGCGGGAAGCCTGGTGGCGGGAGGAATGTGATCGGCTGGTGGCGGACGTGCGGCGCCGTGGACAGGGTGGTGAGCCCTGGCATGGGGTCAAGGGCGCCGGCGCCTTGCAGGGCGAGGCACTGGCCGCCCTGGCGGAGCTGGCGCGCTGGCGAGAGGAGACCGCCCGGCAGCGGGACCTGCCGCGCAGTTTCGTGCTCAAGGATCCGGTGATGCTGGAATTGAGCCGTCGCAGCCGCGTTGATCGGAGCGCGCTGCAGTCCCTGGGACTGCATCCCAAGCTGGTTCAGCGGGACGGTGAGCGGATCATCGCCTGTCTGCAACAGGGGCGCCGGCAAGCGCCGCCGGAGCCGTTGCCGGAACCGTTGGACCGGCCGCAGCGGGATCGGGTAAAGCAATTGCGTGACCGGGTGACCGTTCTGGCCGGGGATCTGGGGTTGCAGCCGGAGGTATTGGTGCGGCGCCGCTGGCTGGAAGCGCTGGTGCGCGATCCGGCATCCCTGCCCGAGCCGTTGCGAGGCTGGCGCCGGGAGCCGGTCGCCGAGCCGTTGTTGGAGATGCTATGACACTGCAAGGCAAGTTGTTCTGCTCCATCTACCGGAGCAGCCGCCGCTCCGAGATGTATCTTTTCGTGGCCCGCGCCACTGGCCTGGAAGCGGTGCCGAAGGTGTTGCTCGAGCAATGCGGCAAGCTGGTGCACGTTAGCGATATGATCCTGGACCCCAAGCGGCCGCTGGCACGGGCGGAGGTGGGCAAGGTCATGGACGAGGTGCGTGACAAGGGGTTCTATCTGCAAATGCCGCCACCGCCGGACGAGGATCTGTTCCTGGCCGCCGGCCATCCCGACAACCCGCGAGGGAAGCGGCCATGACGTCGAGCCGGCCGCCGCTGCGCGAGCGCTTCTGGACCCTGCCACTGGGGCAGCTCAATAGCCGGGAGTGGGAGGCGCTGTGTGATGGCTGTGGGCGCTGCTGTCTGGTCAAACTGGAGGACGAGGACAGCGGCGAGGTGGTGTTCACGGATCTCAGTTGCCGTTACCTCGATACCCGCCGCTGTCGTTGCCAGGTCTACGCCCAGCGGCGGCGCAAGGTGCCGGGTTGCCTTCAGGTGACCGAAGAGATGGCCGGTTCCGACTGGCTGCCGGCCAGCTGCGCCTATCGATTGCGAGCCGAGGATAAACCGCTGCCTGAGTGGCATCCATTGCTGTCCGGGGAACCGGGCTCGGTGCGGGCCGCCGGTATCAGTGTTGCCGGTCGCGTGGTGCCGGAGAACCGGGTGCCGGAGCGGGACTGGGAAGACCATGTCATCCATTGGGTGGAAAACTGATCCGGTCCAGCCGATAGAGAGGTTGGTCCAGGATGTATAGAATGGCTTGAGAGCGTGAAGGGCTCCAGGGAGTAATTGTGACGACGAACGCCTATATGATGGGATGGCTGGCTTACGTATTGGGAAGTCTGGGAGTGCTGGTGGTGCTGTGGTATCTGACCAGACCTCTGATGTCCTGGCTGAAAACCCTGCTGCGGGGGTTGGCGACCGCCGTGCTGCTGACACCGTGGCCGGTGGCGGCCAATCAGGAAGAATGGGCGCCGGCCTGGGTGGTCAGTCTGTTCGACGGCCTGTTCGCCGGCAACGACAGCGGGCCCTGGCGGGCGGTGGCGCCGTTGGTGGCGGTACTGCTGGTGGCGTTTATCGTTGCCTTGCTGGAGTCCTGGCGCCAGCGCCGTAAAGCGGTGGCCGGGGCCGATGAGGATTATGACGACGACTGACTGTGTTTTCTGCCGGATCCTGAACGGGGATGCCCCCGCCAGTGTGGTGTACCGGGACGAGCGGGCGGTGGTGCTGCTGGATTTGTTTCCGGTACGCGAAGCCCACTGTCTGGTGATTCCGGTGGCCCATCATGCGCTGCTGGAAGAGCTGGAGCCGGATCTGGCGGCCCATCTTTTTGAACTGGCGAGACGCACCATTCGCGCCCAGAAGCGGGCGGGGCTGGATGTCAAAGCCCATAACGTGGTGGTCAACGACGGCCGCGAGGCCAATCAGCATGTGCCCCATGTCCACCTTCATGTGATCCCCCGCCGCGGCGGCGACACCCTGGCCACGGCGCTGACCTGGGGGACCCGCATGATGAACGTGTTCGGGCTGTCCAAACGCCGCCACCGCCTGGATCGGCTTGCCGGGCTGCTGGCTGAGCATTTCCCGAAGAATTGAACGCCGGGCGCCGGGCGCCGGGCGCCGGGCGCCAGACGCCAGACGCCAGACGCTAAAGTC